>CAZVIC010000013.1:0-19848 GCA_964627735.1 uncultured Planctomycetia bacterium | reverse complement strand
TTTCATTCCTTGACAAATTAAGTCCCTTTTTATACCATTTATTGTAATTATCTAACCAATCAAATCTAGAAGGAGGATAAGGTATGCAGGAAGTCAAGGATATCAGAAACATTGCCATTCTAGGTCACTCCTCTTCAGGTAAGTCTACTCTGGTTGAAGCTATACTCTATAAAAATGGAGTTATAAGTAGATTTGGACGTATAGAAGATGGTAGCACCAGCAGTGATTTTGCACACGACGAAATTAAGAGAGGGATATCTATTAACACTTCGGTGTTTAATATTATTCAGGATTCTAAGTTAATAAATATTCTTGATACTCCTGGTTATGCTGATTTTGCAGGTGATGCATTGGCTGCTTTGAGTGCTACTGATTCAGTTATTCTTACAATCGGTGCTCATTCAGGTGTTGAAGTTGGTACCGAAAGAAGTTTTAAGGCTGCTAGAGAGAGCAATAAGCCTGTAATGATATTCGTTAATAAATGCGATAAAGAGGATACAGACGTAGATGCTCTTATAAATGAGATAAAAGAGAAATTTGGTTCAAATTGTATACCGTTTAATCTTCCTGATGCTATGGGATCTGGGTTAACAGAAGTATATAGTATATTTAATTCTGCCAATGCTCCAGAGTCTATTAAGTCTAAGTTAGATCAGATATATAAGGTTATCATTGATTTTGCTGCAGAGTCAGACGATGCGCTTTTAGAGCGTTATCTTGAAGGTGGAGAGCTAACAGAGGAAGAGGTATCTCAAGGTCTTAAGAAGGCTGTTAGATCAGGATCTTTAATTCCTGTTTTCTTTGGCGCTGCTTTTAAAGACCAGATTGGAGTAGAGAACTTAACTAGGGCTGTTGTTAATCTTCTTCCTTCGCCCGATGAGTTGCCTACTGTAAAAGTCAAAAAGCCCGGTAGCGATGAAGAGGTAGAGAGAAGAGCGGATATCAATGAGCCTTTTAGCGCCTTTGTCTTTAAAACTGTATATGATGCTTACTTGGGACAGCTGACTGTCTTTAGAGTGTTTTCTGGTAAACTTGATTCTGACTCCTCTTTCTTTAATTCTAGTAACGGTTCTAAAGAAAAGATAACGAAGATCTTAAGGGTCCAAGGTAAAGAGCAGAGCACTGTTACGTCTGCAAATTGCGGAGAGATAATTGCGGTTGCAAAGCTTAAAAACACAAAAACAGGTGATACTATCTGTGATGAAAAAGAGAAGAGCCTGTTTGGTTTAATAAATTATCCTGCTTCGCCAATGTGTTCTTCAATAAAACCTAAGTCCAGGGAAGACGAAGAGAAGATAATGGAAGCGTTGCATAAGCTTAGTTTTGAAGACCCAACTTTTAAAGTCTCTAGAGAAGGACAGACAAAAGAGCTTCTGGTATCAGGGCTAGGTGACATGCATTTAGATGTTATGGTCGGTAGATTGAGTGATAGATTTAGTGTCGATGTAGAACTAGGGATTCCTAAGGTACCTTATCGTGAGACTATTACAAAGGTTTCAGAAGCACAAGGTAGATATAAAAGACAGACTGGTGGACGTGGCCAATATGGTGATGTTTGGCTTCGATTGGAGCCTTTAGAGAGAGATAAAGGGCTTGAGTTTGTAGATGCTATTGTAGGCGGAGTGGTTCCTAAGGCTTATATTCCTGCAACAGAGAAGGGTGTTAAAAAAGCCATGGGAGAGGGTGTATTTGCAGGATGTCCTATTGTAGATATTAGGGTTACACTCTATGATGGCTCTTATCATTCTGTAGATTCATCTGATATGGCTTTTCAAATTGCAGGTTCTATGGCTTTTAAGAACGCTGCTAAAGGTTCTGGCATGGTTATACTTGAGCCTATAATGGATGTTGAGATAGCTATACCTGATGAATTTATGGGTCATGTTAGTGGTGATATCAGCTCAAAGAGGGGAAGAGTTGTAGGAGTTGAAGCTAGAGGTGGCATGGAGAACATAAAAGCGCAGGTTCCTATGGCTGAGATGTTCAAGTTTGGATCTGAGCTTCGATCTATTACTGGTGGACGAGGCTACTATTCAACGAAGTTCTCTCACTATGAAATTGTGCCTCAGAGAGAAGCTGAGAAAATAGTCCAACAAGCTAAGATCGACAACAAAGAAGAATAAGTTATGTTGCTTCTTAATATCTCGGTTGGTATAATTTACCTATAATTACTAAGGAGATAAGGTATGTCTGGACATTCTAAATGGTCAAATATAAAGTATAAAAAAGGTGCTGCTGATGTTAAGAAGGGCAAGATTTTTAGTAAACTTGCTAAAGAGATTACCGTAGCAGCTAAAGATGGCGGTGGAGATCCAAGCGCTAATCCTCATTTAAGACAAGCGATGGACAAGGCTAAAGAAGTTAATATGCCTAACGATAACGTTGAAAGAGCAATTAAGAGAGGAACCGGAGAATTGCCTGGAGTGAGTTATGAGCAAGTCCAATATGAAGGGTATGGCTCTGCTGGAGTTGCTATTTTAGTTGAAGCTTTGACTGATAATAAAAACAGAACTACATCTGAGGTTAGAAATATATTTAGCAAGCGCGGTGGAAATATGGCCGGAGCTGGTTCTGTTTCTTGGATTTTTGTGAGAAAAGGTTTAATTGTAGTTTCAAAAGATAAAATAGATGAAGATACACTTTTGAGTATGGTTATAGATGCTGGAGCAGAGGATATGAAGACAGAGGATGATAATTATGAAATCACTGCTTCTGTGGATAGTCTTGAAGGCATTAAAAACAGGCTTAAAGATAATAATGTTGATTATATCTCTGCTGAGATTACGATGATTCCCTCCAACACTATAAAATTGACTGGACAGGATGCAAAGCAAGTTTTATTACTGATGGATGAATTGGAGTCCCATGATGATGTCCAGGATATTTATGCTAATTTCGATATACCAGATGAGATTATAGAAGAGGTTGCTGGTGAAGATACTAGGAGTTGATCCTGGATTAGATAATAGCGGGTATGCCTTGATTGAAGTCAGTGAAGATTGTAATCTATCTAATCTTAGAGATAGTGTTCATGTTTTAAATTTTAGCACTATAACATCTGATTCTAAGAAATCTCTTGAAGAAAGACTTAAATATATACATTCAAAATTTAAGAAACTTCTCTCTGAATTAGAACCTGATATTGTTGTTGTTGAAGATATATATTCCAACTCCTCTTATCCTCAGGCAGGTTTAAAGATGGCAAATGTAAAAGGAGTTGTAGAGCTTGCTGTATCTCAAAAAAATATAAAGTTAGCTAATTTAACGGCAACAAAGGTGAAGAAGACTATCTTAGGGCGAGGTAATGCCAAAAAAGAGCAGATTGCAAGGATGATAGAAGAAGTTTTTAACCTAAAAGGAGCAGGTAGTTTGCACGAATCTGATGCTTTAGCTGTTGCGTTAGCTTATCTTTTGATAACTACAAGAAAGGTCCAAATTGTATGATCTCTAAACTTAAAGGAATTATAAGTGAGGTTAAAGAGAATAGTGTTATTGTATTAAGCGGTGCTTTTGGTTATGAGGTTTTAATACCAGATTCTATATTGCAGGGATTAGATAGGGATCAGGAGATAGATTTTGTAATATACAGTTATTATCAGAGTGAAGGCAATAGAATGATACCTGTTTTGATAGGTTTTAGAAATTATGTTGAGAGAGAATTTTTTGAAAATCTTATTAAGATATCAGGCATTGGAGCTAAAGTTGCAATTAAAGCTCTTAAATATCCTGTCTCTCAACTTGCTGTTGCAATCGATAGGGGAGATGAAAAATTCTTAAGCTCTCTTCCTGGGATAGGGCAGCAAAAGGCAAGGTTGATTATAGCAAAATTACAGGGAAAAGTAGGTAAGTATGCTTTAGTCCAAGAAGGTTCTAAGAAATCATTTAAGATGGATTCTGGAATTAGAGATGAAGCTCTAAGTGTGTTACTTCAATTGCAGTATAAAAAGAGCGAAGCTGAAGAGATGGTAGACAAGGCTTTTCTTAGAAATTCAGAGCCTAAAAATGTAGAAGAGCTGCTTAATGAGATATATAGGGTGAGGATAACGAATATATGAAAGAAGATAGTATAGATAAAAATATTCAGGATGAGGAGCAGATATTAAATATATCTTTAAGGCCTAAAAGATTAGATGAATTTGTAGGTCAGAAGCGAGTTAGGGAAGGATTGAGCATAGGTGTTGAGGCTGCATTAAAAAGAAAAGAGCCGATAGACCATATTCTTCTCTCAGGTCCTCAAGGCTTAGGTAAGACAACTCTTGCCCATATTATAGCCCATGAGATGGGTTCAAATATTATTACTACCTCTGGTCCCAGCATAGATAGAGCTGGAGATCTGGTTGGGATACTTACAAATCTTAATGAAGGCGATATATTTTTTATAGATGAGATTCATAGGCTATCTAAAGCAGTCGAAGAGTTTCTCTATTCAGCTATGGAGAATTTCAAGATCGATTTCATTATAGATAAAGGTCCATATGCAAGGACAATAAAATTTCATCTAAAACGTTTTACTCTTATCGGGGCGACTACACGTTCAGGATTATTATCCGCTCCTTTAAGGGCTAGGTTTGGTATCTATCATCATCTTGATTTTTATCAATCTGATGAACTTTCACATATTGTAAAACGTTCTGCGAGTTTATTGGATATTTCAATCGAAGATGAAGCAGCTTTAATGATAGCAAAGTGTTCTCGTGGTACACCGCGTATAGCTAACAGAATTTTGCATAGAGTGCGTGATTATGCTCAGGTTAAATATGATGGGAATATTACTGCTTCTATTGTGTCTATTGCTTTAGAGAAAGAAGGAATTGATAGTCTGGGTTTAAGTCATGTTGATAGAAGAGTACTTTTGACAATAATTGATCAATATAAAGGCGGCCCTGTTGGTATAGATGCTCTGGTCGCAGTCTTAAATGAAGAGCCCGATACTATAATAGATGTTATTGAGCCTTATCTTTTAAAAGCCGGATTTTTAAAGAGAACTCGCAAAGGTAGAGAAGTTACTGAACTTGCTTATAAGCATTTAAGGTCTGATAAAAATAAGGCGCTCTTTTGATATTTTTCTATGAATAGTATTTTAATTCATGTCTGTTGTGCTCCATGTGCTATTGAAGTAGTAGAGGAAGTTAAAAAGATGGGCTTTGAAGAGATCGTTGGTTATTATGCCAACCCCAATATCCATCCTTATTCAGAATTTAAAAGAAGAAAAGAAGCACTTTTTGAATATTCTAAGGTATCTGGTTTAAATTGTGAATATTTAGAGTATAATCCTATTTCTTTTTTCAAGTCTTTAGATAAAGAATACCAAGAACCTAAAAGGTGCTTAAGCTGTTGGGAACTTAGGTTAAGGTTAACGGCGAAGTTTGCAAAAGAGAGAGGTCTAGGTTGCTTCACTACTACATTGTTAATAAGTCCTTATCAGTCTCAAGAAAGAATAGTTGACATAGGTGATAGAATTGGAAAAGAGTTTGGAATTAAATTCATATCTTCAAATTTTAGAAAATTTTATTCAGAAGGAAGACGGAAAGCAAAAAATTTAAACCTCTATAGGCAGAACTATTGTGGTTGCTTGTTTAGTGAGCATGAGAGAGAAGAGAGGATTAAGGCGAAATTAGAATCTAATTAAAAAATGAAGAAGGCACTACTTTTTTATATCTTTGCATTATTTTTATTCCCTAAGCCAGCCTTTTCTTTAGATGACTCTTTGAGGGTAGTTATAAAGAGTAATATCAAGAGCTGCGATCTTTTAGTTAAAGGTAAGTATAGCATGCAACTACCGTTTACAGAGGAAGAATTAAATAAGGGTAAGAATTTAAAGGTAGAGATATCTGCAGATAGTAGTCTAGGAATAAAAGTCGGTGGTAGTTGTTATAATGTTTTTGCAGTTGAATTTTTATCGCAACGCGATGGATCCATATATATAAATTCAAGACCTTATCGTGGTAAAGTTAGATTTATTAAAAACGATAACGGTTTAATGGTTGTAAATATTGTACCTCTTGAAGACTATCTAAAAGGAGTTTTAGAATATGAAGTTGCTCATTGGTGGCCTATTGAAGCGCTAAAAGCTCAAGCTGTTGCAGCCCGTACTTATGCGCTTTATATGAAAGAGATGAATAAAAATAAAAGCTATGATTTGACTTCTGATGTTCTATCACAGGTCTATGGAGGTAAGCTTGGTGAGCGTTGGCGTATAAAGAGAGCTGTTTTAGCTACAAAAGGCTTAATATTGGTATACGACGACAAGATTTTACCAGCTTTTTACCATTCAACGTGTGGAGGTCATACAGATGATGTAGGTCATCTTTGGAACATGGAATCCCCTCCTCTTAGTGGAGTTAGCTGTGATTTCTGTCTCCATTCTAAGCATTATCGCTGGGATAAGAAGATTAAAGTTAAAGACTTTAAAGCAGCTTTTAATAAGGCAGGTTACAATTTTAAAAAGATAGATAAGGTTCTTGTCAAAGAGCGCTATGAGAGTGGCTATGTGAATAAAGTTGAAATATTTACAGACGGTGAAAAGCATATTGTTTCAGCTAAAGAGTTTAGAAGAATTGTAGGAACTAATCTTATAAGAAGCAGAAGGTTTATACTTGAGAAGATAGGCAATATTGTAGATGTAAGAGGTTATGGTTGGGGCCATGGTATTGGTCTATGTCAGTGGGGAGCATATGGTATGTCTAAAAAAGGGTATAATTTCCTTGAGATCTTAGATCATTATTATCCGGGCTCTAAAATAAAGAAAATTATCTGGGATGAGAAATAATATAGATCTGGAGGATTACAACTACAACCTAGATAAAGATCTTATCGCTTATTATCCAGCTCAAAGGAGAGAAGAGTCTCGGCTCATGGTCTTAGACCGCATAAAAAAAGATATCAAGATTAAATTGTTTAAGGATATATTGAGCTATTTAAAAAGGGGTGATATCTTAGTCAGGAATGTTTCAAAAGTTATTCCAGCTCGGCTCTTTGCAAATAGATATACTGGCGGAAAGATAGAGATATTATTTTTAAGCCAACCTGTTGAAGGCGAGAATAGGGTTTTAATGAAATTGCGGGGAAGATTAAAAGAATACGAAGAGATATATCTTCCTGGAGACAAGAGAGCGGTATATTTTGGTAGGGAGAGTGGTTTTAATAAGATAAAGCTTAGCTTTGATCCTGGAGTCGACTATCTCCTAAAGTATGGCAATATGCCTTTACCTCCATATATAAAGAGAGAAGCAGATAGCAATGATAGAGAGCGTTATCAGACAGTATATGCTAAAGACCCTGGTTCAATTGCTGCTCCAACTGCAGGGCTTCATTTCAGTTTGGATCTAATATCTGAGCTAGAGTCTATGGGTGTAGACATCGTAGATGTTTTACTGCATGTCAGCTATGCGACTTTTAAACCTCTAGATGAAAGCAGTCTTAATAGCGATAAGCTACATAGAGAGTATTATGAGCTATCAAGCGATAGCGCTTCTAAAATAAATAAAGCTAAAAAGGATGGACGAAGGGTTATAGCTGTAGGCACTACAACAGTTAGAGTCTTAGAGTCACAAGCACATTGTAGAGGCAAGTTCTGTGAAGTTATCTCCGGGGCAGGTGAGACAGATATTTTTATTAAACCGGGTTATAAGTTTAAGATTATAAATGGGCTGATAACCAATTTTCATTTACCTAAGACAAGCCTTTTGTTTTTAGTCTCAGCTTTTGCTGGGAAGGATTTTATTTTCTCAGGATACAAGAAAGCCATAGAAGAGAGATTACGGTTTTATTCTTATGGCGATGGCATGCTTATAATCTAAGCTTGCAGTATTGTTTTGTGGTACAATTAATCTATGAGGGGGTATACGGTAAGATTAGCCAGTCTTATATTTATCTCTTTTTTAATACTCCCTCCAGTCTCTTTAGCTCGTAGAGTCAATGTTCCTCAGGTCTCTCAAAGTGAAATATTCGATGAGACAAATAATCTAATAGAGCAAGCTGAAAATGCTTTAGCTACAGAAGATAATGCTTTGGCATTCATTTATCTTGATGCAGCCACAAGCTCTTTGAAATCTTTAGATGACCCTCTTGAAAAAGCTAGCATCTTAGCCAGAGTTTCATCTTTATATCAAAAGATAGATTCGGACGTAAAAGCAGATAGATGTATTGAGAAGGCTAAAGAGCTATTGATTCAATGTAAAGACATTGCTCTTGGAGTTGAAGATGAAATTATTAGTGCAATCTGCTTTGTAAGGATAGCTAGATGTTATTTATTGTTAGGCGATATAAATAATCAATATGATTCTATGGCTCAGGTATCAAGTGTTATATCTAACATGACTAACAATGAGATTGCTGATATAGATATGAATAATTTTCGAATTCTAGTTTCTTCAATAGTTGTTTGTTGTCAAGAAAGGAAGGGTTTTATTTCCGAAGATATTTTTATGCGAGATTTTTTAATTAGGATTAATAAAGCTAGGGTGTATTTTGAAAACAAAGAGGAAGATATTAGGTTGGCACAGTGCGAAGAGATGGAAGCTTTTTTATATGATAAACTGGGAGCTCGTAATAAAGCTGTTAGGTTTTACAAAAGAGCTGCACATAAATACGAAGGTTTATCAACAGTAGGAGACGGTCTGGGTTTGCTTTATGTCAGTGCTGAATTGAGTTTTAGAGCGGCTGAGTTGTGTCTAGAGATTTATCGACTTGATGGGGAGGAAGATATTGATGAAAGAAGCAGTGCTGCACAATCATTTTCCTTGGCATCTCGAAGTTATGAATTAATAGCTGAGTGGGAAAAAGCTTCAGAGAGCGCTGAGAGAGCATATGAAATAAATAAAGAGAGAGGGTGGTATGATTTAGCTACTCAAGCAATTCTTTGGGCTGCGGTAAATAGAGGAAGATATGCAGATGAGGCAGACGAGGAAGAGGTAGAAGAGCGCATGAAGGAGGCGTCTTTTTGGGTAATGCGAGGCGATATGTTAAGAGAGCATGGAGAGGGTATTACAGAGATAAATGTTAAAGAAGCAATGTTTAAGTCGTATCAGGAAGCTATAGCAGCCTATGAAGAGGCTTACGATATTTACCGCGAAAAAGGAGACTTAGCTGGAATGCGGGAGTCTATAGTTGCAAGAAATCGAATATCGAATTATATCGATGTTTTAAATTAAAAAAGTTGATTTTTTTCTTTTTTGCTGTACAATTTCATGAATCATAATGTTCTTTGTATAACATGATATGCTGGCGTAGCTCAGTGGTAGAGCTGGGGTTTTGTAAACCTCAGGTCGGGGGTTCGAATCCCTCCGCCAGCTTTTAGAAAAAATATTAAAATTTATGGGCAGGTACCCAAGTGGACAACGGGGGCAGACTGTAAATCTGTTGCCAACGGCTTCGGAGGTTCAAATCCTTCCCTGCCCATTCTTTATTCTGTGCCCCCTACCTTGTTCAAACAACTTTTAATCTAAATCTATCTAATTGAAGTAATTAAAGAAGTCTGTTAATATTTCCTCTATGAAAGAAGAATATAATTCAGCCCTAGAGCAGATACGTCAAAAATATGACGAAATTATCGCTAAGTTATCTCAAGTTGAGATTTCTTCTGATTATGAAGTCTGTCAAGAGTATGCCAAGGAGAAATCTCGCTATGAAAGTGTTGTTTTAACAGCCAAATCATTAGAAGAAAAGGAGCTAGAATTAAAAGGGATAACAGGGATATTAAATCAGAGCGGCGTGGCTCAAGACATGAAAGATTTGGCCGAAGAAGAGAGAGGAAGACTTAACATTGAGATAGAAGATATCAGCTTAAAATTAGAGAAGTTAATCTTAGATACTTTTATTTCAACTGAAGTTTATAAAAATATAATTTTCGAAATACGTGCAGGGACAGGGGGTGATGAAGCCGGTCTTTTTGTAGCAGACTTGTACAAGATGTATAGTCGATTTGCTCAGAAAAAAAATTGGAAATTGGAAATAATGGATTCAAACCCTACTTCTCTAGGTGGTTTTAAAGAGTTGATATTTTCTATTTCAGGTAGAGATGTCTATCAGTATATGAAGTATGAGAGCGGAGTTCATAGGGTTCAACGTGTTCCTTCAACTGAGACAGGAGGACGAATCCATACTTCGGCAGTATCTGTTGTTGTTTTACCTGAACCAGAAGAAGTTGAAATTAAAATAGATACCAAGGACTTAAAGATAGACACCTATAGAGCATCTGGAGCTGGAGGGCAACATGTTAATGTAACTGATTCTGCGGTTAGAATTACCCATCTTCCATCAGGTATTATTGTTGCCTGTCAAGATGAGCGTTCGCAAATAAAAAATAGGCAAAAAGCTATGAGGATTTTGAAAGCACGATTATTGGATTTTCAGATAAGGACTCAGGAGAAAGAACGCGATAAGAAGAGGCGTACATCTGTTGGAACAGGAGATAGAAGCGAGAAGATAAGAACTTATAATTTCCCTGATGCTAGGGTTACTGACCATAGAATAAACCTGACTCTGTATAAACTTGAAATAATATTAAATGGAGACCTCGATTTAGTTGTTGAACCATTGATGGTAGAAGAGAGAAAAAATATGCTTAAAGCATTAAAGTTTAAAGGAAGCATAGATGAGAGCAATTGACATAATAGATAGATGTAGCAATGAGATTCCAAAGAAAGAAGCAGAAGAAATAATGCTCTCTGTTCTAAACTTTAAATGTCGCAGCGATCTTTATATGGCTGATCTTGAAGACTTCTCTCTAGGTGAGATGGATTATTTTATAGCCCAAAGAAAGAGAGGCATCCCTTTGCAGTATTTGACATCAAATGTTAATTTTTACGGTTTTAATTTTAAAGTAGAAGAAGGTCTCTTTATCCCGCGTCCGGAGACTGAAATTATAGTTGATTACTTAGCTAAAGAGTATTCTGGGCATAAAAATCTAAAAATATTAGAGGTAGGCACAGGAACGGGGGTGATAGCTATATGTTTGACAAAGTTATTGAGCGATTGTAGAATTGTTGCCACCGATATCAGCCCTAATGCTATTCGTATTGCATCGGAGAATGCAGTTTTAAATGGTTCTAGATCGAGCATTCTATTTGTAAACGGTAATTCGGTCGAAGTTATTAGAAAAGAGGGGTTTTTTGATCTTTTAGTTTCAAATCCTCCTTACATAGCATTGTCTCAAGAGGGTTCTTTGTCTCCTGAGGTAAGGAGAGAGCCTAGAGAGGCTCTTTTTGGAGGAGAGGAAGGCTATGAATTTACGCTACAGTTAATAGCTTCTTCTGCTGCTGTTGTAAAAAAAGGTGGCAGGATGGTTATAGAGATAGACCCTGAACATAGGTCTGTATATGAGAACAGGTTAAGTGAAGTTAAAAAAATAGATTTCATAGAGGATCTAGAGCATAAAGATAGAGTAATGGTTATAAGTTTCTAAAAATGGATAAGATAAAGATAAGAGGCGCTAATAGGTTGGTTGGCAATATAGATGTTTCGGGAGCAAAAAACTCCTTACTTCCTATTCTTGCTGCAACTTTACTTAGCGATGAAGAGTGTATCGTAGATAATATATCCAATCTAAAAGATGTTGATACTATGATTCAGATTTTAGGTTGCTTGGGTGTATTAGTTAGACAAGAGGGCAAGAGGCTTTATATAGAGCCAAAAGAGTTTTTAGGTAATGAAGCATCTTATGAGTTGGTTAAAACCATGAGAGCGTCTATATGCATTTTAGGTCCTCTTTTAGCTAGGAAGCGAAAGGCTCGAGTCTCTTTACCCGGAGGCTGTATTATAGGGCGAAGACCGATAGATCTACATCTTAAAGGACTAAAGTCTTTAGGTGCAAAGATAGAGTGTGAACATGGCTATATAAACGCTGAGGCTAGCTCTCTTAAAGGTAAGCGTCTATATTTAGGTGGTCCTTTTGGTTCTTCTGTTCTTGCAACCGCAAATGTTATGATGGCTGCGACCTTAGCCGAAGGCGAGACTTATATAGAGGCTGCTGCTTCAGAGCCGGAGATTGCCGATTTAGCTGATTTTTTAAATAAGATGGGAGCTAAGATTGAAGGGTCTGGAACTCCTATGATAAAGATAGAAGGTGTTGAAAAGCTGCATGGAGCAGAGCATAGTGTTATACCTGATAGGATTGAAGCAGGTACCTATATGGTTGCAGCTGCTATAACAGGGGGTGATGTTTTTATAAAGAATGCCCGAGTAGAACACCTAGGAGCTGTTATAGATGCTCTTGATAATATAGGTTGTATCGTTAATGTAGAAGAAGGTGGTATCAGAATCAAGGCTGATGGAAGATTGGGTTCGTCTGAAATAACAACATTGCCTTATCCGGGATTTCCCACCGACATGCAGGCTCAGTTTATGTCTCTTCTTGCAGTTTCCGATGGGGTTAGCGTCATAACAGAGAAAGTTTTTCCTGAAAGATTTATTCATGTAGGAGAGTTAAATAGGATGGGAGCAGATATAAACTTAGAGGGGCCTACTGCTATAATTAAAGGAGTAAATGGTTTAAGCTCTGCTGATGTTATGGCTTCAGACCTAAGAGCTTCAGCAGCATTAATTTTAGCTGGATTAATTGCAGATGGTGATACTATTATATCAAGGGTCTATCATTTAGACAGAGGTTATGAGAGAATAGTAGAAAAGTTAATAGGGTTAGGTGCCCATATAGAAAGGGTAAAAGAATGAAACATATTGGTGTTTTAAATTTTAATTCTAAGGAGGTAGAAAATGGCTGTTAAGATTAGGTTAAGAAGAATTGGTAAGAAAAAAGTTCCTCACTATAGGATAGTTGTAGTTGACTCTAGGGCTGCAAGAGATGGCAGGTTTATAGAGCAGATTGGATGTTATGATCCCAAGAAAGAGGCTACTGAAGCTACAATTGACAAAGAGAAGGCTATGGAGTGGCTTAAAAAAGGAGCCCAATTAAGTGATACTGTTAAATCGTTGATGAAAAAAAATGGTATAGATCCAGACGGTTTTAAGGAAGCCATAAAGAAAAAGAAGTAATATGGTTATAGATGTTTTGACTCTCTTCCCAGCTATGTTTGAGTCAGTATTCTCTGAGTCCATATTAAAACGAGCTCAGGAGAAGGGGCTTGTTGATATCAATATTCATGATTTAAGAAGATGGACATCTGATAAGAGAGGGACTGTGGATGATAGGCCTTTTGGTGGAGGGCCAGGGATGGTGCTAAAACCGGAGCCTATATTTAAAGCTTTGAATGAGCTGAGAAAAGAAGATTCTTACGTTATTCTTCTTGGTCCTTCCGGGAAGAGTTTGGAGCAGAGTTATTTAGTAGAGCTAAAATCTAGAAGTCATATTATTTTAGTTTGTGGTCATTATGAGGATGTAGATGAGAGGGTTAGGAAACATTTAATAGACCAAGAAGTGTCTATAGGTGATTACATATTGACTTGCGGAGAGTTGCCTGCGATGATAATTGTAGATTCGCTTGTACGTCTTTTGCCTGGAGTTTTAGGCAATGAAGATGCAAATGAATGGGAGTCTTTTAGTAGAGGGCTATTGGAATACCCTCAATACACAAGGCCAGCTGATTTTAATGGTTGGGCTGTTCCAGATGTTTTGTTAAGTGGAGACCACAAAGAGATAGAAGAGTGGAGATTTAAAAAATCACTAGAGAAGACAGAGAGATTGCGGCCGGATTTATACAATAAATTTAAAAAAAATAATAAGGTATAAGGAGGAGAAGATGTCAGATATTATTAAAGAAGTAGAGCTTAAGTATAGCAAGAAAAAACTGCCTAAATTTAATGTGGGGGATACTGTTAAGGTTCACATTAAGATACAGGAGGGAGAGAGGAGTAGGAAGCAGATATTTGAAGGCATAGTTATCTCTATAGCTGGCTCAGGGATAGGGAGATCTTTTACAGTGAGGAAGATAAGTTATGGTGAAGGCGTAGAGAAAGTCTTTCCATTGCATACGCCTACTGTTGAGAAAGTGGAAGTTGTAAGAGAGGGAGATGTTAAGAAAGCAAAGCTTTACTATCTAAGAGAAAGAGTAGGTAAGAAGGCAACAAGAGTAAAAGAGAAGATAGGCGGTTCAAGAAAGACAGCTAAGGAGAAAAAATAGAAGACAGTCTTGTAGAGGATGGCCTCTCCCTGATTGTAGGGGTAGATGAAGTAGGGCGTGGAGCACTTGCTGGTCCTGTTGTAGCAGCCGCAGTATTATTCAGCAAAGAGGTTCTAAAGGATAGGATCAATATTTTTCAAAGCGAGATAAAAGATTCTAAACTTTTAAGCGCTTCTAAGAGAGAAGAGCTATTTTTTAAAATCTCCAAATTTGCCAGGGTTGCTACTGCTAGTATCTCTCACCAGAAGATCGACGAAATTAATATTTTAGAAGCCACAAGACTTGCCATGAAGGAGGCTGTTATATCTCTAGGCTTAAATCCCGATATAGTTCTTATAGATGGGAATATAAAATTAGATTTAAAGTTTGATCAGATTTCTATTCCGGGTGGAGACAGAACATGCTTCTCTATTTCCGCGGCTTCCATTATAGCTAAGGTTGTAAGGGACAGGTATATGATAGAGATTAGTGATAAATACGGCGATTATAATTTTCCTCAGAATAAAGGATATGGCACAAAAGAGCATATGGAATTAATTCGTTTCCAGGGCCCATCTTTAATACATAGAAAGACATTTGCACCAGTAAAGAATATGAATCTTTGAGGTTAGTGATAATTTTTTAAACTCCTTAATTTTATAGATTAAGATTTCAAAATCAGCAATATTGTTATATTCTATTGTATAAGCATATTTTAACTATGTTTTTAAATTAGGATGTCTCATGAAAGTTAAAAAGATTACAGAGATTGCAACTAAGATTGGGTTAAGTAAAAAGGATTATTTAGCCTATGGAGATTTTAAAGCCAAGGTCAGACTCTCTGTTCGAGAGAAGTTTCAAAATAGAAAAGAAGGTAAGCTTATATTTGTGACTTCGGTAAACCCTACTCCATCAGGTGAAGGTAAGACAACAACATCTATAGGATTAACGCAGAGTTTGAATAGAATGGGTAAAAAAACTCTACTCTGCTTACGTCAACCTTCGTTGGGTCCTGTTTTTGGTAGGAAGGGGGGAGCAGCTGGAGGCGGAAAATCATCCCTCTATCCTTTTTCTGATATTAATCTCCACTTAACAGGGGATTTTCATGCTATTGCTGCTGCCCACAATCTTTTGGCAGCTGTAATAGATAATCATATTTACTGGGGAAATAAACTAGGCATTGATAAAAATAGAGTGCTTTGGGATAGAGTCTTAGATGTAAATGATAGGACCTTAAGAGATATCTCTATCGGTCTTGGCTTAAATAAAGATTATCCCAGAAATAGCGGTTTTAAGATTACTTCTGCTTCTGAGTTAATGGCCATACTTGCCCTTTTTGAAAATAGAAGAGATATTGAAAGGATGATATCTCGCATTATGGTTGCTTATGATAAAGATGGTGCTCCTATCTATGCCAAAGATCTAAAAGTTGTGCCTGCAATATCACTTCTCTTAAAAGATGCTATGATGCCTAATCTTGTTCAGACCGGAGAGGGTGATCCTGTCTTTGTTCACACCGGGCCATTCGCTAATATAGCTCATGGTAACTCTAGCCTTGTAGCTACTGAGATGGCATTAAAGCTTGCAGATTACGTTATAACTGAAGGTGGGTTTGGATCTGACTTGGGTTTTGAAAAATTTATAGATATTGTAGCTAGAAAAGGAAATTTTAAGATATCTTCAGTTGTATTAGTGGTATCCCTGCGGGCTTTAAAGTATCACGGTGGAATTAATTTAGAGAACATTAGTAAATCTAACAGCGCTGCTTTAAAAGAGGGTTTAGCCAACCTTGTACATCACATTGGGATCGTACGTAGATTTAATCTTGAGCCTGTTATCTGTATAAATAGATTTAAGCAAGATAGAGAGAATGAAATTAAATTTTTAAAGAACTATTGTTCTAATATCTTAGGGGTTGATGTTGCGGTATCTGATGTATATGCTAAAGGTTCTAGCGGTGGATATGATTTAGCGGAGAAGGTTTTATCAAGCATCTCTAAGGAAAAGAGTAAGATGAAGGTTCTCTATGGTTTAGATCAGACTCTTAAGAGTAAGATTTTAAAAATAGCAGAAGATATTTACGGAGCTTCTGGTGTTGATTATACAAAGGAAGCAGAGAATAAGATAGATTCATTCCAAAGGCTTGGTTACGGTAGGTTTCCAATTAGTATAGCCAAAACTCAGTTCTCTTTAACTCATAATCCGCGAATTAAAGGAGTTAAAGAAGGTTGGAGATTATTGATAAAAGATGTTGTTATCTCAAGCGGGGCAGGGTTCTTAATTCCGATTACAGGAGATATGCTTCTATTGCCTGGGTTACCCAAACACCCAGTACTTGAGAATATAAAATTTTCTAAAGGTGAATATAAGGGACTTTTCTAATGAACAGATTAATAGACGATAATTTAAAAGAATATCTGGTGAGTTTAGGATCTAAGATTCCATCTCCAGGTGGAGGTAGTGTTGTCGCTACTGTTCTCTGCTCTGGAATATCTCTGTATAAAAAATGTTTATTATACAGCTCTAATAATTTCAAGAAAGAAGACTTTAAAAATATAGAGGTATTTTTAGGTCAGGTTTTAGAGCGAGCTTTGGGTTTGATTGACAGAGACAAAGATGTTTATCTGAGGTTAAATAGTTTGATTAAAAATAAATCAGCTAATAAAGATGAGATTCAAAAGGCTTATTATGATGCAGCGTCTGCTCCTCTTGAAATGGCAAGATTAACAGTTG
This sequence comes from uncultured Planctomycetia bacterium, assembly GCA_964627735.1. Classification (GTDB taxonomy): domain Bacteria; phylum Omnitrophota; class Gorgyraeia; order Kaelpiales; family Kaelpiaceae; genus Kaelpia. The sequence goes on along the minus strand of CAZVIC010000013.1, from coordinate 3,061 downwards.
AAGCCCTTAGTCTAATAGATAGGTCTATAGGCAAGATTAAGAAGATATTTGTATCAGATCTTATTGTTGTAGTAAGTTTTTTAGAAGTTGTTTTTGATTCTGCTTTAGTTTTTGTTAAAATAAATTCAAAATTTATTGACGAGAGTTTTAAAGATTTTGCTGGTTTCAATGAGGAAGAGATCAAAAAAGTAAAAGAAGATTTTAAGAGAATTAAAGCGGGGTTAAGAGATGAATAGTGTGATAGATGGTAAAAAAATAGCGTTGGTTTTAGCTGAAAGTTTAAAAAAAGAGTTCTCTTTGCTCTACGATTCTTGTGGAGTTAAGGCAAAGATGGCAGTCTTCTGTTTTAATGATGATTCGGCTTCGGATATATACATCAAGGCTCAATCTAAACTAGCAGGATATCTAGGAGTTGAATATCAGCTCTTTAAGTTAAATCAAGAGTTTGATCTGAGTGGCTTAAAGCAGAAATTCTCTGATTTAAACAGCGATTCCGATATAGATGGTGTTGTTGTCATGCAGCCTTTAGCTGATTCTTTTGATTTTAGATCATTGCTATTGGATATGGATCCAGCCAAGGATATTGAGGGAATTCATCCTATAAATCTTGGCAATCTAATCTCTTCGGAATTAACATCGATATCGCCTACGGCTGCAGCTGTTATGAATATTTTAAATAGCTGCGTTGATGATTACGTTGGATCTGAAGTTGTAATAATTGGACATAGTCATATAGTTGGTAAACCACTAGCTATGTTGCTTGCGGATAAGCTTACAACTGTTACTCTCTGTAATATTGGAACTTCAAAGGTCAATAGATTAGAGGAGCATGTTAGAAGAGCAGATATTCTTGTTGTGGCTGTTGGTAAACCTGAGCTTGTAAAAGGTGAATGGATAAAAGAAGGGGCTATTGTTGTAGATGTAGGTATAAATAAGGTTGGTTCTAATATTGTAGGAGACGTTGAGTTTGAGGAAGCCAAAAAGAGGGCTAGCTATATTACGCCTGTTCCAGCTGGTGTAGGTCCGATTACAACAGTTATGCTGATGAAGAATCTATTGTTGGCTTTTAAAAAAAAACATAACACAAGAGTCTAATCTACTTATATACCGATGAAGTATTTTTTTATTTTATTGCTATTGGTAGCTAATAATCTTTATGCGCTCTCTACTTAAGGAGGGATCTCTTGAAATATCCGGATTTAAAGTAAAAGCTCGGGAGATAGAATATGAGGTTGAAGCTTTAACTGTAAATGTTGGCGGGAATAAAAATGATATTTTACCTAAAAAAGATAGCGAAGATAAAGTTTGGCTATGAATAAAGCTGCTTTATTTAAAAATGTATTATCTAACTCTATGGGGCTTAAGAAGGGGGAGAGCCTTTTATTTGTAACTGATAGGTTGCTTTACCCAATAGCCAATCTTTTCTATAGGGGTTCTTTAAAAATGGGATATGAATCTCTCTTGATTGAAATTCCAGATATAGAAATACATGGTCAGGAGCCTTCTTCTGTGGTGGCTAAAATACTTAAAACTGTAGATGTTGCTTTACTTATAACTTCAAAGTCGCTTTCCCATACTAGAGCTAGAGAAGAAGCTTCTAAGTTAGGAGTTAGGATTGCTTCTATGCCTGGGGTAAGTCGTGAGGTTATAATGCGTAGTTTGAATTTGGACTATAGAGAGATTAAGCGCTCTATTAAAAGAGTATCCGATAAGCTCTCTAAAACCAAAAATGTTAAGGTTCTAACATCTAAGGGTAGCGATATCTCTTTTTCAATAGAAGGTAGGGTAGGGTTTGGAGATTACGGTATCTATAGAAAAGATGGTGATTTTGGCAATCTTCCTGCAGGCGAAGCTTTTATAGCTCCACTTGAAGGCTCGGCTAATGGTGTTGTGGTTATAGATGGCTCAATTGCTGGTTTTGGTAAATTAAATGGAGATATTAAAATTTGGATTGAAAAAGGTAAACTTATAAAGAGTAAGCCTAGTAAGTTTATGAGCTTTATATCTAATTTTGGTAATAAAGCTTTAAACTTAGCAGAGTTTGGAATAGGTTTAAATCCTAAAGCCCGTGTAACAGGAAATGTCTTAGAAGATGAAAAGGTTATTAATACAGCCCACTTTGCATTTGGAACCAATAAAAGCTTTGGCGGAGAGGTCAATGCCGGCATCCATATTGATGGAGTCTTCTTTGATCCTCAGATATATTTAGATTCTAAAAAATTAAGCATTGTTTAAGTTGATTTAAAGTAGAGACGACAAGAGTTGTTAAAGCGTCTTCTCTGTGCTAAAATCTCATCTATTATGAAGATATTAATTATAGGTTCAGGTAATGTTGGTGCTCACATAGGTTACCTTATGCTTTTTACTGATTATGTTGATGAGGTGTTAATCTATGATGTTCAAAGAGACATTTTAAATGGCAAGGTATTGGATCTCTCTCATGCCGGAGGTGTATTAAAAAAAGATATTAAATTTACTGTGGTTGAAGATTTAAATGAGGTAGAAGCAGATATTGTAGTTATAACAGCTGGTATGCCGCGTAAGGAGGGAATGACCAGATTTGATCTCCTTGAAGTTAATATTAAAATATTGGACCAAGTAATAAATAATATAAACAAGCGTCTCATTGAAGAGTCTATATTTATAATAGTTTCTAATCCGGTCGATGTTTTAACATATTATTTTTACAATAAGACTGGAATAGATAGAAATAGGCTTATAGGTATGGCAGGAGCTTTAGATCTGGGAAGATTTAGGTATTATTTAAGTAAGAATATAGGATCTAAGATCACAGAATTAGAGCCTCAGGTTATAGGGTCACATAGTAAGGATATGTTTTGTATCTTCGAAAGCACTAGTATTGAAGAGAAAATAGAGATTTCTAAAAAAGAGACAAAAGAGGCAGGGGCTACAATTGTCTCTTACTATAAGGGTGGTAGTGCTTATTTTGCTCCAGCCGCCGGAGTTAAAGTTCTTTTAGATACCATATTGGGCAACAGGAAAGAGGTGGTCTCTTCTGTAGCTATTTTAGATGGAGAGTATGGTTATAATGATATAGCAT
>CAZVIC010000012.1:0-20050 GCA_964627735.1 uncultured Planctomycetia bacterium | reverse complement strand
GAATAGTCTTCATTAACTTCACCTAGCCTTCGATGATTGTTTACGGTATACTGTTGCTCTGTGAAGATAAACGTTAAAGTTACTCCCAATGCCAAGAAACCCGGCATAATAGAAGAGCAGGGTGTTATAAACGTTAAAATTAATGCCCCTGCCAAAGAGGGTAAGGCCAACAAGAGCCTAATTAAGATGCTTTCAGCCTATTTTTCAGTATCAAAATCTAGAATTAAAATATTAAAGGGTGAAAGTTCGCGGAATAAGATCGTAGATATAATAAAGGAATAAGATGAGAAGATTAGCGGTACTTATCTGTTTTTTAATTTTAACGAGCAATGTTTTATATGCAGAAGATCTATATTCTGCATCTTGGGCTTTAGAAAGTTTAGCAGATTATTATCATCAGGATTTAAGTCTCTATGCTATTGAAAATAAACTTCAAAGGAATGGTTATGCCCCGTCTTTAGATGAGGGCATTATAAAGGTTGCCAGAGAGAACGGTATATATCTAGACAGATTTTACTTAAAGCATGTAGAGAGAGATTTTTCTAAAATAAGAGAGCCCTTTATTATGTCTATTGAAGGTAGCTATTATTTTGTACGCCCCGATATTAATAAGGTGAGACTTCTCTCTGCAGAAAACTCAGAAACATTATCAAAGAAAAGTTTTCTTCAAATTTGGGATGGTGAAATACTTAGTATTCCGCCAGTGGGGGTAATGCTACAGCGTAATAAGCCTCAAGATTTAAAACAGAAAATAGTCTTCGTCTATTCTTACCATAAAGAGGTTTTCTATCTTTTCAGGCAGATTTTTGATGATCTGCATCAAGAAGCAGTAAGATGTTTTTCACCTCTTATATATATTGATGAACTGGGCTTAATTCCTAAAGATTCTATAGAAAAGGTTATTGTTGAGAAAGGATTAACTGAGAAAGATGCTTTCAATAGAGCTAGAGATTCTCTTTTAAATGAGCTTAAATTGATAGAGAGCGGTAGGGGTATTAGTGATCCTACAGAGTTTTATCATGAAATATATGATTATCTTGCTAAATCAAATTTAAGAATAGAGATGGAAGAATTACAGTATGAGAACTGGAAAGCTATAGTTGCATTTGATGATCTAAATTTAAATCAGCTTGCAGTCACTCTTTTTTGTAAGGGCAATATAGATAGATATTTAGATATTATCAAACAATATAATGAAGGTTTCTGGCAATACAACGTAGTAATCAGGGATAAATTTTTTCTTAATCAGGTAGAGAGAATAGCGGAAGAAAACCCTCAAGCTATGGTTTTTACTCTTAGAGGTTTAGGCCACTTTGGTATTGATGATAAAATAGATTTAACTAATTTTGCAGTAGAAGTAGTTATTTTAGGGGAGGGTGAATTTTATCAACTGTTTGTTCCTGATCAGCTGGTCCAGATTTTAAAAAGAAATGAAGTTACATTAGACCCAAAAACCGAAGAGCAATACTACCTCAGAGCTTTTCTTACCGAATGTCTTAGAAACTATTATCAGAATAGGTTGAGTTTTAAAATTTTAACGGCTACGCTTAAGGCCAACAGAGATCTGTCTTTGCTCTTGGATACCGATATACATAGATTGGCCCGCGATATAGAGCATGCCTTGGCAGAGGGTAGGTTGAGAACTACGGAATCTCTTTACGATTATGTTTATACTTGGGTAGAGAAGAGAAGCTCATCTAATCTTGATGTTCTCTCTGGGGTTGGAGATAAATAGAGACGATAAAAAGATTCAATTCTTCCTATGAGTAAAAATAAATCTTTTGATAAAATTCTTATCTTTGGGGCTAAGATGCATAACCTCAAAAACATAGATCTCTCTCTGCCGCGGAACTCTTTTATTGTCTTTACCGGGTTAAGCGGATCTGGTAAATCTTCTCTTGCTTTTGATACTATCTATGCAGAAGGTCAAAGAAAATTTGTTGAGAGCTTAACCGCTTACGCCAGGCAGTTTTTAGAACAGCTTAGCAAGCCAGAGATAGATAGAATAGAAGGGCTCTCGCCTACGATATCCATCGAACAGAAGACTGCTAGAGGTAATCCACGTTCTATTGTTGGAACCCAAACAGAGATTTCTGATTATTTAAGGCTTCTATTTGCTCGAGTCGGAGATGTGCATTGTTATAAATGTGGAAGATTGATTAGGCAGCAGAGTGCTCAAGAGATAATAGAGAAAATACTCTCTTTTAAGCTTGGAGGAATGTTAAAACTTTTTGCTCCGCTCCTTAGAGGTAGAAAAGGGGAACATATTGAACTTTTTAAAAAGTTAAAGCGAGAAGGTTTTATTAAAGTTAAGATTGATAATATTATTTATGATTTAGAAAATTTACCCCAATTAGAAAAGAATAAGAACCACACAGTAGAATTGCTAGTAGATAGATTCACTCTTAGTATAGAGAACAGAGAGAGATTGATAGATTCTATTGAATTGGCTTTAAGGTATGGAGAAGGGCTGTGCTTAGTAGAATATAATCTGGAAGGTAAGAAAAAGAAAGAACTTTTCAATCAGCACTTTGCTTGCACTAAATGCAACATAAGCTATGAAGAAGTGGAGCCCAGGAACTTCTCTTTTAACAGCCCTTATGGAGCCTGTAGCACCTGCTTAGGGTTGGGGACTAAATTAGAAGTAGATATTGATTTGGTAATACCCGATAAGGATAAGAGTATACTGGGGGGAGCTATTGAGCCTTGGAGAAAAAGTAATCATGGCTATATGCTGTATTATAGAAGATTATTACGTGCTTTGGCGGAACATTATGAATTTAGCCTAGATACTCCTTTCAAAAGATTATCTAAGAAAATTCAGGGTATTATTCTTTATGGCAGTAAAGAGCTTTTTTATGACAGAAGATACGAGGGGGTTATACCTCATGTAGAGAGATTGTTCAATACGACAGAGAGCCCTTATTTAAAAGAAGAGCTCTCTAAATATTTAAGCAGTTTACCTTGCCCAGCTTGCAGTGGGCAAAGATTAAAAAAAGAGAGTTTAGCTGTAAAAATTGGAGGTCTATCTATCTCCGAGGTCTTAGCTCTTTCTGTTAAAGACGCTATAGATTTTTTTTCACAGATAAAATTTAATTCTATGAAGACCAAGATATCTCAAGGGATAATCAAAGAGATTTTAAGAAGACTCTATTATCTGAATGATGTTGGCTTAAACTATCTTACGCTTAACAGGAGAAGCAATACTCTCTCGGGTGGTGAATCTCAAAGAATAAGACTAGCTACCCAAATAGGCTCAGGATTGGTTGGAGTTAGTTATGTGCTGGATGAGCCTACGATAGGACTACATTCCTACGATACTAATAAACTTTTGAAAATTTTACTTAAACTTAGAGATATAGGTAATACTGTAATTGTAGTAGAGCATGATAGGCAGATTATTGAAAATTCCGATTATATTGTTGACCTTGGTCCAGGTGCTGGCAAGAGCGGCGGTGAGGTTGTTTACCAAGGTAACTTAAAAGGGCTTCTGAAATCTAGAAAATCTTTAACGGGTAAGTATTTAAACGGTAATTTACAGATTAAAATTCCTCAAGAGAGAAGAAGCTATAGAGATAGACCTTTCATTAAAATTATAGCTGCAGAAGAGCATAACCTTAAAAGTATAGATATCAAGATATTTTTGGGTCTTTTTATCTGTGTTAGCGGAGTCTCCGGTTCTGGTAAAAGCACGCTCGTTAACGATATTCTTTACAGGGCTTTAAGTCGTAAGCTCTATCGAAGCAGGTTAAAGCCAGGCAAACATAGAGAGATAGAAGGTTTAGAAAACATTGATAAGGTTATTGTTGTTGATCAGTCACCTATAGGTCGTACACCTCGTTCTAATCCAGCAACCTATACGGGAATTTTTACTCCAATAAGGGAGTTCTTTGCTCTTTTGCCGGAATCAAAGATAAGAGGCTATAAGCCTGGCAGATTTAGTTTTAATGTTAGAGGTGGTCGTTGTGAGGCATGTAGGGGTGATGGTGTAAAAAAAATCGAGATGCACTTTTTACCAGAAATATATGTTCCCTGCGATCTATGTAAAGGTAGAAGGTATAATGAGCAGACTTTAGATGTAAAATATAAAGGAAATAGTATTGCAGAGATATTAGATTTAACTGTTGAAGAGGCTATAGGATTATTTAAAGATATTCCTAAGGTATATTCGAAGTTAAATCTTTTAAAAGATGTTGGTCTTGGCTATATTCATCTTGGCCAAGCTGCTACCACATTGTCTGGCGGAGAAGCACAGAGAATAAAATTAAGTACAGAGCTCTCTAAGCGTGGTACTGGTAGAACATTGTATCTTTTGGATGAGCCTACTACTGGCCTACATTTCTCCGATATAGAAAAACTCTTAATCGTATTACAGAGATTGGTTGATAATGGTAATACGGTGCTTGTAATAGAGCATAATCTGGATGTTATAAAATCTGCAGATTATATCATTGATTTAGGTCCAGGAGGAGGAGATGATGGAGGTACTGTGGTTGCAATGGGAAGTCCGGAAGAAGTTGCAAAGAGCAGAAGATCCCGAACAGGATTATTTTTAAAAGAGATATTGAGAAGATAAATTCGGGATGTTATTATAAGCCATGCAAATTAATTTGATTATCAATTTATAAAATGAGAAAAATATTTTATTGTTTAATCATTGCTTTCATTATATCTTTACTCGGGTCTCAGGCTTTTGCAGGAGAGGAAGAGGATTATTATGCCCTTAAACAGAGCTTTAGTGATAATTTTTACAATCTTGCTTTAAGTGGCTCCAGCGCTTTCTTTAAAAAATACCCCAGTTCCGATTTTAAAGAAGACGTCTCTTTAATTAAAGGTTTAGCGTTGTTTTATCTCGAGGAATATCCCCAGGCAGTTGGAATACTTGAATCTCTGAAAAACTCAAAAGATATAAGAATAAAGCAAGAGGCTATTTTCTATCTTGGAAAGCTTTATGCTTTAAGCAAGGAGTATGATAAGGCCATTGTGCTTTTAACTCAACTCTTTGAATTAGATGAGAATCTTACTTTAGGCAGATTGGCCGGTTATGAACTAGGGCTGATGTACTTTAATAAGAGAGTTTATGATAAGGCTGTTGAATACTGGGAAGAGGTTCTAAAGAGCGCGGCTATATCAGAAGATGTAAAAGCAGAGTTAATGCACAATTTGGTTCAAGCATATATCGAGGTTAGAGATTTAGATAAAGCTAACGTAGTTATTAAAGATAGTATAGATAAAAATACAGCAGAATATTATTTTTTAAAAGGTAAGGTGGACTATCTGAATAAGGAGTATCTGCTTAGTCTTGAAAATTTTAATCAAATTGTTCAATCTAATTTCTCTACTTTTTGGACACAGAAAGCGGAGTTATCTAAAGTCTGGGTTTACATAGATATTGAGCGTTATAAGGAAGCGGAAGAGACCCTCTTTTCACTAGAGGAAGTGATATTAAAAGATCTCGAAGCAGAGTTGTTTTATTTGAAGCCGTTTCTGTTTTATAAAAAGTCAGAATTTAGTCCAGCAATAAGAAATTATCAACGTTTTATTTATAAGTATGAGGATTCTGACTGGTATCAGAGAGCATTTTTAGAGCTGGTTGACTGCTATTATAACGTCAATAGGCTTGTGCAGGCAGAGAAGATGGCCTTAAAATTCTTGGCTCAAGAGGCTAATTCGGAATTTGCTAGTCAGATGCGTCATATGTTGGGTTGGGTCTATTATAAAAAAGGTGATTTACAAAAAGCAGTTGCAGAGTTTGAGTCGGTGGCCAATGATAGTAAAGATATAGATTTAAAGATAAACTCTTTGTGTAGAGTAGGAGATCTTTTAGCAGAGATGGGTAAGGTTGAAGAAGCAATGGATAAATACAATCTTATCTTAAGAGAATATCCGGATTCACTCTATGCCGAATATGCACAGTATCAGTTGGGCATATATTTGTTCCAGAGAGAAGATTATGAAGGTGCTATTCTGGCTTTTCGCGTTGCCATAGAGAGTTTTCCTAAATCGCTATTGCTTGATAAAGTACACTTCTATCTTGCCGGAGCCTATTTTAAGCAGGGCGATTATAAGACGGCTTTAGCTGAGATTGAAGTTTTTCTTAATTCCCAACCTGAAGAAAGTTTCAGAAAGAAAGCTTCTATTCAAAAAGCCGCCTTGCTTTATAACGTTGAAAAATATAAAGAGGCTGAAGATTTTATTAAGGGTAATGATATTTTAGGTTCGGATCCTTATGCTCATTTTCTCTTAGCTAAAATATATTTAAAAGATAAGAAATTTCAGGATGCGGATAAAGAATACGATTGGTTGAAAGAGAATTTAGATGATCCGGATATGTTAGCATACTTTTATTTTCATAGAGCCGAATTAGATTTTTATCTTAAAGAGTGGGATAGAGCCTGTTCTAATTTTCAAAATTCTTATCAAATAGCCAGAAAAGATTATGTCAAAGAACAGTCGTTATATTGGCAGGGATGGTGTTACTACAATAAAAATGATTTAGAGAAGGCGTTTGATATATTTGATATTTTGAAAGATTCTAAAAACCTTTCTCAAGAGGCAAAGTATAATATAGCTTTAGTTTTTAATGCTCAAGGAAAATCTGAGCAAGCCATAAATGTTTTAAAGACTATAGCTAGTCAAAAAGGGAGGTTTAAGAGGCTTGCAGCGCTAAAACTTGGTGATATTTATAAAGAGAGAAACGATCGTCAAGGAGCACTGGAGCAATATCGTAGCCTAGAGGTCTCCCCTTACGATATAATTGCTGCTGAAGCTAGTTTTAAAATTGGAGAAATATATGAAGTAGAAAATAAGGCTGAAGAGGCTATTTTACAGTATTTAAGTCTCGCTGCTTTATATAATACAGAGCTATCTTTTGTGAATAAATCGAGAGTCCGGTGTGCTAGACTACTAGAGAAAGAAGCTAGATATGAAGAGGCAGAAAAAATATATAGAGAGGTAGCTCTTACATCTTCTGAGGAAGCTATCTATGCAAAGGCAAGGTTGAAAAAATTAGAAGAGTTAAAATAAAGGAGGCAGTATATGTGGGTTATGATTAGAGAAGGTGGGCCGTTGATGTATCTTATACTTTTATGTTCTGTTATTGCATTTGCCGTAATTATAGAACGTATTATAACTTTAAATAGGGCCAAAATAAACGTCTCTGCTTTTATGGATAAAATTATTGATGCTATTAGAAGAAATAGGATTATGGCTGCAATAGAGATGTGCGATAGAACCTCTTCTCCCGTTGCAAGTATTATAAGGGCAGGATTGCTTAAGCAGTCTGCGAGCAGACAAGAGATTAAAGAGGCCATGGAAGAAGCCGCACTGATTGAGGTTCCAAAACTTGAAAAGAATCTTAATATTCTTGCAACCTTAGCCCATGTAACTCCGCTTATAGGCTTATTAGGTACTGTTACTGGCATGATTCAGGCATTTCAAGTAATTCAAGAGAAAGCAGGCGCATTGAGTCCTGTTAGCCCAGGAGATTTGGCCGGTGGAATTTGGGAGGCTTTAACTACTACAGTAGGAGGTCTCTCTGTAGCCATTCCTACTCTTGTAGCTTACAACTTTTTAGTTACAAAGGTAGATGGATTTGTGATTAGCATGGAGAGAGCTTCAACAGAATTAGTACAGGTTGTAAAAGGAGAGAAATAATGAGGTCTAAAGCTGGAAGCTTTAGATCTGGTGGATTCAATATTCCTCGTAAAACCTGTTTACTTAAAGGAGATATAGATATCACTCCTCTCATCGATTGTGTTTTTCTTCTGCTTATATTCTTTATGCTTTCATCTTCTTTTGTTAAGCCAGCTGGCATAACAGTCAATCTCCCTAAAACTGTAACAGCGGAGGTTTTAAAAGAAGAGAAGTTTGTTATAGTTATAACAAATGAGAACGTAATCCGCTTAGAAGAAGAGGTAGTTACAATAGATGATTTAAAAGAAATTTTAGTTCAAAAGAAACAGAAGATAGACTCTCTTCTTATCAAAGCTGACAAAGAGTCTTCTTTGGGTAAGATTATTGAAGTATGGGATATGTGCAGAGAGCTTGGGATTGAGAAATTAAACATTGCTACTCTGCAGACAAAGATAGATTGAAAGTACTTACTTTAGCTTTTGTTCTCTCTCTTTTTTGGCATGGTATCTTTATTTTTTTGATCCAACCTAGTTTTCTCAAGATGGATATCGATTCTAGTATTCCTAAAATAAAATTTTGGGGAGAAGTTTTTCAAAGCGTTCAACCTTATTACAATATGCAGGCAACAGATAAAAAAGAAACTTTTTTTTTGGAAGAATTGTTTGATTCAAAAATTCCTCCGTTAGAGTTTTCTAAATACCCCTACAGGTCCTCTTATCAGCCTTTGCTTTCCGTAAAGAATAAGCCAAATTTAAAGGGCAAAGATTTGGATAAGAGAGATGTGAAAGAATATGTTATAATCTCTTCTGATGTAGGAGTTGAAGGTTTAAGCTATATCGTTGAAGTTGATAAAAATTCGCAACCTGTTATGGTGGTAGCAAACACTATGAGTGGTGATTTTATTCAAGATTCCGAAAATTGGATTAAGATGAAAACAGGGTTTTTTTATTCGCCGGTTAAGAAAGATATTTTATTTTCTAAAAATAAACTATGAGTCTTAAATTAGAGTGGATAATATTTTTATTTTTGTTTCTACCTCTATCAGTAATCTTATCATTATGGTTTTTTTCTTATAGAGATAAAAAAAGTATAAATCAGCTTAGTAAAGATAAAATCTGGGAGTGTGAAATGTGCTACGGTGTTTACAAAACAGATGGTAAGGACGATATAAGCAATTGTCCTTTTTGTGGTAGTTATAACAAGAGAGAAACAATTTCTTTTTAGTTTATTTTTTTATTTTTTTAAGATAAAATTAGTTTAACAAGGAGAAAGAGATATGATTACCGAAGTTGGAATAGTGGCTGGAGAAATTTGGAACTACCTTGATAAGAATGGCAAAGTTTCTCTTAAAAAACTTATCTCAAATATAGAGAAGCCCAAAGAGATAATTCTTATGAGCTTGGGCTGGCTAGCTAGAGAAGGTCATGTTGTTTTAGAAGGCAAGAAAGACTACAAAATAAGTCTTAGAAAATAAGCTTCTTCTTATCCCATGACGCTACAGTCTGTTTCTTTAAAATATTCCCATAAAGATGCTATATTATAATAGAAATGACTTCTTGACAATAGAACTAAAATAGGTTAAAAAGAAGATAATTGGTATTAGTTCGATGTTATAGGAGTAAGTTGAGTTAAGAAGAAATATACTATGGGTAAATTAATGGATGTTAGCGAACTGGCTGATTATCTCAAACTTGAGAAACAGACTATATATAATTGGCTAAATAAGAAGAAGATTTCTGGTATTAAAGTTGGTAGAGTCTGGAGATTTGACAAGAGTAGTGTTGATGAGTGGTTGAATTCGCGCATAGTTCCTGCTAATCCTAAGGATGATAAGAGCACAAAAACGCTTTTTGATAGATAGTGACGTAGTTTTTTTGGATAGATGGTTAACGAAAATATGAGTTAATCTGGAAAATATTATGGCAAAAGTAACCACAACAATAGAGATTAAGCGAGATATCTTACGGGTTACGCAGCTTAAGAAAGGCTTAAAAGATATTTCGCTTCTTGAGCATGTAGAAGAGAAGCTTCCTTTTGTTCCTGCACTGGATCTAAATGAGAATGTAGAGCTAATAATTGCAAAACTTAGGACTCTTTTTCAAAAACTCCCCTCTAGGCCTAAGAACCCTATCTTTATAATTCCGACATCTGAAATAATGCTTAGATTTTTTGATCTTCCTTATTTAGGCAAGAAAGAAAGAGCGGAGGCTATAAAATATGAGGCCCAGAAATATATTCCTTTTGCTATCGACGATATTGCCAGCGATTTTTATATTCCTTATGAGATTAAAAATAAAGAGATGCGAGTTGTCTATATGGCTGTAAAGCACGAGGTTCTTAGTAGATATGTTCGTATATCTTCTGAATTAGGCATGAAGATTTCTGCGATAGAGCCCTATCCTTTTAGCGTGTTAAGAGCTTTGTTTACCTCAGGTGATCTTAAAGCAAAAGATTTTGTATTAATTCTGGATTTAGATTATGCGGGTTCAACAATACTTGTTACCCAAGGGCTCAATCTCTATATTGCCAGAGATTTTATTGTGTCGCCTATCTCAGAGATAACTTCGGCACAGGTTCTAAACAAAATAGTGTTTGAGATAAACCGTACAATTGATTATATGATTAAAGAGTTTCCCCAGCAGTCTATAAAGGAAATAATACTTACAGGTGAAGTTGCCAACGAAGAGATTCGCGAAAGCTTGATGAGCGCTCTCGATGTTAACGTTAAACTTGCATCTCTTGAAAACAAGATAGTGACTGCCACGAAAGATGTTGTTAGCAAACATCTTGGCATTATTGGGGCAGGTTTGAGAAGTCTCGTTAGCTATGATATTGATTTGGATTTCTTTTCGGACTATAGAGGTAGAGCAGAGCAAGAGAAGGGATTGAGGATAAATGATTTAATCCCCAAAGAGTTTATTCGTGATTTGGTGCTTATATGTATAGGTTTATTTATGAGCGGGCTTTATCTTAAGTATCAGATGCAATCTATAGAAAATATAGAGCGCAGCATATGTTTGCCGGCTGGACTAGAAGGTGCAAATGTTAAAAGTCTTAAGAAAGACATAAAAGAGTTAGAGAGGAAAACAGTATTTTTAAAAGATATTTTAAATCAAAGGGCAAAATTTGCAGATGTTTTTAATTTTTTGCCTGCAAATCTGACAGACGGAATTTGGTTGGATAGTATGGAGATTAAGAGTGCTTCTAAGAAAAACACTGCAAAAGAGGTGCTTATTTCTGGCTATGGTTACGATATCGATAAGAAAGGAGTGGATTTAATATATAATCTTTTGGATAAATTCAATCGCTCCAAAGAAGCTAAGAGTTTATTTCAAGATATTAAAATATTAAGTGTAGATAAGGGAGAATTAGAGGGTTTTGATATAATAAGGTTCTCTTTAAAGGCAGTGATGAGATGACAGCGAAATCTATTTACAGAAAGGTGCATTTTTTTGTATTTATTGTGCTATTAGTGCTTCTTTTTGGAATTTTTTATAATATCAAAGTTGCTGCTGAGCTTTCAAAAATGGATCGTCAGTTAGATCAAATAAGTCAGAAGCAGAAGTTGCTTAAAACTTACAAGAACAAGATTAAGTTGATTGGAGAGCTTGATAAATTAAATAAATTTTTTCCTCAAACTTCAGATTCACATTGGCTCATAACAAATATAAATAGCGTAGCAAAACAGGAGAACATTGAAATAATATCTGTTAGGCCCTTACCTCTTAGCCGTGAGTCTTTTTATGATCGCTTACAAGTTGTGCTAGAGATAGAAGGGTCTTACCATCAGGTAGGTAGAATGGTTAGCCTGATAGAGGGCGCAGAGAGGTATTTCCAAATAGAAGAGCTTCAGGTTAAGCCAGTGTATAGAAAAATCGATAAAAATAAAAGCAAAGGTCTAGTTGAGGCTAATGATGGTAATACACTGCTAAATTGGCAGATAACCATAACAACTATAATGCCAAAGATATGAGAATTTTTAAGTTAGTCATAATTTTATTTGCGTTATTTTTTACAACTAAGATAGCTTTGTCAGAGGTTAAATATAATGCTAGCGATCTAAGAGATCCTTTTAAATCATATTTGCCAGAATCTAGCATTTCAAAAAAGAGTTCTTCGGCTATCCTTAGAGAGTTATCTAAAATGCAGCTTTCAGGTATAATGTGGGGTGATGAGGAACCTTTAGCCATTATTAATGACAAGGTATATAAAGTGGGGGACAGCATTTTAGGCATAAAGATTATCGATGTAAATAAGCAGGGTGTTCTTTTAAATTACAAAGAAGAAAACTATATCTTAAAGCCTAAATAGGAGGTTATGATGAGAATTTTTAAAAAAGCCGGTCTATTAATATGTTTTTTAACTCTATTTGCGGGGCTTAAGCTAGGCTCAGCTGTAGAGGCAGATGTTAATATCGTAGAGAAAAAAATATCCCTCGATTTTAAAGATGCTGGGTTGAAAGATGTTTTAAAGGTATTCTCTATGCAATCAGGCATAAATTTTATTGCCAGCGATAAAATAGAAGATAAGGAAATTACTCTCTACATGGAGAATGTCCCTGTCTCAGATGCTTTAAATACTATTCTTAAAGCCAATAGACTTACCTATGAGCAGCCAGTAGGAACAAATATCATAATGATTAAAGAATTAAGAATGCCGGAGGTTGAGACGTTAACTCAGATATACAAGTTAAACTATGCAGATTCTGAGAGCGTTAAGATCTTATTTGATGCTATGAGTGAAGCCAAAAAAGTAGAAGAGATTAGCTCTACAGGAAGTAAAGTTAGCAGGTCTTTTATCCAGGGTATACTTTCAGAATATGGTAAGATTGCAGCCGATACCCGTACAAACAGTTTGATTGTAACTGATATTCCTGCCCGTTTTCCTATGATAGAGGAAGCCATTGCAAAGTTAGATGAGCCGACTCCTCAGGTTATGATAGAGGCAGAAATCTTAGAGGTCTCAACTGACTATATGGAGCAGGTAGGAATTGATTTTGGAGTCAATGGCTTTGCTAAGTTTACAGGAGCTGTTAAAAATACAGAGCTTCCATTCAAAGATTTAGCAGGTGTTGCTTCTACAGATAATGCTGCGTATGGAACAATATCTACAAGCGATTTTACTGCGATTTTAGACTTGCTTAAATCAAATACCAAAACAAAGGTTTTAGCACGACCAAGGATCCTTACTCTTAACAATGAGACAGCCGAGATAAAGATAACCGCTGAGACTGCAGTTGCTACTACTGAAATAGAGACCGAAGGGGCGAACACATATAGTGAGCCTGAAAGAATGGAGACAGGCGTTAGTTTGGTAGTGACCCCTATAATCAATAATGATGGTTATGTGACGATAGAGGTTGAACCAACGGTTACAGAACCTAAGGCTTCTAT
Organism: uncultured Planctomycetia bacterium; assembly: GCA_964627735.1. Taxonomy (GTDB): domain Bacteria; phylum Omnitrophota; class Gorgyraeia; order Kaelpiales; family Kaelpiaceae; genus Kaelpia. The sequence continues at coordinate 7,022 of CAZVIC010000012.1, read as the reverse complement.
GCTCTCTAGTGATTATTTGGACCCTCATACCCGGTCTGCAAAGGCGACAATAAGAGTAAGAGATGGAGATACTCTTGTAATGGGTGGATTGATAAAACTAGATGAGACAGAGACAGTAGAGAAGATTCCGTTTCTTGGGGATATCCCGTTCATAGGCAGAGCTTTTAGACATAACTATACTTTAACTGAGGATAAAGAGTTAATAATATTTATAACCCCACATATTATAAAAGATTCTCATTACAACATTAATCAGGCATTTCAAGTCGATAGAGAATCTTCTGTTGAAGAGTCAGCGGTGAACAAAGAGCAAGCTATAGAAAAAAGTTTAGAGGAACTTAATTAGTATGGCAACAAGAGAGAGAGTTGGGGAGATACTAATTAATGAAGGTCTGATTGCAGAAGAAGATCTATCCCAAGCTATGGAGCATCAGAGGAACAATGGTGGCAAGCTTGGCGATGTGTTGATAGCCATGGGTTTTGTTACCGAAAAAGAAATTGCAGCTGCTTTAGGTAAACAACTTGGCATGCCCTATATAAGCATAGCCAGCGGTAATTTAAGGCCAGCCCACGATCAAGGACTTGAAGCTTTAGTGTCTGAAGAGGTAGCAAGAAAATATCTGGTGTTGCCAATATCGCGCACCTTTAATTCTCTTACTGTTGCAGTAGTTGATCCTCTTGATTTTATAACAATAGATAATTTAAGAAAAATAACCAATTGTGATATCAATTCTGTTATTACTACTAAGGCTGAAATTTTGCAGGCTATAGATGAGTTTTATGGTCCTCGCGATGTTTTTAAAGAAGCTATAGAGAGTTCGTATGAGAAAGAAAAGAAAAGCGTAACCCCTTCTACGTCTTTAGAGGATGTTTCTGAAGATGAGGTTGTTAGCCTTGATCGACTTATCGCCAAAGCGGAAGAAGCCCCGGTTGTTAAGCTTGTCGATCTTATTGTAAGACAGGCGATAGAAGAGGGGGCAAGTGATATACATATAGAGTCTCTTGATAAAAAAATGAGATTACGTTATAGGGTTGATGGAATTCTTCAAGAGAAACCGCCACCAGCGCCACATTTGAAACTTGCTATAGTATCTCGTATAAAGATACTTTCTAAACTTGATATAGCTGAGAAGCGGCTTCCCCAAGATGGTAGCTTTGTAATGAAACTCGACAATAGACTTGTTGATTTTAGAGTCTCTGTTATACCTACTATTTATGGTGAGAAGGTTGTAATACGAATCTTAGATAGATCTCAAACCCCTCTTGATTTAGCGCAGATGGGATTTGGCTCTAGCCAATTAGAGGCTTTTAGGGAAGCTATAAATCAACCCTACGGAGCTGTCTTTCTTACTGGTCCCACTGGAAGCGGTAAGACAACCACTCTCTATGCTGCATTGGAGGAGATAAATAATCCGGATAAGAATATTATAACCATTGAAGATCCTGTTGAATATAGACTTGATGGTGTAAACCAGGTCCAAGTCAAATCTCAAATAGGATTGACTTTTGCTAATGCCTTGAGATCTTTCTTAAGGCAAGACCCAGATATTATTTTAGTTGGTGAGGTTAGAGATTTAGAGACTGCAGAGATTTGCGTAAGAGCTGCTCTTACCGGGCACCTTGTTTTATCGACCCTTCATACAAATGATGCAGCATCAGCAATTACTCGTCTCATGGATATTGGAGTTGAGCCTTACCTATTGACTCCATCTCTATTGTTGGTTGCAGCGCAGAGATTGGTCAGGAAGCTTTGCTCTAGCTGTAAAGAAGCATATGAGCCTACAGGAGATATATTGAAATATTTAAAAGTAAAAAAAGATCTGGTTTTTAAGGCCAAAGGCTGTGATAAGTGCAGGTGGACAGGCTATGTCGGTAGAGTAGCTATATACGAATTGATACCTATAGATGCTGATATGCGCGATATGATTGTAAAGCGTGTTGATGCTCAGCAGATAAAAAATTTAGCTATAGAGAAGAGTCTTTTGACACTTTGGGATAGCGGCATTGCCAAGGTTGAAGAAGGAATTACAAGCATAGAAGAAGTATTAAGAGTAACACTTATAAAAGAAGATTGATCTAAATGGCCACCTATATCTACAAGTGCAGAAAACCTAAGGGCGGGATTGAAAAAGGAAGTTTAGATGCTGTTGATAAACCTAGGGCAATCAATAATCTTCAAGAGAGAGGATTAGTAATTATCTCCCTGAAAGAGAGCGGAGAATTGTTCAAAGCAAAGCAGGTATCTAGGAAAAGAAGTTTTAGGATGCGGATTAAAGTTGATGATTTAGCTGCTCTTGCCAGGCAACTTGCAACTCTACTTGATGCAGGAGTTCCGCTTTTGCGTTGTATAGATATTGCCAGAGAGCAGGTTGAGGTAAAATCTCTCCAGAATGCTTTAAATAAAATAATGAAAGATGTAGAAGCTGGAGGAACATTAAGCGGAGCACTTGCGAAGCACCCCAAGATATTTTCGGAGTTCTGGGTGAACTTAATAGCTACAGGTGAGACTAGCGGACAGCTTCCTTTCGTTCTTATGCAGCTTAGCGATTATATGGAGTCTACCTCAGCTTTACAGAGGAAAATTATATCGGCGCTAATTTATCCGACACTTTTAACGGTAGCTTCTACAGGAGCTTTAGTTGTCTTTCTTACCATTGTTGTTCCAATGTTTGCTCAGCTCTATAGTTATTTTGGAGCAGATCTTCCTGTTCTAACACAAGGCATAATAGTTGCAAGTAATATTATAAAAAAATGGATGCCATTCTTACTAATATTTGGAGCCGTTGGAGTATTTTTGATCATTAAATTTAAATCTAGCGAACAGGGAGAGTTGTTTTTTGACAATTTAAAGGTGAAGATCCCAATTCTAAATGCTCTCTTTTTTAATGTAGTACTTTATAGGTTTAGTAGTGGACTTGCTATGCTTCTTAAAAGCGGTGTTCCTATTCTATATTCTCTTGAGGTTGTAGCCAATGCCGTTGCTAATAAGGTATATGAGGCCATAATACTCCAGACAAAAGATAAGGTAAGAGATGGAGATTCTCTTGGAGCGACATTAGACCTATACTCTCAGCAGTTCCCACCTTTTGTTACTAATATGGTAAAAGTAGGCGAGGAGAGCGGAAATCTCCCTGGCATGCTTGGCCATTTGGCCAAATATTATCAGGATAAAGTTGAGACTGTGATAGAAAGGCTTCCCTATATAATAGAGCCGACTATCATCTTGACAATAGGTGGTGTAATTGGAATAATCGTACTTGGAATGTTTCTTCCCATATTTGGTCTTGCAACAGCGGTTAATATGTAAACATGAAGAATTGGGCACTAAAAGAGACCCTGCTAGTTGTTCTGGCATTAATCCTTATCGTTGTTTTTTTAATACCCAAATATGTTTTAACTACAAAAAGAGTTATAGCTCAGGAAGCTATCAGAACGGTGTATTTAATGAATGATGTGGTAACCGAGCATCGGATTCAAAATGGAAATTTCACAGCGGATTTAAAAGAATTGAATTTAGAAAGAATCAATGAGATTGAGAAAGCAAAGTTTACTTATAGAATATCTAGATTTTTTGCCAATGAATATGAGATAATAGCTTCTGGGAAAAAAGGCTCTGCAGCTGAAGGGATTGTTGTTGGATATAATCTAGCGCAAAAACGCTATTATATAGAGTATTTGGGTAGGACAATAGGAGGTAAAAAATATAACACAGAAGAGGAGGTGTTTCAATGAAGAAAAAAGGTTTTACCATGCTTGAGATTCTTATTGTTATCATTATCATTGCTATTCTGGCTACCTTTGCAATTCCTCAATACCTTAAAGCATCGCAACGTGCTATTGCATCAGAAGCTGTAACATCAATAGGTGCAATAAGAGGTGCTCTGGCTAGATATTATCAAGAGTATAATCAGTTAACAGAAGATCTCGATAGCCTTGATGTAGACAATCCTGAAGATGTGCCAAATGCTAATTTCGGCTATGAAATAACAGGCACTGCAGATGGTATAGACAATTATGTGATTACTGCTACTGGGGTAGGAGGAGATACTCGGGCAAGCGAGGATTTAATAGTTACTTATGATGCAGAATTTAATAAGATAGATATAACTTATCCATAATTTAAATTTGTTAAAACGTAGGAGTGCTTTTACAATGCTGGAGATCATAGTTATAGTTATTATCGTTGCGATATTAGCTTCTCTTACGCTTCCTAATTTCAGTAAAACATTGAGTAAGAGTAGGGAGAAGCTTGCAATATCTAATCTCAAAATGATATTGAATGCTGAAAAACTATATCGGGCTCGGAATGACAAGTTCTTTCCTGATTCAGGTGACGAAGCAGATTTAGAAGAGATAAATGAGAACCTTAATCTAGATATCGAAGATCAGTATTTTGATTATAGAGTTGAGGCTTCAGGTCAATATTCTTTTAAAGCTTATGCATATAGTGATGAAATAGAATATACAATAGACCGAGAAGGTACTATTGAATACCCAGATGATTAACTAAAATGTAGGAGTTTTTATGAAAGAGAGAATGGATGATTATCTTAAGAGAATGGTTGAAAAGAATGCTACAGACTTACATCTAACAGCTGGTAGACAACCTCAGCTTCGAATAGATGGCAAGCTTATGCTTATGGATGATAAAGTGCTTGTTCCTGAGGAGATAGAAGAGCTGACTTTTTCAATTCTTGAGGACACTCAGATTGGTCATTTTAGAGCTCAAAAAGAGCTTGATACATCATATGGTTTAAAAGGTGTAGGGAGATTCAGGATAAATCTTTTCTATCAGAGAGGTTCTGTTGGTTGTGCGATAAGATTTATTCCTTTTGAAGTTCCTAAAATAGAAGAGTTAGGTCTGCCTTCTGTTTTACGAGAATTTTGTGAAAAGTCATCCGGGCTTTTTCTTGTCTGTGGTCCTACAGGATGTGGTAAGTCGACTACACTTGCTGCGATGATTGAACATATAAATCAGACTCAAGGTTATAATATTATTACAGTTGAAGATCCGATAGAGTATCTTCATAGGCATAGCAAGGCTACTATAAATCAGCGTGAGCTGGGTAGAGATACCCACTCTTTTTCAGAGGCTTTGCGTCATGCTGTAAGACAAGATCCCGATGTGATTATGATCGGTGAGATGCGTGATTTAGATACCATGCAGGCAGCGCTTACCCTCTCTGAAACAGGACACCTTGTTCTTGCTACACTTCATACCGTAGATGCTCCCAATTCTATTGCCAGGATAATAGATGTCTTTCCTGCTTATCAGCAACAGCAGGTTAGATTACAGCTTTCACTGGTGCTTTTAGGAGCTATAGTGCAACAACTTATTCCTAGACGTGATAATAAAGGCCGAGCTTTAGCATATGAACTTATGAAGGCAACTCCTGCTGTTAAAAATATGATTCGTGAAAACACACTTCATCAGATATATTCTGTGCTTCAGATGGGTAAGGGGGAAGGCATGATGACTATGAATCAATCTCTGATAGAGCTTCACCGTAAGAATCTTATAACTCGAGATGAGGCTATAAAGAGAAGTTCCAATCCCGAAGAACTTAGAAGGATTATTCTCTAAGTATGTTAAGACATAGCTTTTTAAAAATTAGTAAAATAAAAAAATCTTTTACAATGATTGAGATTCTAGTCGTTGTAATTATTATTTCAATCCTTGCGACTTTAGCAATAGTCCAGTATGTAAAAGTGGTCGAGAAACAACATGGGAGAAATGCTGTCTCTTATCTTAAAGCAGTGCGTTTAGCTCAGGTGCGCTATTATATGGATAATAATAGTTTTGCAGATGATATAGATGAGCTCGACCTTGGATATATTGGATCGTCTGAAGATGATTTTTTTCAATTTAGTACTTCACCCTCAACCGACAACGATACATTTAGTGCTACAGCAGTAAGAATAAATTCTAACAAATATAGTGGTACTATTGCCATCAATCAAGATGGAGATATGACAACAACAGATGAGATATATCCTATTCCAGAATAATTATGAATAAAAAGTCCATCACTCTAATGGAGCTTGTAGTTGCAATGAGTATAGTGGGGTTTATACTTGTTGCTGTTATAACTTATAATTTAGTAGGGGAGAAATTCTATCAATCGACAAGTAAACAGGCAACAGTATTAAATGATGCTCAGTATTTAATGGAGCAGATGGCTAAAGATATTAAAAAGGCAACAGCTCTAACCTTTTCTGCCGGCACTCTTAATATTACAAATGAGGATGGCAGCATAGTATATGAGCTTGATAGCGAGGAAGGTAAAATATACTATTCTAACTCTGATAAATCTATAGAGGATGAATTTTTTGCAGAAAATGTAGTATTGTTTGATGTTGATACTACAGAGGTAGATGATGGTAGAGTGACTGTTGAACTTAAGGTTGCTATTGTTGAAGAGGGTACAAAGATAAATGAGGAGTCACATTATGTTACAACTTTCTACCTCAGGAATCAATAGAGAGAAGGGAGTAATATTAATACTAGTTGTTGCCATTCTCATGGTGGTATTTGTTTTGGCTCTAGCTTTAATAATGCTTGCGACCTCACAAGAATTTCTATCCAGCGCGCAGAAAGAAGATTTAGAAGGGTTCTATATAGCTGAAGCTCAGATTCAATGGGCAGCAATGAAATTAAGAGGTGATTCCAGCTATATAGGAGGAATATCAGGAAGTGATATCTATAATCCTAATGATGCAGAGCTGGCTTCACGAATTAAAAAGGTTAAAATAGTGGTTGCGTTAGAAGATGGAGGCTATGGAGACATTGATAATGCAACATGGACAATAAAGGCTTACGTAGAGTTTAATGAGAAATTAAAACAAAAAAGCACGACCGTTAGAGTGGATGCTGATTTAGAAAAAACAGTTACCGATATTGCTGATGGCAAACAGATAGATTATGAGATTACGAACTGGCGAGAGGTAAGACCACCCCTAGAGCCATAATAAAAACAGGAGAGAGCCATGAAGAGAAAAGGATTTACTCTAATAGAGGTAAT
>CAZVIC010000011.1:0-20405 GCA_964627735.1 uncultured Planctomycetia bacterium | reverse complement strand
AGATCAAAATAATAAAAACCGACTGCTGTAAATAGCGCAGAAAACAGAACCGCCAAGAAGATTTTCATCCATATTTTGGATAACAACATTTTTTATACTTCTTACCGCTACCGCAAGGACAGGACTCATTTCTACCCACTTTCTTATTATCTCTTTGGTAGGTTTGATGCCTATCTACCCCCAAGCTCTCATGTGGAGTAGCATGTTTTGGATCTTCAGATTTAGCCTTCATCTTTTTTAAAGATTGAAATTGATTGACCTCTTCATGCTTATAGTCCTGGGCAGAATTTTCAATCAACCCACCAGAAGCTACTCTAAATCTGGGATGGAACTTAAATAGATACTCAACAACATCAAGTTTTATCCTTGCAGCCATCTCCTGGAACATTGCATAAGATTCGTTTCTATACTCCACTAACGGGTCTCTCTGACCATAAGCTCTTAAGCCTATCCCTTCTCTTAGATAATCTAAACCATAGAGATGCTGCTTCCATCTCATATCTATAACATGCAAGAATATCATCCTCTCCATTTTTCTTATCTCATCTTCTCCTAACTCTTGCTCTCTAACTTGATATATCTCTCGCATCTTACTACTCAGATATTCAAAACAGTTGGTTACAATCCTATGCCAACTACTCTTATGATCTCTCTCGCCCTCCATAGATTTATCTTTTAAGATACTTTCTGAAATTTGAATTCTAAACTTGTCCAATAACCACTTAGAGAGCCCATTCCAATCATAATTATCAACCAGCTCTGCTTCAGAGACATGTATCTCTATCTGATACTCCAAAACCTCATCTATTATTTCATAGATATGCTCTTTTAATTTTTCATTGAAGAGAACTTCTCTACGCTCGTTATATATTGCCTGACGCTGTTTATTCATTACATCGTCATAATCTAAGAGATGTTTTCTTATTTCAAAATTAAATCCTTCTACTCTTCTCTGAGCTGTGCCTATAGCCCTCGTAATAAGACCATGTTCTATCTTTTCGCCATCCTCAATACCTAACCTATCCATAATCATAGCAATTCTCTCAGAGCCAAAGATGCGCATCAGATCATCTTCTAAGGATAGATAAAACTTTGAAGACCCAGGATCACCCTGACGGCCAGAACGTCCTCTGAGCTGATTATCAATACGTCTTGATTCATGACGTTCTGTTCCTATAACATGAAGACCTCCCAGTTCAATCACTTTTTTATGTTCTTCATCTACTAAAGTTGAAACTTCCTGATCTATTTTTTTAAGCTCTTCTTCACTAATATCATTACTATCTCTGTTGTCCTGATTTAATTTAGCTTTTACTGAAAACTCTTGATTACCACCTAAAAGAATATCTGTTCCACGACCAGCCATATTTGTTGCTATCGTCACTGCTTTAAATCTTCCTGCCTGAGCAATAATCTCAGCCTCTTTTTCGTGATATTTAGCATTAAGCACATTGTGCACTACATTCTTTCTTTTCAGTAGCTCGCTTATAATCTCAGACTTTTCTATAGATGTAGTACCTACAAGCACAGGTCTACCTGCCTCATACATCTGACTAATATCATCAACAACAGCATTAAACTTCTCTTTCTGACTCTTATAGATTACATCGGGATTCTGAAATCTTCTCAAAGGCTTATTCGTAGGAACAACAGCAACATCTAAACCATATATCTTATTAAACTCCGGAGCTTCTGTAGCAGCTGTGCCTGTCATACCAGAAAGCTTCTGATACATCCTAAAATAATTCTGGAAAGATACAGTTGCAAGAGTCTGATTCTCCTGTTCTATCTTAAGAACCTCTTTAGCCTCAATTGCCTGATGCAAACCATCAGACCAGCGACGCCCAGGCATAAGACGACCTGTAAACTCATCCACTATTAAGACCTTGCCCTCTTTTATCACATAATGAGTATCTCTTTTAAAGAGAAATCTGGCCCTTAAAGACTGGCTTATATAATGAGCCCATGGTTCAGAATAAGCATCTGGCATCTCTTCCCAGAGACTATCTACTTTGAGCATATCTTCGCACTTTTTCTCTCCTCTTTGAGTTACGCGAGAGTTGTTGCTCTTCTCTTCAACTATAGCATCACAGCTATCGTTAAACTCATCCCGAGGAATCTTCTCTTCACGTCCATCCTGAGTTCTTATTATAGTGAACCCATCTTGAGTATTTCTTGCATCAATTATCACTCTAACCTGAAGCTGTTTAGCTACTTTATCTGCAAGATAATATTTCTCCACTGATTCTTCAGACGGTCCTGAAATAATAAGAGGGGTCCTGGCCTCATCAATCAAAATAGAGTCAACCTCATCTATTATAGCGTAATTATGAGAACGCTGAACTACGTCCTCTTGAGATATAACCATATTATCCCTTAAATAATCGAATCCAAATTCATTGTTTGTACCATATGTAATATCGTAACTATATGCTTCTTTTTTTTGAGCATGATTCTGCCCATGTACAATAACACCTACAGTTAAACCTAAAGACTCATAGATAGGACCCATCCAATCTCTATCTCTCTTAGCAAGATAATCGTTTACAGTAATAACATGGACACCCTTTGAACTTAAAGAATTTAAATAAGCAGGGAGTGTTGCAACCAGAGTCTTGCCCTCACCTGTTGCCATCTCAGCAATCTTACCTTGATGTAGTACTACCCCACCTATAAGCTGGGTATCAAAATGCCTCATCTTCAACCTTCTTTTTGCAACCTCTCTTACAACAGAAAAAGCTTCAGGTAGAATATCTTCTAAAATTTCTTTGGATAATATTCTCTCCTTAAATTGATCAGTCTTAAGACGTAGCTCTGCATCAGTACGATTTTGTATTTCACTTTCATAAGAATTTATCTTTTCAACCAAAGGGTTAAGTTTTTTTAACTCTCTTTCGTTCTGAGTTCCTATAATCCTTTTCATTATAAAATTAAGCATAATATACCTTTACCTTTTCTTTAAATAAGCTTCTATAAAACCATCTATATTTCCATCCAATACACCATTAGCATTGCCAACCTCTAAATTAGTTCTATGATCTTTAACCATAGTATAGGGATGTAAGACGTAGGATCTTATCTGATAACCCCAACCTATATCCCCTTTAACCCGCATCTCCTGAAGTTCTTCATCCTGCTTTTCTTTATTTAGATCATAGAGCTTAGACCTTAAAACCTTCATAGCTGAAGCTTTATTTTTATGCTGAGAGCGTTCATTCTGACACTCAACAACAATACCTGTTGGATTATGCGTTATCCGTATTGCAGAATCTGTTACGTTTACATGTTGACCACCGGCACCTGAAGAGCGGAATGTATCTATCCTTAAATCTTTATCATCTATATCAACCTCAATATCTTCGACTTCAGGTAACACTTCAGCTAATGCAAAAGAAGTATGTCTACGTTTATTTGCATCAAATGGTGATATCCTCACTAATCTGTGAACTCCTTTTTCAGCTTTCAAGAAACCATAAGCATAGTCACCTTTTACAATAAAAGTAGCCTTTTTAATTCCAGCTTCTTCTCCCTCCAAAACATCTAACGTTTCCATTTTATAGCCTCTTTTTTCAACCCACCTAGAATACATTCTTATCAGCATTTGAGCCCAATCACAAGATTCTGTACCACCAGCACCGGCATGAATTGATACTATAGCATTACCAGAATCATGAGGTTCATTTAGATAAGCTTTAAACTCTAATCTATTAATCTCTGATTCAAATTTATTAAACTCTACAGATAGAGAACTGCTCTCCTCATCGGTTGATATTTCAACCAACTCTTCTAAATCTATCAACTCTCTCTCTAAAGACTTAAAACCCTCAACGCTATCTTTAAGTATTTTTAGTTCTTTAAGGATGTTTTTGTTCTTAGAGCCCTGGCCCCAAAACCCAGGCTGAGACATTTTCTCTTCTATCTCTGCTATCTGCTTATTCTTTTCATCCAGGTTAAAGAAAACCTCGCAATTCTTGGAATCTCTCTTTAAGCTTTACTACTCTCTGCATTAAGTCTTCTCTCATATCTCCTCCTAATAAATCTACAATATAAATAAACAGACTACACTAACCTATCTATTATAGCGGATTTTACCTTTTTTTCCAAATCTAGTAATTTCTTTTTAATCTCCAGGCCAAACATATAACCACCAAAAGATCCATCACTCCTTATAACTCTATGACAAGGTATCAGAAAAGGATATGGGTTCTCTGATATCTTTTAATATACCATCTTCTTAAAATCTGGCAAACCTTTAAGAGGCTTCTTTAATTCCCTTTTTTTCTAGCGTAATCATATATCCTCTCTGCAAGCATATCACCAATGCCTTTGATCTTTTTCAGATCCGAAACAGATATATCCCCATAACAACTTAAGCTACTAAGATATTTTAAAACAGCATCAATTTTAAATGCACCAACCCCTGGTATAGTTTCAAAAGAATTGCTTTTCATTCTCTTAGCTCTCAAATATTTATGATATCCTATGGCAAATCTATGAGCCTCATCTCTTATTCTAATAAGCAGATTTTTTTCTAAAGAATCTTTTGGTAAAGCAACGTGTTTTTTCTTATATTTTGAATGAATAAGATCCTTGCCCTTAGCATAAGCAATCAAAGGTATATTTATTTTAAAATCCTGATCAATAACCACGCCAATCTTATTCAGATGACCCTTGCCGCCATCAAGCATGATAAGGTCAGGTAGATCTTCCGCTTTCTTCAAAAGATCTCTATAGCGTCTTAATATGACTTCAGACATCATCACGTAATCATCTATAAAATTCTGTTTTTTTAATTTAAATTTACGGTATAGACTTTTATCTTTAAATCCATCTTTAAATCTGACCACAGCTCCTGCAGCAGATGTACCAGAAATATTAGATACATCCACTGCATCAATAATACGAGGAACTCTAGGAAGATTTAATATTTTTCTTATATTCTCTAAGACATTAATACCTCCGTTAAGACCAAATATGCCTGAGCTATTCCCTAAAACCTTCAATCTATCGCGTAACTTGGCAGCTTTTTCGTATTCTCTTTTTTTAACACACTCATCCATATCTCTTATTAGTTCACTTACTACCCCTTCTCTATCTCCAAGAAGAGTCCTTACTATAATTAAAATATTTCTACGGTACTCTGCTTGGTTTACCTTCCCCAGACAAGGCCCAGGACAGAAACCTATATGCAGATAAAGGCAACCGTTTTTACTAAAACTCCTACAACTTCTAAAAGCAATGATCTCTCTCAAAGATTTAAGCGTAATTTTAAGCTCTTTAACATCTGGATAAGGACCTAGATAGAGCGAACCATCTTTAATCTTATTGCGAGTTATAAAAATACGTGGAAAATCATCTTTAAAAGTAATCTTAAGGTAAGGGTATGTCTTATCATCTCTTAAGTTTATATTATAAAAAGGCTGTTCCTTTTTAATAAGATATGATTCCAATAGAAGCGCTTCAGACTCAGAGGAAGTCACTATATAATCAATATCGTTCACTCTAGAGATCAACTTCTCATTTTTTGGATTAATATTTTTGGAATTAAAATGACTATAGACTCTCTTAGATATAGATTTAGCCTTTCCTATATAAATAATCTTATCTTCTCTATCTTTGAAAATATAGACACCGGGAAGACTCGGAAGCTTGGCTATCTTCTCTTTCTGCGCCATGCAAATCTCCGTAAATCTTCACCATTTATGAATAAACTTGAAAGTAAATAAGTAATAATTGATATCGAAATTAAAAAAATAAGCATTAAAATATTTAGAGAGAAACTTTCTAAAAAAACCTTTCTAACAAAGATCAAAACCCCAGCCATAATGGTAGAGCAGATTAAAATCTTTACAACACCTAAAATAAAACCTTTGCTATGAAGTTTTATTTTCTTATTCAAAGCCAGAAATAACAGGATGAAATTACAGCTTGCTGCAAAAGAAGTAGCAAGACATAGTCCTGAGACTTTCATTGGAAACATTAAAGCAACACTACCTATTATATTTATAATCAACGATAATATTGAAATCTTTACCGGAGTCAGAGTGTCCTGCATAGAATAAAAAGTAGCAACTAGAATCTTTATCCCAGCATAAAATAGAAGCCCTAAAGCATAGAATCTTAAAGCCCCTGATGTTATAGCTGTAGAATAACTTGAAAAACTACCATGTTGAAAAACAACAGATATTATCTCTTTTGACAAAATAAAAAACCCAAAAGTTGCAGGTATCATTATAAAAGATACAAATCTTAAAGAGAGCAGTAGATTGTCTCCTATGGATGCATTCTCATCTTTTGCCCTTCTGGCAGAAAAGAAAGGAAGCACAGCAGTTGCAAGAGAAGTAGCAAAGACAGCCAAGGGAAGCTGTACAAATCTCTGAGCATAATATAAAGCTGCGATTGCACCTGAACCTACAATAGTTTGAAGAGAGGCCAGAATAGTATCTATAAATATGCTGATTTGATAGACTCCAGCACCAAGAAATCTGGGAAGCAATAGTTTCCAAATCCTACCGTACTCCGGATGGACCATCTTGGTTTTTGCTCTATATATACCTTTTCCCCTTATAGCAAAAAACTGCATCAAAAGCTCTATGATGCCGCCTACTATTATCCCAAAAGCCAATGCATAGACCCCATATCTTCTGCCCAAAATAAGAATGCTAGATATAATGGAGACATTTAAAGCTGCGGGAGCCCAAGAGTAACTCCAGAATATCCTTTGAGATATTGCAATGCCAGCTACCATAGCTGTTAATCCTATAAGGAATACGTAAGGGAATATTGCTCTGGTCAAATTAACAGAGAGAACATATTTTTGAATATCCACTGTAAAACCAGGCGCTATCAACCTGATTAAAAGTGGAGCAAAGAGAACCCCTGCTATTGTAATCAATATCAATACAAAAGCAGAAGATTTGATAAGAGATTTAGAAAGACTCTTAAAATTATCTAAATCCTCTCTAGCTCTATACTCAGAGAGAACAGGAACAACTGCAGCATTAACAGCCTCTTCTCCAATAAAGCTACGCCAAATATTAGGAAGACGAAAAGCTACAACAAAAGCCTGGGCTCCATAGCCAGTCCCAAAGAAGAAAGCAATTAAAATATCTCGTGTAAAACCAAGTACTCTACTTATTAAAGTAGCTCCTCCTATAGTAAAAGATTTTTTCAATATTTGCTTAAACATGTGCCTATGTTATTTTAATTGTTTGACAAACCGAAATGATATATGCTATATTCTGTCCTAAAATTGGAGGTTTTACAATGCCGAATTTAAAATCAGCTTGCAAGAGACTCAAACAGAATGCAAAGAGAGAGTCTAGAAATAAGACTGTAAAATCAGAACTTAAGACTAAGATAAAGAAATTCAGAACACTTATAGCAGATAAACAACTGCCAGAGGCTGAAGAGTATTTTAAAGAACTTAAGAAGAGATTGATGCAGGCCGAAAGCAACAATGTTATTCATAAGAATAAGGCTTCACGCTATATATCAAGATTACAGATTCTACTGAACAAAGCAAAAGGTTAAAGACGAAGTTAATCTTACCTACAAGCCCAATTTCAGTATAAGACTTCTAGCGTCTTCAGAAAAGCATTAGCGCCATGCTGCACTGTATCTATCCTTATTTTGCTCTTATAGACAGTGGTTCTAATCCCACCTAATGCTAAATCAACATCTCTAGCTATAAAGCTGTTGTTCTTTCTATATTGAGACTGCAATATAAATCTATCTCCCATAAGAATCGCTTTCTTGTATAAACGCATTCTTCCTCTATCACCTAAGTCTTTGGCTATTTTGTAAGCCTCAGCTAAAGATTCTACATAAACACCGGTAGAGCATGCAGAACCCTTAGAATAAAAAGAACCAATTCTATCTACATCTTTAATATCTAAACCATTCTGATAACTAAGTACTAAATCGTTCATTTTAAATACAAATTCTGCATATTTTTTATTTTTTGTTGCAAAATAAACCTTACCATAGGCCTTTGACATCCAAGGGGCCATACTCATTCTACGAGAAGCACGATCAAACAAAACCTGATAATAATCAAAAACTCTCTCTGTAAGATTTAAATATTTTTCATCTTTTGTTTTTTCATATAAAGACATGATAGCAGTAAGAGCTTCTCCTGAATAATAGATCTCTTTACGATCAAACTGACTATATTTATCTGGCAAATAGACAGGATATAGAAAACCTTTCTCTTTATCTTCCATTGCAAAGATAAAATCTTCTAATCCTA
Organism: uncultured Planctomycetia bacterium; assembly: GCA_964627735.1. GTDB lineage: Bacteria > Omnitrophota > Gorgyraeia > Kaelpiales > Kaelpiaceae > Kaelpia. The sequence goes on along the minus strand of CAZVIC010000011.1, from coordinate 12,154 downwards.
TTTTTTCTGCATCCCTGTATCCAGCTCCAATTTCATTCAGAACCAGGAGAGCAAAAGCAGCTGTACCAATAGAAACACCGTTTTTAACTTTTATATATCCGAAGCCCTGTTCTTCATCATAGATATAATAATCGTCTAGATAATAATCTATACCCCTTTTTGCAGAACTTATAAAATCTTGATCATTAAAATAATTACCAATAGCAGCAAGCGCCCAAATACTAGCTATTCCTCTAATCACTCCAGCATTAAATGAAGAGTACAGCATTTTATCTTTATACACATCATACTCATAAGTTATAATACCTCTTCCATCTATGTGGTTAGAAAGATACTTACCACAACTCCTTAAAGACTGAACAATATTATTCTTAGTCACATCTGAATAATTAAACAAAATATTGTAACGATACAAATCTACAACTTTAGAATCAATTCCATTCCCAGCAAACTGAATTGTAGAATAACGATATATCCCTACATCTCTGTCTTTATAATATCCGCTATTTCCAAGCCCTGCTTTTTTACTTAATCTTTCAAGTGTATGCTTTAGACTATAACTGTGTGTAATAGGCACGCTGCTTTTGAAAAAAGCACTCTTTTCTCCTTTAACTATTTTTAAAGAATCTATTCCTAAATTCACTTGATCTTTCATATCTTCAGGATAAAATAGCTTAGGATTAGACAATAATGATATCTCTATATTTATATCGAAAACCTCATCTTTTTTAAGCGTACCCCCAAAACGACTATCTTCTATGGCTCTTTTGGTAGCAGCTAAGACACTTTTAAGAAGATCACCACTGTTTGCACCTTTACAAGCCCTTACTCGACCATCTCTTATGAGAGTAATAAAAACATATGGATTCTGATAAATAAGATTAGAAGGGGCGTCTTGAAAACTCTCTATCTCTTTTGATTTATAATTTAAAAAATAATTATTTAAAACACCTCTTGCTGATTTTAATAAATATTCTTTATCAGTTTTACTGAGAGAAACATCTGTTTCCAAACTCTTATATCCATCTATGAAGATTCTATCTGTTGAAGAGACAAAAGAGATAAGCCTACTATTCTGACTTAAATAATTCTGTAACAAAAATCCAATGATAAAACCAGAGATTAAAAAAAATAAAACTTTAAATAATTTTAAATTAAAACTATATCTTGATTTCACAACTAAAAAAATTTAAAATACTACTTTTTGTTTTTACGCCTTTTAAATATTTTCTTAATAAACCTATACATTTTTTTCAAAAACCAAACTGAAAAAGCAATAAATAGAACTACAACAATTGATGCAATAACAGGGTGTTTTACGATAAGCCTAACACTACTGCCACAAGACCATCCTCTGTTATAGAGGCCACAGAATTCGTTACAGGCTCAGGTGAAGTATTGATTGCAGCCCTAGCTGTTGCCTTTGTGAGATGCGACTCCATTGCTATTCCTCCACTTAAAAGGGCGATTGGAATCTGTAATGCCGGGCCTACGTTGGCAGTAGCCATATAAGCCAATGTAGCTCCACCCAAAGGACGAATTGCAGTATGGACTGAGTCCCAAGCAGAATCAAGATATGGAATCTTATCCGCAAAAAACTCAATAAGATACATAAGAACAGCAATCCCTATAACCAAGGGATTAGAGATTGCATCTAGATTGCCAGGCAGACTTACCGCTCCTATCCTGTTTAATATTCCCAATCCAGCAACAGTAAGATAGAGATTGACACCTGAAGACCAGGAACTTCCAAGCAATACTCCTAAACTATTTAAGATCTCCATATTTAAACAATATTCTCCAGCTCATAAACATAACTGTCAATATCTATTTTTTTCTCCAAATATAAACTTTATCCCCAAGCCTTACTTTAAAAGGAATTTTAATCCCAGCTAATTCACCTTTTTTTACTTTAGCTACATATTTATGTTCTTGCTGAATCTCGGCTGCTTTTGCAAATTGAGCTGAGGTACTTTTACCTGTAAACAGCAATTGATCTTCTTTTTTAAGAACTCCAGATTGAACTAATATTTCCACAACAGAGATCTTAGGATAATATCTTTTAACTTCACCTAAATAGACCTTCTCGTAGAGATGCTCTAAACGTCTACTTATATCATTATCAGGACTTTTAAAGTAAAAACCGTCTGAAAAACCTCTGTTGTATACAACTGTAAGCTCTTTCTTAAATTTTCTCTTTAAATATTCATCTAGTCTATTTTCATAAAAAGCATCTATCGCCTCTTTATAAACTGATGTTACAATCTTTATATACTCTGGAGATCGCATCCTACCTTCAATCTTAAAAGCATCTATCTCTACTCTTATTAAGCTATCTATAAAATCTATCGTACATAGATCTTTTGGACTTAAGATATAATCTTTACCCAAAATATATTCTGAATCACCTTGCTTCTCTTTTATTATAAACTCACGCCTACAAGGCTGAAGACACCTGCCTCTATTTGCAGACTCTTTGTAAGAATACTCGGATAAAAAACACCTTCCTGATATACTGATACACATTGCACCATGGATAAAAGTCTCTATTTGAATATCGATCTTTTCTTTCTTTATTATATTCCTAATTTTTCTTATATCGGAAAGGCTACATTCCCGAGCCAAAACAACCCTCTTAACACCTAATCTGCTGTAATATTTAAGAGCTTCAATATTAGAAACACTTGCTTGAGTTGAGAGATGAATTTTTAATCCAATTCTTTTTGCTAAGGATATAACAGCCATATCCCATGCTATCACAGCATCAACTCTATTCTCTTTAGCCTTCAATAAAACTTTTTCTACCTTCTTTAATTCATTATTCATAACTACAATATTAAGAGCTAGATATCCTTTTATCTTCTTCTTATGCAACAACAGCATGATCTTTTTAAGATCTGAAATCTTAAAATTAGAAGCACGCTCACGCATATTAAATCCTTGAATACCGAAATAGATACTGTCGGCTCCGCTATCAATAGCCGTATTTAAAGACGGCCAGTCTCCGGCAGGAGCAACCAATTCCGGTCTACGGAAAGTAGAACACTTCATATTAGAATTGAATGATAAAAATACTACCTATCCTTATAATAATCTTGCAAAGCTTTTACAGTAAGATCTTTACCCTTAGCAGCCTCAATGCCCTCCACCCCAGCCAATGCAGCTGAGATAGTAGTCATATAAGAGACTTTGTTCTGAATAGCCATAATCCTAATATAGCTATCATCATACTTGCTCTCTTTGCCTGCAGGAGTATTTATAATAAGTTGTAGCTCTTTATTTTTTATAAGATCTACTATATTAGGCCTACCCTGATGCAATTTTTTAACTCTTAAAACTTCTAGGCTATTACTCTTAAGAAAATCGGCTGTACCATCTGTAGCATATATCTTAAAACCTAATCTATCCAAACTCTTTGCAATTGGAAGAAGTGTATCTTTATCTTTATTTTTAACTGTCAAAAGCACTGCTCCTGAAGTCGGGAGCTTGGTTCCAGCAGCTTCTTGGGCCTTATAAAATGCAAGCCCAAAACTATCAGCTATCCCCATTACCTCGCCTGTTGCTTTCATCTCAGGGCCCAAGAGAGGGTCAACCTCAGGGAACATATTGAAAGGAAAGACTGCTTCTTTGACTCCAAAATAAGGAAGGCCATGTTTTTCAAGCTCTTTAAAATCTTTTATCTTCTTACCCAGCATTAAGAGCGTTGCAATCCTTGCTATAGGTATCCCAGTAACCTTTGAAGCTAAAGGAACAGTCCGAGATGCTCTAGGATTTGCTTCTAAGATATAAACCTCATTATCACAAATAGCATATTGAATATTAATCAAACCTATAACATTAAGTTCTTTTGCTATAGCTTTGGTATACTCTTCTATTATATCAAGATGTTCCTTAGCTATGGTCCTTGTTGGAATAACACAGGCAGAGTCCCCAGAGTGAACACCAGCATACTCTATATGTTCCATAACAGAAGCAACGAAAGTTTCTTCACCATCCGATAAAGCATCAACCTCAACCTCAACAGCATTCTCTAAAAATCTATCAATAAGCATAGGATATTCAGGTGAAACATCTATTGCTTCTTCAGCATACTTTAATAATCTATCTCTATCGTATATAATCTCCATCCCCCGACCACCTAAGACAAAAGAAGGCCTAACCATAAGAGGATATCCGATACCATCGGCTATCTTCAAAGCTTCATCTACTGAACGTGCTATACCACTCTCAGGCTGAAGAACATTTAAATCTATCATCTTCTTTCTAAAATGCTCTCTATCTTCTGCAAAACGAATACTCTCAGGTGAAGTTCCCAATATATTAACTCCGCAATCTTTTAATTCTTGGGCAATATTCAATGGTGTCTGGCCACCAAATTGGACAATAACTCCCTGAGGTCTCTCTTTTTTATGTATAGCTAAAACATCTTCTACTGTTAAAGGTTCAAAATACAATTTATCAGAAGTGTCATAATCGGTAGAGACTGTTTCAGGATTACAATTCACCATTATAGTTTCAAAACCTTCGTCTTTTAAAGCAAACGCTGCATGAACACAGGTATAGTCAAATTCTATGCCCTGTCCTATCCTATTAGGGCCTCCACCAAGAATCATAACCTTTTTATTCTTTGAAAGAGGAACTTGATCTTCTCCCTTAGAATAGGTTGAATAATAGTAGGCTGCATCTTCAATGCCGCTCACCGGAACGGCTTCAAAGTGAACCTCTACGCCTAAAGAGATTCTCTTCTCTCTAACTTCTTTCTCTTTTACGCTAAAAAGAGAAGCTAAATATTTATCAGAGAAACCAAGTTCTTTAGCTTTTCTCAGATCATCATCAGACAAACTCTTCCAATCTCCAGCAGCTATTTTCTCTTCAAAATCAACCAACTCTTTCATCTCTTCCAAAAACCACTCTCCTATATGAGTAGTCTTATAAAGCTCCTTAATCGTCATACCATTCCTTAGAGCCTCATATATAATAAAAACTCTTTCACTTGACGGATAGATTAACTTCTTTTTTAACTCATCTAACGAAAGATTTTTAAACTTTTTAACTCCCCCTAAACCATACCTCTTTATCTCAAGAGACCTAATAGATTTTTGAAAAGACTCTTTAAAGGTTTTAGCAATGCTCATAGCCTCTCCAACTGCTTTCATCTGAGTGCCGAGCATATCTTTAGCTTGTGGAAACTTTTCAAATGCCCAACGCGCAAATTTAACCACAACGTAATTACCTGAAGGTGTATACTTCTCCAAAGTCCCGTCTCTCCAATAAGGAATCTCATCCATTGTTAAACCAGCTGCAAGCTTAGTTGAAACCCTTGCAATAGGAAAACCTGTCGCCTTTGAAGCTAAGGCTGATGAACGTGAAGTTCTGGGGTTTATTTCAATAACAACTATTCTGCCATCTTTTTTATTATGAGCAAATTGAACATTCGTTCCACCTATTACGCCTATTGCATCCACTATTCTATATGAGATATCCTGTAGTTCTTTCTGTAAATCTTCAGGTACCGTAAGCATCGGGGCAACACAGAAACTATCCCCAGTATGGACTCCCATTGCATCTACATTCTCAATAAAACATACTGTGATCTTCTGATTCTTTGCATCACGAACAACTTCAAGCTCAAGCTCTTCCCATCCTATAACAGCCTCTTCAACCAAAACCTGATTCACAATGCTTGCTGCAAGACCACGCGTTACTATTGTTCTTAACTCCTCGATATTATAAGCTATACCTCCTCCAGTTCCACCCATAGTATATGCAGGGCGTAATACAACAGGATAGCCTAATTCGCTAGCTATCTTTTCTGCTTCTTCAACTGAATGAGAAACTTCAGACTTTGCAAGTGGAACACCAAGTTTATTCATAGTCTCTTTAAAAGCTAATCTATCTTCGCCGCGTTCTATAGCATCGGTTTTTACTCCTATAACCTCAACATTATATTTATCTAATATTCCTTCCTTATATAAAGCAGAAGATAAATTAAGTCCGGTCTGACCACCAAGGTTGGGAAGCAAAGCATCAGGACGTTCTTTCTCTATAATTTTAGTTATGCTCTCAACTGTTAAAGGCTCTATATATGTTTTATCAGCCATCCCAGGGTCGGTCATGATTGTTGCTGGATTAGAATTAACTAGAATAACCTCATAACCTTCTTCTTTAAGAGCTTTGCAGGCTTGAGTGCCTGAATAGTCAAACTCACAAGCCTGACCTATTATAATTGGACCTGATCCTATTATAAGAACCTTGTGGATGTCAGAACGCTTCGGCATAAAACCTCCTTAATAATGATTAAAATTTGAGCACTATTATACCAATAAGAACTAACTTATCAACAGCAATTTGGATAATTTTACAACTCTTCTTTGAGGTGAGACCACTTCATAGTGGCTGAAATTAAAATACTAAATTTACTTAAATTAAGCAAATAAAAAACTAAACACTTAAATAAGTGTAATTTTTAAAAATAATTGGCAAAATCTTCTAAATCAAACTTAAAAGACTCTTTATCTCCGCCTCTCTGCATACTCTCCAACTTAACCCAGATCTGATAACGCTTGCCGTCTACTATTTTCTCACCTGGAATTTCAAATTTTAAGAGCTCTTTTGTAAGAGTTCCGGATGTATTCTTTGTCTCTTCTTTGCTTGAGAATCTTATAAAACCACCGCTCTTCTTTGTCGGAAAAGGCTCTTCATTTTTCATCGTAGGATAAAGGGTCTCACGCATCTTAGGCGCAACTCTACCAATCTTAGGTCCAATTACTATAACATTATATATCCTAGGCTTCGTCCTATCCATCCTGCCTATTACTGTCACCTCTAAAGTATTGCCTTCTAAATAGACTTCAACTGCAGCAGCTGCTTTCTTATGTTCTTTTGCCTCTCTTAATACAAGTACTTTTTCCTGAGCATAGACCAAAGAGGAAAAAATTAAAACTAAACTGGTAACAACAAAAACTATTTTCTTCATAGCTCACACCTCCTATACAATTAATTCAAGAATATCGCTAATATTCTGACCTTCATGGATGCCAATCTTTTCAGCTCCTTTACTAACCTCTTTAGCTGTAGTATATAACGCTTCTTGAATCGTATTAACCTCAGTTATTTTAATCGCAACATCTCCAAAATTAATCGCAACATCCATATCAAGATACCCACACATAATATAACCTTTACTGCCCCTTAAAATAATAAGATTATGATCACCCAGTTCAATTAAAATAGCTTCTATGAAACCGCCGCCGACTCTTATCATCTCTTTAATCATTATTTAAAACTCCAGCAGAGACTTTAAAGATCTCTCTTTTGGTAAAGAATAAAATTAAATCCAAAATTAAAGAGTAAGCGTCTTTCTTACCAGTTTTAAAACTCTTCTCTAAATGAATAATAAAATCAGCCTCTCTGCTATCTACATTATCAATAAAGCGAGGCATAAGAGAGAGCAATATTACTTCATCTTTATATCCCTTTTCTTTTAAAGACAATACTGTCTCAAGAGAATGCTTAGTATCTTTTGCTAATAATCTCTCATAAAGATATTTCATCTCAGGCGGTTCTCTATCTTTAAGAAACTCGCTAAGTACACCTAGGTCTATATAATCTCTCTCAGGATAAAGTAGCTCGGCTTTTAAAACAGCATCGATAATATATTTAAAATCTTTACTTTTATTATATGTCTTCACTATATAGCTTACTACTTCTGATGATATATTCTTGCCGCTAAATTTCTCAAGATATAGCTTTATATCGCTAGCATTAAATCGTAGCTCCATAACTTTTAATCCTTTAATATCTTCCCATTTGGGCACTTGTAACCAATAGGTCTTGCTTATAAGATTGAAAATATAGCTATCTTTGAGTTGTGTAAAATCTATTTTATCTTTTAAAAAGGTTAGATTTTTTGGTTTAAGAGCTTCGGCATTATCTAAGAAATATAATGTGCTATCTTCAAAGAGAGAAAAATTAAATATATTAGCAATAGTATCTTCGAAACTTTTAGATTTAAGAGAATATCTTTGAACCTTCTTGGGGCTTAACCTCTTGACCTGAGACTCTAAAAAAATCTCAGCAAGAGTACTATCCTTTGAATATATTAAAAAAGCACTCACCAGTTAACTACTACTCTGTCTACAATCTTTCTAGATAAATCACTCAAAGCATCCCTTAAAGCCTGAGTCTCGCTTTTAGCATTAGTACCTGCTATAAGGTAAGTAGACTCTCCAGATATACTCTCGCTCCACAGTTCTTCGCCTTTTTCCAAGAGACGTACATTCGTGCTAACTGTAATTCTATACTCATCAACATCTTCATCATTAGCATAACTTAAAGCACTCTTATTATAGTCTAATATCTCACCCTCTATAGCAATATCAGCATCTTGGACATTAGAAACAGATAGAATATTACCATCATACCTAAATCTCTCTCTTAAGACATTCTCAAGCTCTATCTCAAGACCACGATAATAGAGCTTATAATCCGAAGAGATACTATTTATAGAGATCTTGTTAGAAAAAGTTGGAATATATATTGTCTTATAGGGTGAATTTTGAGCACTCCTTAAAGTATAACCACAACCTGAAACCATCAAGGTGACTAGAAATATAATTATCAGTCTTTTCAATTAATTTACCTTCCTTTTAAACGCTGCAACCTTCTCGGCAGCTACTGCAGCCCAATCAGTATTAGGATATTGCTTGACTACCTCTTCATAATATACAATAGCACTATCATACAATTTTTGCTTCTCATAAAACTTAGCTGTATTATAAAGGCTCTCTGCTTTACGCTCTTTTAGCCTTGTTAATATCTTATCCCCCTCTTGAGGCATATCTCCAGCTTGAGACATCTCTTCTAATCTCTTGATTGCAATCTCTGTCCCTTCTTGAGAATAATCTACTTTGGCTTCTTTCTCTGATGCAACTTCTGCAAGCTGTATAACTGCATCATCTGCTAATTCAGATCCAGGGTAACCTGTAATAAGATTTTTAAAAGCTTCTTCTGCTCCGGGATAATCTCCTATTCTCTTATACATCAAGCCTAATTTAAATTGAGCCAAAGGCGCATACTCTCCATAAGGAGAATTATCAACTACCTTTTTAAATATCTCAATTGCCCTTGAATTATCATCTAAAAAAGACAACTTCTCCATTAACTCTCTATCTTCATTGTCTCTTACGAAATAAAGATTTCCTATCTTGTATTCTAAGGATATAACCTCATCGACTCTTGAGGTGTAAGGATAGGTATCTATGATCTTCTGGTATGCCTGGAACGCCTGATAATATTTACCCAACCTCTCTTGAGCCTGTCCAATATAAAATTGAGCTTCTGGAGCATACTTTGACTTTTCATAATGTTTGACAAGTTTCTTGAAAGCCCCAATAGCCCCTTTGAAATCTTCTTCCTGAAATTTCTTATAACCCAGATTAAACTGCTCTTCAGGCGTATCCCGAACATAGCTATCAGGATTTATCCATTTGCCTGTCTCGGGCGTCCAAATCCAAAAAGAAAATGCACTGCTTAAAAAGCTAAAAAAAACTATAGATACGACAAGGACCTTGAAGTTTTTCATAGCAAGAATTCTAAATAATAAGGGCTTAAAAGTCAAATAGATAAATCTAAAGCCAATCTTCAAAGAATCTGTCCATATGGTCTTTTAGTTCTTTATTGAAGTCTATATGCTGCTTATTAAAATCCTCTTCCTTGAAAGAGAACTTGTAACTAGACAAGTATTTCATGATCGTCTCATAGGCCCAAGATGTCTCTCGAAATCTTTCTATTGATTTCTCTCTATCTTTACCTTTAGTAACATCTGGATGAACCTCTTTTACTAACTCATGAAAAGACTCTTTTATATCCCCTGCAGTTACTTCAGGATCAAGATTAAGTATCTTCCGAGCTTTATTTAACTCTTCGAAATTCATAATTAAAGAATCATATTGAGAATTCCGCCAACTATTATAGCTACAGATATCATAATAACCGCTGCTTTTAACATATCTTTTAACCCCAACTCCTTAAATAAAACTATAAAAGTAGCAAAGCAGGGAAAATATATAGCAAGAATAACACAGCCTATAGTTAGCTGCTTTATTGTTAAACCCATTGGGCCTAGCATGCCTACAGCAACATCCTTTCTTAAAAATCCAATCAATAATGCTGATATTACCTCAGAAGGTAATCCCCAAATATTTTTAAGAACCGGAGAAAATATACGAGCAAAAAAATCTACTACTCCAAATACATAGAACATATTAACTAAGAATACACCTAGTAAAACATAAGGCATTGCGGTAAGAAAAAAACTCGATATCCGCATCCAAAGCTTCTTTAAAACAGCGCCAAAATGAGGCCTCCTATAGGGAGGAATCTCAAGCATCAGAGGAATACTCTCTCCTTTTAAAACCTTATTTAAGATATAACCTATAATAAGCCACAACAAGAAAAGAGTTGAAAATACAATTATTACAGCCTTACCACTTCTAGCGCCTAATAACCCAACTATAACAGCTGTCTGAGCCATGCAAGGCACTGCAATGCTAAGAAGAGTTGAAGCAATGAACTTCTCCCTCCTACTTTCAAGTAATCGCACTGAGAGAGCACCAGAGACATTACAACCCAAACCTAATATCATTCCAATAATAGCATAACCATGTAATCCTATTTTATGCATCACGTTGTCAACTAAGACGGCGAGACGCGGTAAATATCCAAAATCTTCCATAAGCCCTAGAACGAAATAGAAACTCAAAATATAAGGAGCTACCATAACTATTGGTACATAGAGCCCTGTGGTCAAAAGCCCAAATGAAAGCCCAAAATCTATTCCTCCATTGATTAACTTACCTATCACTACATAGTGTAAAAAACCAAACTTAGATAAAACAGCACTTAAATTATTTAATACAGGCAACCAATAATTATTGAATAATGGATCCAGCAGATGATTAACAATACCTTCACCTATAAATCTAACCACAAAGAAAGAAGCTACTAGAGTTAAGAACGCTATAATCAGACCACTAAATGGCCTAATACTTAATCCTTCTAAAATCTCAAGAAATGTATGATGTCTATGGTGTAGCTTCTGTACTTCTTGAATAATATTGCCTATCTCTACCCAGTGCTGTTCATTTGAGACGTCTTCTTTTTGTTTTGGCTTTAAATCTTTCATCTTTAATGCCAATTCTCTTATACCTTCTCCTGTTAAACCGCAAGTGCCTACGACAGGCACCCCTAAGAGCTCTTCTAATCTCTTGATATCTATGCTAATTCCACGATGCTTTGTCTCATCCCAAATATTTAAAGCAACTACAACAGGCAAACCTCTTTCGATTAACTCTAAAGTAAGATATAGATTTCTCTCTAAATTAGTTGCATCAACTACATTCACAATAATATCACCCTGATCAAGCATCTTAACTGCAACCTCTTCAGCGCGACAATTAGGCTCTAAGCTGTATGTGCCCGGAACATCTATTACATCTACTACATCTCCAAAGATCTTACTCCGACCCTTTGTATATTCAACAGTTGAACCAGGAAAATTAGATATAACAACCCTTGCCCCTGTAAGACGAGAAAAGATTGCACTCTTGCCTACATTAGGATTTCCAACCAATAGAATACTTTTCATTTACCTGTATCTACTATAATCTTTTTGGCCATTCCATGACCAATAGCAACTTTGAAATTATCGATCTCAATAGTCTGCGGACCACCCCAAAAATGAGAGCTAACCTTAGTAAGCTTCTTACTGATTCTTATGCCCATACTCTGAAGGCGACCAACAAGATTAGAGCCTCCTTTTATCTCAACAATCACACCACTCTCTTTTGGTTTTAGATGAGTTATATCAACTATCATAGTTCTTTTCCCCTTCTTCTCATTGTACTATCCTTACTTATCGAATCTACTTTTTTTCTCTCCCTATCATAAACCGAAATTACATTAAAGTCCTTAAAGAACTCTTCTATCTCAACCATCTCCTCTTTCGACAAAGCTTTAACTTTAGAATCACGCAAAGGAGTATTGAGCTGAACCTCATCTGGATCTAATTCTGACATAACTTGCGCTATGCCTTTAGCTTCAGATTTATTTGAATTTAAAAACATAATCTGAATTCCAAATTTTCCTTTATAAT
>CAZVIC010000010.1:0-20567 GCA_964627735.1 uncultured Planctomycetia bacterium | reverse complement strand
GGGTTTCAGAGTCAAAACCAACAAAAATTACATTTGCCTCATAATCCAAACCTTTTATTATATCAGCTGCGTGAATTAAATTTGAATTATCTAATCCTGGATGAGAAGCCAAATATTTAATCAATAGATCAAATGTTACTTCTTGCTCTTCTATAAGATAATTATTTTTTTCTATCACATATGAAAGTGATAATGATTTTACAATTAACTCTTCGTCTGTACCTTCAAATAGATAGGGGCGGGGTAATAACACCATAGCCTCTTCGTACAGGCGATCATTATTAGCGAGATAAAATCTATATAGTTCATCCCAATCACTGGCTTTACTTAAATCAGTCATGGCTTTCTCTAGATATATAGCCTGCTGAACCTTCATCTCTGCAAGTTTATACTGCAATTCCATCTGGATGACAGAATCACTCTCAATCTCAAGCTCATTCTGTAAGGTCTCAATGCTATCTACTATCTGCACATATTCATCACCTAAAATAGCTACTATTCTCTCTTCGCTTATCGTATCAACAAGTTCAACACCTGATAAATCATACCCTAAAGCACTATATAAAGTGGATAGTTGTTCATCGCCTGCAATAAGAGGTAATGTATATCCTGACTGAGCCTCTAAAGCATTAATACCGAATACTGCCATATCAAAAGTGTAGTAACTTGAAGAAAAATAATTCTTTAAAGGATTGCTGGAGCCGTAAGATCCATACTCCCCCTGCATTCTAGGGTTTACAATCCACTCATGCCATAAAGTCCTATGAGCAATTATAGGAGAGGCAGCAGGATTTAAAGAATAGATTGAATAAGTACCATCTGGCGCCGGGTCTGTTGTGCGAGACATATCCCCGTCGGAATAAGGCGGTAATCCCATAGACATCTGATATCCAGCTCCTGGAATCTCCATAGCACCAAAGCAATTAGCTGTTTCAGCGGTATAGAGCCCTGTATCCAATGCACCTAACGCAGTATATATAAGACCTAGCTGGGAATTAAATTTCCAATCAGTTCCGTTAGAATCTTCGCCTGGAGGCAAGATGGAATATATCAGATTATATATCCAGCTTGTTGCCCCTTGATCTCCGGGAATCAAGCTAGGAAGACCATGCATAGAATATGAGTTACGACTGCCATAGATATTTTCAGGCTCTAATTCCATACCATTTAATGATAGCCATAGATTCCTCGTAATACCTAAAGCAAGTCTTTCATGCGCTTTATAGTTCCACTCTAATGGAGCAAAGCCATTATACCCTACACCCTTTAACATATAATTCCAGGCAAGATTATATTCTCCGTTCCCCTTGTAGAAATAACCATCCATGTTCATGTTCTTTAGAAACCTTATAGCTAATGGTTTTAATTCAGGAAACATAAGAGAACTGTGATAAAAATATAGCGCTGCCAAAACGGTATCGATTGAAGAGTCCTCTATATCCGGCTTGGAACGACCCCCAGTATTTACATCTATAAAGTGAGGTAACATACCTTCAATTCCGTACTGTTTCACAATGTCAAATTCTGCTCTTAAAATTGTTTCGATCCCTTCTTCTAATAAATCGCTAAGCTCTGCTTCTCCGCTTCTAACTGAATCTATGATATCTTGTGCATAATCTGTGTATAATCTCATAAAATAATCTTTCATGACACCCTCTAAGTAAAGAGACTCCTGTATGTATTCTTCGGTACCTTTATCAAAGACTATCATGTAATCAAGTTGCCCACTATCTATAAGATCTGCTGCCAATTTTGTCGTTATATCTTCAATGGTTGAATTACTGTCGCATAAGCTTGTAAAATAGTGTTCTGCCTGTTTAAGGCCTTCTTCAAGTGATGCTACTTGGTTTTCACTTAAAGCCTCCATTTCATTATATCCTTCTGGATAACCCTGATCACCGAACCACTGTTCTCTAAATGAGCCCCAACTCTCTTCATCCATATAATCTAGGATACCCTCAGGATTAGTTACCATGTTAAGAATCAACTCTTCAGCCATTAAAAGAGGCATACCTGGTAAGAGTTGATAGAGCCACTCTTCTTTGAGTTGTTTCTCTTGAATACCTATCGCTGTCTCCATGCCTTTTGTCATCATATCTTCGACGGAATCAAATCCAAGATAGGCTACATCATCATCGCCAATAAAGCCCAAATGATACAGGGAAGATATCAAGTAGTAGGTCAACCCCACCGCAGCCATATTGGCATCGTCTGTCCCAGGTGAATCAAGTATCAATCCCGTTTCAGGGTCATAGACTGCAAGGACATACTCTTGAAGTGGTCCCATAATGTAATCATTTAAAAACTCATTGTCATCTATGCCGAGTTTATTTACATCACTCTGGTAGGTTATCTCGGGTTCTCTATATAACCCCTTTATCTCTTTTTTTAAAACGTTAAGAGCTCTGACCTGTTCATATATCTCAAACCAATCTGCCCTATCGTAGTACTCACTCAGTGAGTAGGCAAAATCAATTAAGGTCCTCTCTTCTGTAGAAGATAATATTTTATTTATAGCAAATGTTATCCGTGTTGAATTTTCAATATCTGCGATAGCCTCATCGCTTAAGCTTCCCTGTTGGGCAATCTTATTCTCTATCAACCTATCTATAACATCTTCAAGCAGCTCTTTATCCTCAGAGCTAAGCAGATTCTCTTGATCTAATTTCTCATAGAGCTTATAGCCTAAAACATACATCGCAGCTCCACGGTAGCCGCTCTTATCAGAGGTAATATCTCCATTATATCCTAGATATATGCTTATCTCAGGAATTAAGACATCTTTAACAAATTCTTCTACTTCGAAATTTTTACTATTCGCAGTTAATTTGGCCCAGGCAACATCTCTAACCTCAGCCTTCTCTTCTGAACTCAAGAGATAGACAAACTCAAGTATCAGATCAATCCTGTCTGTGCTCTCGCTTCTGCCTTCCATGACCTCAACTATCTTATCCTCAAGGTTATTAAGAAGATCCATATCTCGGGGATGTTCAAGTTCAAAGATAGAGGGTAGCCAATAAAAATCAGTATCCATTGCCTCGCTCTCTGAAATAAATGCTGTATTATCACTTCTAAAGTTAAGCAGGGCTTCAACCACGCTTAAAGGATAGCTATCTAAGAGAGATATCCACCTACTCTCCTCTTCGCCGTAGACCGAAAGGGCATTGGGATCATCCAGAAGCGCCCTAAACTCTTCAACATTATATCTAAAAAGTGAGGCAAGCTTATTATCAATTGCTATCTCATTCTCAAGACGGTATGCTACCTGATCTAACGCAAAGGCTTCTCTTGTAAAACTTAAAGCGCTAAGGCTGATGACTCCGCCTCCAAAATCTATACGTCTATCAGAACCTTTTGTAATCTCGGCAGTAATAACAACTTCCTGGAGCTGAAAAGAGTCGCTCAATCCAAGGTCTTTGAATTTTAAATCTAAGCTACCGCTATCTTCAAGGGCTATCTCAATCTCTTCGCCGCTCTTGCCTATTAAATGTAAGACTTTATTACCCAGCTCTCCGCTTCCAAAGTTTAACAGAAACTCATAATCAAAGGCTATATCCGTTATACCCATTAAACCGTTTAACCGCATTACAACACTAAGCTGAGAATCTTCTCTTGACATAAGGCTCTCTATGTTGAAATTAACTTCTCCCTCTCCAAGCTCTTCAACAGAACCCATTAACTCGCTATCGGAAAATACGGCCAAACCCTTATAGTAAGGTATTACCCTCTCTTCGGCCAACTCGCTCCAAAACTCAAATGCCTGCTCTATGCGGATAAGTTCATCCTGATTCAATTGGGCAAAATCTCTCTCCGGAAACATAAGCCTTGTGAGAATATCTCTGACATCCTCCTCTGTAACCGGTTGTGCAGTCTCAGGCTGTTGAGCAACTATTGACTCTGCATAACCAGATAGATTATCAAACACAGAGGATGCTCTATCCTTACCATCTTCTTCATTATCATTTAGATGACGCACTAAAACCACAATTCCATCCTCATATATCGTAGGTAGAATATACAGCCTTAGGCCTGTATTGATAGGAGAATCCAACGCAATGACATAGCCAGATCTTTCGCTTATACCAGGTATCTCTACTCTGGCTATATCTTGGACTCTAAACTGGCTATCTGCATATTCTATTAGATTTTGAATAAAAAAGTCTCTAGAATCAGATCCAACGGGTAGAACTATTCCTTTATCAATTTGGAATACAAAATCAAAAGGGTTCCAGCATCCCGGTTTAGAGATACCGTCTTCTATAACAAAACCGTCTTTAAAAGGGAGTTCTGAACCAGGCTGCATCAAAATAAAAGGAAGAAAATCTTCTTCAAGTTGAACAGTCAAAACAGCATCAGAATCTAGGCTGGAGAGTTCTGGCATAACATATCCAGCAGGATTATCTATTAAAGCAGCATGGAGTTGAGGTTGAACTATAATACAAACTATTAAAATTGTTATGAAAAGTTTTCTTAACAAAATTATTCTTCTAGTCCTCTCATTTTTCATCTCTTACCCCTTTAATAGGTTACATCAAATAAGGATCTATGCTTGTTGGTAGTTCTATAGCATAACCCGTATTGCTTTCATCCTCAAAATCAAATCCTGTTGTTGAATCTATTATATTAGACCATTTCCATTCGCTGTCTTCATCAGGTGATTTCGGCTTAAAACCTATCTCTGATTCAGGAAATCTCTCTCTTATAGCACCTTGACCGAGAATGTCGTAGAAATTGAGAAGAGATACCTCATCCTTTATATAGTTTAAAACACCGCTTCCAAGTAGTTCAGATTGAGCTATAGGAAGAGCGGATGCAAAAGCATTGAGAATCTGAATATTCTGTTCAATATACATAGAGCCGGCAATCATTTTGCCCTGAAGCTCCTCTCTAATCTTGCCTCTTTCATCTAAATGGGCTTCGACAAATCCCAGGGCTTTATCAAACCCGACATTATTCTTTGCAGCATAGAATACCTGATTCCAGAAGAAGTACTCACCAGCCATATAGCCTTCGCCAATCTCAAGACGCTCTATATCAAGAGTATCCATAAGCATAGAGGGTAGACCGTTATCAAGCCCAAGATCTACCATCTTAATAAGAGCATCTGCTGCTTCTTCAGCCGAATTAATATTTAAGCCATAATACTCTGGGTATGTGACAAAATCAACAGCCATGCCTACAAAACCTGCATAAGCCGCCATTCCTTCAGGGTCGGTCTTAAAATAATCCGCATCTCGTTTTTTTCCTGAAGCGCTGCGTACCCCAGCCTTATCAAAAAGTTCAACTAATTTGCCTAACAACTCTCCGCCAGTTGCTGAGTCAGGCATAAAAGTTTTTATCTCATCTATTGAGCTAATCACCTCTTTATCTTTAAGACGCAGAGCTAGATCAGTCCACTTGGCAACCAAATCTCTTGCCTGAACGACTTTTGCCTCTTCTTTAAATGTTTTATCTCTTGGGTAGAGCGGCAGGTCGCCGAATCCGGCATCACGCAAAATAATTGCAACTTCTTTACCGTAGGTGATACTATCTACCACATAATTCTGAGCCTGTTCAAAGCTAATTCTGGGATTAGTGCGAAACTCTTTTGTCTGCGAGTCATAGTTCTCCTCACGAAGTTTAGCAAAGATCTGCTCCAGCCATCCGGATACAACACCATCATCATAAGAGCTCTCAGCCGGATTTAAGGTCTTGCCTGCCCCGTAATACTTTTCATTATTAAGTGCCTCTAATATCTCTGTCTTTGCACTTAAGAGAAGACCTATAAACTCACTGGAGTCTATACCTTCTATTGTGCCGCTTGAACCCCGCGTTACATTACCTTTGGCATCTGTCTTAAACAACACTTCATTCTTATAGGCTTCAATCATGCCCAACAATGAACCGTAACCATATCTTACAAGATTCTGCGGAGACTCACTCTCTATAAGCTGGCCAAGGTTTGCGTAATAGAATAGACTTATCACATGGTCAGGGTCAGAAGCATCAAAACCTCCAAGGTAGCTGCTAAGCCCAGGTACCATATAGTCTGCTGCATCTTCAATTGTATGCACTGGATCACTCCACTGGCCCCCCTTAAGATACTGCTCTATTGCCCAGCCGTGTATTACATCGGCCATAGAACGCTCTCTGTCAGCTCTAGCATTATCAAGGTAGTCAGGACTATCCCCATAGATAGGAAATACCGCGCGAGTTTCATATAATACCTCTTCATTTAAATCAACACCTAAATTAATTAAGTTCTGAAGTTCATAGCCCTCTTCCATCAAACCGCGTGCCTCTTCCCAGATATAGGCCTGGAAACCAGCAACATCATAATCTCTCTCTTCAAGTTCTTCCCATAATCTGTTGGCCACTCTCTCAAAGGTATAATTTTGGCCTCTAAAATCTTCTGTAACTTCATAAAATATCTGGGCCGCATTTGAGCCTTCTCTAAAACTTATAAAGGTATCCGAAGGCGAAGTCGCCTTGCCTATGGGGTCATGCAAAAAAGCTCTGGCATCATCTAAGCCCTGATATCTGTCAAAGGCTTTTAAAAGATAAAAGACAAGTTGTGCGGGTGTACCGGACCTAAAAGAACTTGCAAATGAACTACTTACATTGATAACTAAGACTGCTAATACCGCTAAGAAAAATCTCTTAAACATCTTACTGCCTCCTTTCGTTTAATGTTTCTAAACCCTCTCCTGCTTCCCCCTTTGAGCTTCTGATAAATTTGTACCATATTAAACCAGAGCTGTCAAATTCAGTCAAGTACTTTTTATTTTCTGGGGATAAAAATGCTAATATTTGAATTAAACTTAAAAAACCCATATTAAACTCTATCTCCTTTAAAAGTTTTATCAATCTCTCTGTCTCCTTATGTTATATATTCAATACTTGTGCCAGATTGAAAAAATAAAAAAACATTCAGGCATATATTTTGATAGTTAATATTGAAATAGATACAACTAAAAAAATATATATACGCAATTTGACACTCCGCATAAGGAATGGTATACATATAGAGGAAAGCAAACAACGGGGTGCTTGGAATAAACAGTTTACAGAGTGGAGATAAAATGAACCTTTTTAATAAAAAATTTTTAATATCCATTTTTATTTCAACCTTTTTAATACTTTTTATTAACCTCTATCCCGCCTATTCGCAGGCAACAATGTCTAATCCATTACAACCAATATCTGCAGGCTCTGTTCCAGCAGCAGGAGGAGCAACATTCCAGCTACCCGATACTTACTCTCAGATAGAGGGTGAGCCACTTACAATAGCAGAGTATATCGAAAAACCTGTTGAAGAACTGATAGGAATATATCTGGGTATCACCCTGCCATCGATTGAAATAGAAACCATAGATATTATTGAAAACAATGCTATCCAAAACTGGAAAGAGAGTAACTTTGATATCTGGGGAGGTTCAGAAGAAGAAAAGTTAGAAGAGCTTGCTTTCTACATCCACCTAAAGCATGCCTTAAACCCATTTGAATTTTCAGCTCAAGAGACAGATGAGACTATCAGAACCCTTACATCCTTAATCCAGGACGGACTGGATACAGATAGTGAGCTATATACTCTAGAAGAGTTAAAATCCACCATTATATTTTTGCAAGAAGGAGCTACAACTATAGCTCTTGCCGATTACTTTACTGGCACAGAAGGAAAACTTCTCGGCAGCATAAAATCTGATGAAGAAAATAACATTGTCGAACTTATTATAAACTCCATTATGACCCGAGACTCAGAGCCGATAAGCTCAACCATAACCCTTGATATACCTGAAAATCAGAGCGGTTTTATTCTCAATAATGGCAGTTTGAGTTTTAATATAGCATTCCTCCCTCTTAACTCACCTGATAACAGCGCAGAATTCGATCAGGAATCATTCGCTCTTAAATTAATTGATAGCGAAGGCCATGAGATAGAGATAGCTCTTGATTACAACGAGAGCATGGATATAGTCATAGATGAAGAGCTGATAGACTCTTATCTTGACAGTGATTCAGAGTTTAAAAAAGATAGCATTGCATCTCTTGAGATACTCTTTGATGTAACGCTGCTCGGAGAGAGACGTTCTGAAATCTATGAAGGGCATATAACGATAACGAATCCATTGATGTCTTCTCAAGCTACGCCTTTAGCCGAAATATTAGACTCTAATGCACTTCAAACATTCTTAAACGAAGTATTTCCGTCAAGAGAGTGGAGCTTCCCTAAGGACTGCCTCTGCTTAGCTGAGATGGTAAAATTATTTAACTCCCCGTTATCCGATAGCATGGCCTACTGGAAGACGGTAACTGATAACCCTACACTCCTTATCTGGGGCGAGAGGTTCTACCCCGAATACTGGAATGTCATGGATACAGGCCTTATAGGTCTTACTGCTATCAGAGCAGCTGCACTCGGCATAGAGGATAGAGAGACAGCTGTTATATCTGCCATGGAATCACTCAACTCTGAATATACAACCAGATTTACAGCTATAGCCTATGTTGCAAGTGAACTATTATTTAGAAATATAGACTCGAGATCAGCATTTGATATAGCTCTTTTTGAGCTGCTTGGCTCAGCTGGAGATAATCTCGATGAACAGTTTGAGTACCTAGATAGTTATGCTCAAGGCGTATTAGGCATAATCCAAGGTATATTAGAAGAATCCGCTCTGCTTCTGGGTGAGCAGGAACCGCTCGGCAACTGGTTAAACGGACAGTTCAATTTTTCCCCATGGACAAGTTATAGAGAGATAATCTCAAGTGATGAATTTAATCTGGATAACCTCTTCCATTATGGAATGGTTCTTGAGAGCTTAGGGTTAAGTCAAGACCTAATATCAGAAAACATGACCAGCATTATAACTGAAGCCTTGACTCTCTCTGCTAATGCAGAGGGCACCTACGAAGCTAAAAACACCTTCCAACGCTCTGTTGCAGAATCAGTCTATAGAGAGACCGAAGAGCTGCTTAAAGAGAACGGCCTTCTCTCTTCTGGAATAGAGATACCTCAAGATATCTCTAGCGACAGCTTCCTTTTATATATAGTAGAGAGATTGCATAGAGAAGATACTAAGAGTGAGATAAAGGAAGACTTGGATAATCTATTTAAAAAAGAGGCTATAATATCAGAATTTACAGAGTGTAAGACCAAACAAGATAACCCTAACCGAATAGATGTAGACTTTGACAGAGTAATAGAATTAGCAGCTAACCTTATCGAAGAGTATGGTTCTAATCTCCGTGACTTTATAACAGATCAGGCAGTCCGTTTACTCTATGAAGGAGTAATTGCAAGAGAGACAGATATATCCTCATACACAGATCAGATACCTCTAGAATACTGGCAAAACCTTGTTAAAGAGGGAGTCTATACTTTAGATGATCTAAAAACCTCATTTAAGTCCCGAGCAGAGAACACACCTAAAGGAGAAGAGATCATGGCTCTAATGGCCAATACCCTGGCTGAGAGATACCCTCGATATGCTATCTTCAACAACTTTGATACAGTAGACGACTGGACAGCAAAAGAAGAAGCTGGTGGAATAGCAGCTGTTGATATTATCCGAAAATACCGCTCTGAACCCTTCGTTGTAGAGCAGCTAGATGAACTATTTCTCCCTTTTACAAATTTAAATATAGAAGATAAGATCTGGAATGCCTTTAAAGAGTTCTTTGTAACCTGGACCCAACTGTCTTTCTCTAATCCGGAAGGAAACTATACTCAATTTTTGCCTCATTCTCCACAGAGCTGGGATGCAGTAAACAGGCTTATCGCTCTTAAGCTTAAGTACTGGCCTTATGACTCTTTTGCGGTAGGCTATATAGAAAACCTATCTGATGCAATAACATCTGCTGGAAGAAGCTCTTATTCTGCAGAGCTTGAAGGCAATCCCTATGAAGATACAGCAATAGAATCTAATCTTATCTTCGCATACCTCGTCAGAGAATTGCTATCCGATATCGTAGGCACACCGGATACTGCAGAACTGCCAACCTCAGCTGAAGATTACCTCAATTACAGGCTTGAGCAGTCAATAGAGTTTATATTTGCACAGACTGACAGAGAGAGCATGATTCCTGCCGATGCCAGCGGAGCAATGGATTTAACTTATGCAGCTGCTGCCGGTACAGTACATGCAGCGATGGATGCTGCAGAGAGAGGGATGATCAGCTATAAAAGGGCAAATGAAATAATAAGAAGAGTCGTCGAAGCATCTCTTGACAACCCTTATGACCCCAATGATTCTGTACTTTTAGATGAAGATACGACAATGGCACCTCACTATATAAGGCCAGGTACAGACGACCCATCTGGAAACTCAGAGCGCTCTTTAATAGATACTCTTATAACAGCAGTAGCTCTTATGAATTCTAGAAACTGGCAGGGAATTGAATTGGAGACAGCCGCACTTATAGATGAATATGTAGATACAATAGACTTAAACAATTTGATGTATAAAGCAAGTGCTAATGGAACTGCTGCTACAAATAATCTTAATTATGGATTTACCTGGAGAGGTTACACTAAAGGGGAACCGGATAAAATAAATGAATATATTATCTGTTACCTCGCCGGGATTGGAATCGCACTCAAACAAGGAGACTACCAATTAGCAGAGAAGCTATCCACCGCATATTACCAAGAATTAGGCAGAATGGTCGGAGAAGGTTCATCAGAGGAAGATTTTATCTACACTTGGGAAAATGCAATATTTCAGTATATGTATCCGCTCTCTCTTATGTGCCTATCTATGATTCACGATATAACAAGCGACCTGACAACAACATTTCAGATTGAAGGCGCAGCGGAAGACCTTAACCCTTTAAGAAATGCTGCTATCGCACTCTGGAATGCAAGAGCAGAAGCATTAAAACTATTAGAAACCTTCCGCAGCGCCAATATGACGATAACAGGTTCTAAGCCTACAGAGTTCCGTTATGTGATGGACGAAGGCGTACAACCTCGAGGCGCTGATGGTGGAAACTATTATGTGGAAGGCACTCTTTCACACGATGCAGCTACAAATGCACTTACAGCCGCGCCATGGCTTGCCTATAGTATAATGAGAAGCATGGATATCGACTATCCATTCCAAGAGAGTCTCTGGGGAACTAGAGCAATTGATCCGGAGAAAGGACTCTGGGCATCACCAGCTATATTCTCCCTGGATAAAACATTTGCCATATTGGCACTTGAGATTATACTCGGATTCGGAGACCCAAATAAAGTCGATAGCTGGGACCTCTCTCTTTTGAATCCAGAATATTTAAACGGTGTCTTATCAGCTGGATGGAAAGAAGATATAAGCCCTATATTTTATCAGCCATATAAACATCTTGACCCATCAGATAATAGTTCTATCGAAGTCGCTATAGAGAACATAACGACTAGCGTAGACAGGACTACTATGAGCATCTGGCTAGAAGAAAATATCAGCGATCAGGGTTTAAGAGATAACTATACCCAAAAAGCAGAAGAGCGCTGGGCTCTTATATCAGGCACCTCGGGAGAAGAAGACCTGGAGCTCGATAGATTGATAAAAGATTCTTACTCCGATGGAGATATCTCTCAGACAGATAGAGAGAATATAACTGATAAATTTACAGAAATTATCGCCCAAGCATCTTCAATGAACGACTATAACTCTCTGGCAACAGTAATAGAGGACAATTTTATACGCAGCGAAGAGCCTCAGATTGAACTAGCAGATAACTCTAACTTAGATTCTCTGTTAATATCTCTCATGCTACAGCTTAGGTATGGACAGACGAAATTTGCACTGAATCAAAAGATTACAACTATTGACAGCACACCAAAGGAGGCGGACTTAAGCCAGAGCCCCCAAGATAGAGCAGAGAATGGATTAGAGATAGCCGAAAGCTGCATAGATAGCATGGAAAATCTTATCGAGCTGTCAAAACAATTAGATGAATCTGCATTGCTGGCATTCCAAGCTTATACGGAAGTAGAGAACGAGTATTACAGCCTTGCTCTTGAAGAATTAAACGAAATAATAAGGCTCTCTGAAAATGGCATTTTAGATTCCGACTCTGAAGTTGTACTTAAAGCTAAAGCACTTATTTTCGTCGTTCAATTTAGACGTTTTGATGAAGATTATATCCCTTACTTTGCTAATCTGTCCCAAACCTATAATAGTTTAGATGAAAATGACAAACCAAGATATCTAGACATAATGCAGAGCGCTATAGCAGAGTATCTAGCCCCGGATATACTTCAGAAAATAGGTATTTTCCTACATCCTGAGGATAGAATAACCGAGGAGCAATACATTGACATAAATAATTACATAGAACAAAGCTTAAAAGACCCCAAATCTACAGAGCTTGCATATTCACCTATAAGAGAGAGATATCTGTCAGAACCGTTTGAATTCAATCTATTTGATCCTGCTCTTTCAGGTATAGTCGGTTCATTTACTAATCCGCTCTATTTTGGAGATAGCCCGGAATCAGAGATAGTGCTTCTGACTGCAATGAAAGAATCAATACCGGTTTTTGAGGCAACATTTGGTAAGTCGCCTGATATAATCAACAACCAGGAAGATATGGTGCTTTTATCTCTGGCTGCAAGGCTACGTCTTATAGAAAATGAAAGCGGTCAAAGAGTATATGACGATGAAACAATAATAGAAGTATTGAGTGGGGAGAGAACACTTAACCCCGAACAGCTTCAACGCCTTCAAGATATGGAAAGCATATCATTAAGCACCGAAAGCTTAGAAGCAATAGACGATTATATATACATATCACATTATCTCTCAGGCTCAGAAGAGATAGCCACTACACTATCATACTTACTTCAAAATAATTTCTCTGGTATCCAGGGATTAGATAATTCAGAATGGACAGAATTATTTACAGACTTACTTACAACTGACAACATATTCCACTACTTAGTAGGCGACTTAGTCGGACAGTTACATCTTATAGAGAGAATTTCTATTTCACAAAACAGCTTGTTTACAGAAGGAGCAACCTACCGCTACAAAGAGCTGGGTGCCGGAAGAATCAACCTCCAAAATCCAATGATAAGTTGGGTACTGGATGCTATCTTCTCTGTTTATGAAGAGTTGAGCGAACTATTGCCTTCTCAATTTGCAGAGATCGGTTCTCTTCCAGAAAATATATCGCCTGAAAATATAGAGATAATCAGCATCTTTGTAGAGACCATTCTAAGAGATGGCGCAAGCATTGGTGATGTCGATAACCTAACCTCAGCCTCTATAAAAGCATTCTCTAGCAACGGAATTAACAACCAAGGAGATATATCTGCGCTGCTTAGAACAGCTCTACCTTTATTTATTTATAGCAATAACTTCGTCGGTAAAGACAACCGGCTTTTAGAAGAAGAGTTAAGTACTTATCTAAGTCTTATTATTGAAACAGGAGATAAGCTTGGCTTAAACCCCTATCAATCTGAAACTACGCTTGCTACTATATCGCTACTTGCTTTATCAATCCAAGAAGAAAAGATTACTATTGAAGAACTACCCAGCTATTACGAGAGGATAGAAGGATTATCTTTAGATGATACAGGCGATGACATAGAAATCTCTCCGGAGATAGCTGCTATGTTTATAGCCGGGCTAGAGTTCGCCTTTGATAAAGATCTAGAAATATTAGAAGAACAAGGTATTATCTCTGAGTTATTAGACTGGCTTATTATTCCATCTATTGCAGAAAACGGAAAACTCGACAACTGGAGAGACTTTGCTCAGACAATAAATATGCTCAGAAAAATAGATATTCATATGCAAAATGTCCATACAAATATTCCTTTAATAGTAGAAGAGATATTCAACAAACAACTCACTTGGGACGGTGAGGGCCAAGAAGAATTACAGCAGTGGATGGATGCATTGCTGGAAGCAGAAGAATGTAGGCATGGATTTTTAGATTTCGAAACAACCAGTATTGTTGATATGTTTAGACTTATGTCAGCAAGCATCTCTGACATACCAAGAGTAACTACACCAAAGACAGAGTTCGCCGAAAGATCTGCAGCATTAATACCTTTAATAAAATACTACTATGGTGAAGATCTATCGATATACGGTGATATTGATGAGCTTGACATTAATCTAAATAAACCATTAGAAGCACTTGCGGGTTTTTATGCTACACTCTCTGAAGACAGAAGTTTAACATATGTGGCCGCCTTATTAACTTTAGGCAAATATTTAGTGGAGGGAGCAGAACCAGGTAATGGATTAGAAGCTCTTTACGATACAGAGTTCGATCTTCTAACAGATTCTAACTTAATAGGTGTCGCTGGATTCTATGCAGAAAGATTACAAAAAAATGCGGGGGTTGATATATTTAGTTCTATTATTGGTAGAATTATCTCAGGTTCTGACAGTTTAGACGATATAGTTACAACTACAACAAGGTTCCAAGCAGGATTAGATAGATTTATACTTGAAGAAGATTCAACAGCAACCGAACAGATACTAGAAGAGTTGGGATTCAATGATGAGGAAAGAGATGTATTATTAGCAAATATCAACAGCTGGATATCTGAAGAGATAGATAATTTGGAAAAATCTCTTCCTTCCCTGCCGGAAGCAGAGAGGGCTATATTGCTTACAGAGAGAGCAGATGTTCTCTTCAGTAATATAGAGACTGGGTTCAGGGTTAAAGAAAAACTTGAAGCTAGAGACTACGAAGGGTTAAGAGAATTAGCAAGTTCATTATTTATGCTTCCGGATACTGAGGAAGGCCTATTAGCTGCAAGAGCAATTGCTGAGAACTGGATCCAGAAAGATTTTGAGTCCGGATCTCAGAAGAGCTATGAAACTATAGCAGAGATAACTCTCTTATCAGCAGTAATAACCCCATTATACCAAGAAGTAGAAATACTGACTCAATTACGCCAAACATTTGAAGCTGAGTTTGAGACACTCAAGCTCGCTGACAGAATAGATGCTATTTGGGTACTGAGCAGCTACGCTACTCCAGTAATATACGGCTTAAAAGACATATCAGAAGTCCAGACAGAGATAGCAAGCAAAGGAAAAGCCTTTAGACTGTTAGGAGCTCTGCTAGGAAAAGGCGTTGAATTAATAGTATCTGAATTCTTTACATCAGGGCTTCTGACAAGCATTGCTACTAACCTTGAAAATCCCAACTTTAAAATCACTGAAGATATTAACAGAGATTATCTACATGCCTACTTTACTGACCTAGAACAAAAAACATTTATAGATAATACAAGAGCTACATTTGTTGCTGATGGATCTGGGATTTTAACTACCCTATTAGGTAGATCAATAGATATAGAGAGCAATGTAATTCATGCTGGATATATAGAAACCCTGACTCAGAGAGTCTGGGAATTAGTAGATGAAGAGGGATTGAGCAAGGATGAAGCTTTTGCGACAGTATATGAAGAACTATCTTTAATAAGCACAATACTCCTTGATGAGAAAATATTTACTGCAGAGACATTGCTTACAGCCGTAGGCGCAATTGAGCTTGAAGATGGATCCAGAGATTACACAATAGAAGATGTATTACAAAACTCTGATGCTATAGGCTTATTAAGCTACTATGCAAAACTCATTGCTCCTATAACAGATCAAGAGGTAAAAGAGATCACAGAAGACCCTCGTTTTGAACAGATAAAAGGAATAATATCTGATATGCAGATTGGAAGAATATCGGGTCAGATCCCAGGCTATAATTATCTATTAAACTTCCCGCTTCCTAGAAACGATGACGACTTAGCCAAAATGATTATATTCTGGGAGAGATATACTGGAAAAGAATTCACAATGACTGAGATGCCAGAGGGAACATCGTACTACAGCCATATTGAAGATTATAAGAATTTTGGCACAGATGCTGTTACTTTCTCTTATATAGAGTTAGAGGCAATTAGGTTTATCCGTAATATCTGCGGCACATATGATAACTGGATTAAGGCTAGTGTACTTGGTAAATCAGCCGATGCAAGTACAGCCTGGGGAAATTTCATATTTACATTGATTAGAGTAAGCAATGCATTAGAACCTCAAACTGCTATATCGCTAGATCAAAGCTCTGTATTACTCAGCAACTTTGATCAAGCAGGATACCTGACAAACCAGTCAGAGAATGCCATGCAGATTGGATTAAATGCATTTTTAGAGATAGCAAGAAGCAGTGATCCTTATGAAGAATCTTTTAATGGTTTTCTTAGCAATAAAGGTATTGATGCTAAAAATATATCCAATTTTGAAAGACTAAAACTACAGATAGAGTTTGAAGCCACAGAAGAGGGTTCAAGCCTTCTCTGGGGCGGAATAAGCGATGAAGAGCTCAAATCTTCAGACGCTTACACAAGGCAACGAAGAAGCCAGCCTGGCTATCAAGAACTTATGGTTGAATTCTTAGAAGGTCAAGAATTAACAGCCTATATTAAAAACGGACAGCTTTATATCCAGTCCTATACTGTTGAAGGTCCTTACGCCCCATCATATGAAACTACTATAGCTATAGATCCACTGGTAGCTAAAGAGATGTGGTTTGATTGGATGCTGACAAATGGATTTGATCCAATGAGCCCTACAGCTGAACAATATGCTAAGTTAGAGAAATTTAAAAGTCGGACCGTAACAGTAGGCGGAGGCCCGACTACCATTCGGGTACATCCTAGACGTAGTGAATACTATGAAGCATTTGAAGAAGCATATAAAGAACAACTAGAAGGTTTGTTTAATAAATCTGCTCTTGAGCTCGCTATTGATTATGGAATTAAAGTCGTATCCGATAGACTGGCTATAGCAGCTGAGCTAAAACCTCTCGTAGAACAAGCCAGGTTTATGGATATAGATATGCTTGACCCTTATCAATCCGGAATAGTTTTCTATTATGTAGCAGAAGCAAGAATATACGGATTAGATAAGGTAAAAGAGATACTTAATGCTGAGATAGCTGCAAGAGTCACACTCGATGATTACACTATCGATTATAGTAATCCTAATGCAGTAGGGCTCTTGGGTTGGTTTGCAAATGAGCCCGAAGTGACCTTATCTATGGTACGAGGTGAAGCAGCTAAAAAAGCCCACGATAGCAACTCAGGCGTTAGAAGAGGTTACCAGATACCGACAGAAGAGACTCTGCTTGAGGATGTTAGAGACCTACTTGTTCAAAATGGAGCAGAGAATATAGATGCTACATTTGTAGCTTCATTCTTAAGCATCTATGATGCCAACTGGACATCTTGGTTAAGAGATATCGAGGGTGAAACCTATTATTTAAATCAGAATACATATAGAGAGCTTGCAGATATACTAACGGCAACATCTCTTATAGATAGAGACACATTGACAGGATACTTCGGCTTCAGTAGCGTAAATGAATTGGACAGATATCTAAGCAGCGATCTAAATGGTTTGAGAGAACTCGCACTCTTAGGTCAAGAGATTATAGCAAGAATCGATACTGGAGTAGACGAATGGGAAGAAGAGAACCTCCAGCCTTATAAGATACAAGAGGCAATGAAAATTTATGAAGAAAAAATGTCTGATGTATTAAAGAGAGGACGCACTCCTAATACAGAAAATATCTTAAGCACAATGAATACGGCATTGGCTAATGCCTATAGAGCTTATCAAAATATAGTAGATGGAGTAATATCTGAAATGGACAGCGAATTAGACATTATGGCTCTCTTAAGAGTAAACCACGACACAGGATCTGGTGCACTTGAAGATAGCTCTAGAAATACTTTAAGAAATTACGGATACATAGTGGCTTCCAATCTCAATGAAGATTCAACTCCAACTAATATAACAGATGAAATCCAAAGAGTAAAAGGATACATAAGAGAACAAGAATTAGTAGTTGCAACAGGTCAACCCCAACCAATTGTTGAGAAAAAAGATACACCTGCCCCAATAATAACAACGGAAGAAAAAGCACCGCAAGAGAGAGTCGTAGATAATCCTGCTATACCAGGAACTGATGTAGGAGCTAGATCTACCGCAGTGAGAACACCGGACGATACAGATACAGCAGCTGCATCTGAAACAGAAATAATTCCAGAAGAGACAGAGCCTGAAATTACTCAAGTTGCTATTGCTCAACAATCCTGGACTGAAGACAATGACACAATGAGTTATATTGAAAGATGGGTCGGAAGACCAATGAGAGATTACATTAGAATTTCAAGAGATTATCAGCCTCTAATAGACTCTGCAATAGAATATATGATAACAGGTTTAGATGCGATTACAGGCGGTCAATTTAACAATCTATCCATAGAGAGCATAAATAGCTTTGAAGATGGAAAATATGAAGATATCATCGAAATGATTGCAAATTATTTAAGATATGAGCTTGAAAAATATTTTGATAATCGTGATGCTAAAGAGATAGGAGTACTTGATAGAAGAGAATACAGAGCACTAACAGAAGACTTTGATGAAGCACTTGATGAAATATTCCAAAAAACAATAACCCGCCATGGAATATATACACATAAGGGTAGCAGCAACTCTAAGTACGTCTCATTCATAGATGCATTGGAAGAGTTAAGCTCAAAAATAATCCTAGAGACTCAACCCATGCCACAAGGATCA
Source organism: uncultured Planctomycetia bacterium (assembly GCA_964627735.1). GTDB lineage: Bacteria > Omnitrophota > Gorgyraeia > Kaelpiales > Kaelpiaceae > Kaelpia. Next base: position 1,995 of record CAZVIC010000010.1, on the reverse strand, counting down.
ACGGATCCTGTTATAGTAGCCAGAGCAGAAACAATATCTCTACCAACACCTATTATAACTATTATTGAAGAAGCAACTATAGATCCTACAACTCAGGAATTAATAGTAGACAATCCAACAGTGACAGTAAGTATAGATACTCAAACTGAAGATGCGTACATAGAAATAGAAGTCTACAACAAAGACACGGATGTTGTAATCGCCAGTGATGTAGTGGTCAACGAAGGTAGCCCTGAACAAGCTTGGCCTGTCGTGCTTCCAGAAGAAGGCAGTTATGTGATAGAAGCAACGGCCGTTCAAATAGAAGCTGATACTCAGGAAGAGATAAGAAGTGAGAATGCATATATTCAGTTAAGATATGAAGCTAAAATCTCTGATACTGTAGTCGCTACTGATCTTCCTGAAGAAGTGACCACACCCGAAGTTGTAGAAGAATCTATGCCAGCTATAACTGCCCAGACATCTATAGAACAGATAATTATCGATAGAGTTCCTAATGATGTAATAATAACTACAGCTACTTTTAACTTCTGGGAAGACGTAAACAGAAGATTTAGAACTCATATAACTACAGTAAATAGCGACTTAACAGAAGAAGCCATAAATACTAAAGCCTTAGAAGCAACTACCATGGTAATAGACGTATTTGAAGGACTATTGCCTTATATCCAGACAAGCGAACAGAATAGTGGTTTTGAAAACCAGCTCTTTGTGACTGGCTATAAGTCTGATTATTCAGGCCAATACGATTTCGGAAAAGATATCTTGCAAGGTTTTGTAAATGGAGTATTATTAAATTATTCTATGCTAGGCTGGAACAGACCAACTAATGAAGCAATGACAGATTGTATAACATGGACATTAAATCATACATCTTTATACGGAAACATGTTCACAAAGGAGATAGAACTATTAAAACAAGAGTTTAATACCAGATAGTTTATTAATTCTGGAGGGGGAAGTAAGTGAAACAGGCAAAATTACTAATAAGAGTATTAATAGTTGTATGTTTTTTTACCACATCTACCCTTTCTTATGCTGCTGAGGTAAGTAAAGGCGAAGAGAAAGGTCAGATGCCAGAAGGTTCTGAATCTACTGGAGACGCTAAAGACGCAGTAGAGAATAAAAATGAAGTAAGTAAGGCAGAGAAAGAACAGTCTGAAGAAGAAAACAAAGAATCTGAAGACTCAGAAGAAAAAGGTGAAGAAGAAGAGGAGTCAAGAGGTTCATCTGTATTTAAAATTCAAGCATCTAAATCAGAAACCGATACTATCCAAGGCTGGATCAAGAATCTCCTAGGTAGAGCACTAGATTTAAATAATTCTAATGATCAAACAATATTAGATTTCTGGTCAAATCTCTTAGATCAAGGCTATACTCTAAACCAAGTCCAATCACTTATTGATACAGTAGGGGTATTAAAGGATGCGATAGATTTCTGGCATAACGGTTCATTCTTTCAGATGGGCCAAGTCAATCTCAATGATATAAGTGATTTACAGGCTTTATTTAATTGGGCCAATCTTATTAATTTAGGCTTTACCCAGCTAAACGTAAAGATGATGATTATTCTTTCTAATGTATTTATGGAAGGTGTAAAAGATAATCTAATTCATAGAGATCTTGACGTTAGAAATGCAAGAGATATAAAGATAATCGCAGGTTGGGCACAATATATGAGAGAGGGTTATTCCGGAAATGAAGTATATAACCTATTCAGAAACCGGTTAGACCCTAAGATAACTGCTCTTTTAGGTTCTTTCGATATTGGATTCTTTACCTATATGGCAGAAGATGCCTTATCAAAAGTAAATGGCGGTCTCGATTATACATGCAACCTATTAGATGCAATGGTAGGCGTTAAAAATGGTGTTGAAGCATTGATAGGTCCAGTAGATATATTAAATGCTCCATATGAAGACAATGGCTTCTTAACCTACTGGGCAGAGCAAGCGCTTAATTTAGGAGTTAATGAAGTAAACCAGATTCTCTATA
>CAZVIC010000009.1:0-20568 GCA_964627735.1 uncultured Planctomycetia bacterium | reverse complement strand
TTCAGCATGGTGCATCTACTCTACCTAAAGAGGCTTTTAATAAATTCCCAGAGACAACCGCTGCAGAGATACATTTAGCTACACAGTTTCAGAATATTATCTATGATAATATGCCAGCGGATCTAAAGACTGAGATATATGATTGGCTTAAAGAGAACTTTAAATCAGAATGGAAGGAAGGCCAGACAGAAGAGCAGTTCTTGTATAAAGCTAGGAAGCAGGCTTTGGGTAACTTCAAACAGAAGTTACATTGTCTTGATAAAAATATTAAGCAAGATATTGCATCAAAACTTGAAGAAGAGTTTGATTTTCTTTTCAAGCAGCTTAATATAAAAGGTACAAAAGAAGTGGTAGATAAGTTTATTAAACCAGTTGCTATTAAGAAACAGGTCAAGGATCTTTTACCTCAAGAGCTTGTCGATGCCAATTTTGATGGAGCTGATTGATAGAGGTATTTAAAAGATTATATAATTACATAAGGAGGAGAGATGAAAGAAGTGACGGTATATGCCAGAGCGGGCCAGGGTGCTATTACAACAGCGGTTATTCTGGGCAATGCCTATTTTAAACAGAAGAAGTTTGCCTATGCTTTTCCTCATTTTGGTGCGGCTAGAATGGGTGCGCCGATGAATGCTTTTATACGAGTAGATGATAAGCCTATAAGAGTACGGTCTAGAGTCTATGAGCCTGATTATGCACTTGTCATAGATGCTACCCTAATAAGTAGCCAGGGCGTATTTGCTGGAGTAAAAGAGAAGGGACTTATAATAATCAATTCAGAGAAAGAGTATAGTTCAGATAGAGATCTTAAAATATTTTCAATTCCTGCTAATGATATTGCTTTAGAAATAACAGGCAAACCCCTAGGTAATACGGTTATATTGGGAGCCTATGCGGGGCTAAGCGGAGAATTAGACATAGAGAATATGAAGAATGCTATATCTGAGCGTTTTAAAGGTGCTGTTGGCCAGAAAAATGCAGAGGCTGCTCAGAAAGGTTATGATGTTGCTTTAGCATTAAAAAATAAGGAGGAGTAAATGTTTGTTCCTATTATATCGAAGCCGGCTACAAGCTTGGCAAATAAGACTGGTTCTTGGCGGACAAAGAAGAAGCCTGTCTTTCTACAAAAAAATTGCATAGCGTGTAATATGTGTATTGATATTTGTCCTGAAGGTTGTATCAAAGGGACAGAGAAGAATGACTATGAAGCCGATCTAGATTACTGTAAAGGTTGTGGGCTCTGCGCAGTTATCTGTCCAAAAAAAGATATAGAGATGGTCGAGGAGGATGGGAGATGAAAACATTTATAGAAGGTTCTCATGCTGTGGCTGAAGCTGTAAGGATGATAAAGCCAAAGGTTGTCTGCGCCTATCCAATTACTCCACAGACACATATTGTAGAGAGACTATCTGAGATGGTTGCAAATGGTGCGCTAGAATCAGAATATGTCAATGTTGAATCAGAGCATTCTGCTGCTTCTGTCGTCTTGGGTTCTACGGCTACCGGTGCCAGATCTTATACAGCAACAAGCTCTCAGGGCTTGATTCTTATGAGTGAAGTATTATTTAATATTGCTGGCATGAGATTGCCAGTTATTTTAACTTGTGTAAATAGGGCTCTTTCAGCTCCTATTAACATCTGGAACGATCACCAGGATTCTATGGCAATCAGAGATGCAGGCTGGATGCAGTTTTATGCAGAGAATAATCAAGAGTCGCATGATTTACATTTCTTGGCTTATAAACTAGCAGAACATAAAGATGTTATGCTTCCTGCAATGGTATGCATGGATGGTTTTATACTCTCCCATGGTTATGAGGTTGTTGATTTAGCTACTCAAGACCAAGTTGATAAATATCTACCTCCTTATGAGCCTGCATATAAGTTAGATCCTAAAGAGCCTCTTACTATGGGCTTGCTTGGTGCTCCTGATGTATATATGGAGACTCGTTATGCTATACAGAAAACTATGGATGAGGTTTTGCCGATTATTGAAAAAGAAGAGATAGAGTTTGAGAAGATATTTGGCAGAAAAGCGTCTCTTCTAGTAGAAGAATATAAATTAGAAGATGCAGAGAAAGTTTTAATAGCAATGGGTTCTATATGTGGAACCATTAAAGATGTAGTAGATGAGCTGCGAGAGAAAGGCGAAAAAGTTGGCTTGCTCAAAGTTGTATCCTATAGACCTTTTCCTGCTAATAAGATTTATGAAGCTCTTAAAGGTATTAAGAAGATAGGAGTTATAGATAAGGCTATATCTTTAGGATCATCAGGGCCGCTTCATTTAGAGATTGCTGCTCTTATGCAGTCAAAGGGTGAAGTACAGCCAGTGAGTGGTTTTATTGCAGGTCTGGGTGGACGTGATATCAAGCCTAAGACAATAGTTGAGATATTTGATCTTTTGGATAAAGAGTTTGAAAGTGTTAGATTTGTAGATTTAAATAAATGGTATAAAGAAGAATCGGCCATAATGGTCAGTTAGGAGGTATTGATGCAGGATAACCTATTTGTCTCTGGACATACTGCTTGTGCTGGTTGTGGTCAGTCGCTTGCAGCTAGAATAGTTCTTAACACAGCTGGAAAAGATACAATTATTACTAATGCTACCGGATGCCTTGAGGTCTTTTCGACTGGTTTTCCTCAGACAGCATGGAAAGTTCCTTTCATACATTCTCTTTTTGAGAATGCTTCTGCAGTTGCATCAGGAGTTGAAGTTGGATTAAAAGCTCTGGGCATAAAAGATAGGGTCAATGTCATATCTCAGGGTGGAGATGGTGGCACAGCCGATATAGGTTTGCAGTCTCTGTCTGGAATGCTTGAGAGAGGCCACGATATCTTATATGTTATGTATGATAATGAGGCCTATATGAATACAGGTATTCAAAGAAGTGGAATGACTCCTGCTTATGCCAGTACAACGACCTCTCCTGCGGGAAAGTTTTCTCTAGGTAACCCCCAGTCTAAGAAGAATATGGCTGCAATCTGTGCTGCTCACGATATTCCTTATTCAGCCACTGCTTCTATCGGCTATCCTAAGGATATTGAGAGAAAAGTTAAAAAAGCCATATCTATAAAAGGGCCCAAATTTATTCATATCTTTGTTCCCTGTCCTTTAGGTTGGAGACATGATCCTTCAGCTACATTAGAGATAGCGAAGTTGGCTGTTGAGACAGGTCTCTTTCCTGTTGTTGAGTATGAGAACGGTAAGATCTCAAAGGCAATGCAGTTTAAGGAATTAAAACCGGTAAGTGAATTTCTAAAAGCCCAGGGTAGATTTAAGCATCTTATGAAAGACAGCCCTGAGATTAAAGAGGCTATAGAATTTCTTGATAATATTGTTCAGGATAATATAGAGAGATACGGTTTAATTAAATAGGAAAGACAGGCCATGTTACATAGGCAGTGTTTTAGTATATATGGAGGTATTCTGTGGAATGGGAAGAAGATTTTGATAAAGAATTAAAGAAGCTTAAAGAAGCTTTGAATAGAATATTAGTTAGGTCTAAAGAGTTTCAAGTTTTTAGAAAGAAATTAAAAGAGTGGAATTTAGATAGTGATATTTTATTTCAAATGCATATTGTTGATAAGAACGAATTAGATTCTTTTAAAAAAAGTAAATCAAAGAGAAATAATAAGTCCAAAATCTCTAGAGAAGATATTGCATTTTTTAAAAACAATGGTATAAAATGGGAATAATTAAAGTTAAGAAATTTATTAAAGGAGGTAAGAGATGATAGTGAAGGTAGATGCTGATGCTTGCATAGGTTGTGGTCTCTGCGTTAATATGGCACCGGAAGTATTTATTATGGAAGAAGATAAAGCTGTGCCTACATCTGAGACTGTTGCTGAAGGTCAGGAAGAAGCTGCCAAGAAGATGGCAGAAGACTGTCCAGTAAATGCAATAAACGTAGAATAAAAGATATAATAATAGACCCCCTTTGTTAAACAACAAAGGGGGTTTTTGTCTTTATGTAATTTAAAATTGTTTTGTTTTGTCTTTCCGGCGTTGACAAAATATCCTTATTATGTAAGAATTTTTCCATGATAGATAGATATAGTTTACCTGAAATGAGTAAGGTTTGGTCGCTGGAGTCCAGATTCCAGTATCTTCTTGATGTTGAACTTGCTGTTCTTGAGGTTCTTCAAGAGAAGAAGATGGTTCCTTTAAGTAAGAAACGATTATTAGCAGTTAAGAAGAAAGCATCGTTTAATGTTAAAAGAATAGAAAAGATAGAGAAAGCTACAAACCATGATTTAATAGCTTTTCTTAAAAACTTAGAAGAGAATATAGGTGAAGATGCAAAGTATATACATAAAGGACTTACTTCTTCAGATGTTTTAGATACAGCTCTGTCGCTTCAGCTTAGGGATGGGATTAAGATTTTAGAAAAAGATTTAGCTGAATATTTAAAAGCATTAAAATCTTTAGTTAAAAAATATAAAAATTTACCTGCAATAGGCAGAAGTCATGGCATACATGCAGAACCTACAACATTAGGATTAAAGTTTCTTAATTTCTATTCAGAAGGTTTAAGAAATCAAGAGCGTCTTAAAAAAGCCAAGGATGAGCTGAGTTTTATTGCAATATCCGGAGCTGTAGGTACTTATGCTAATATGCCTCCTGATGTTGAAAAAGCAGTTGCAAAGAAACTCAAAATGAAAGAAGAGCCCGTCTCTACTCAGGTTATACCTAGAGATAGATTGGCCAGCTTATTTGCAACATTTGCTTTAGTGGCAGCATCTTTGGAGAGATTTACAACAGAGATAAGACATCTTCAAAGAACAGAGGTAAATGAGGTCCTAGAGCCATTTGGCAAGAAGCAGAAGGGTTCATCTGCTATGCCGCATAAGAGAAATCCTATTCTCTGTGAAAGAATATCGGGCTTAGCTAGGATGTTTAGAGGATATCTTATTCCAGCCATAGAGAATATAACACTTTGGCATGAACGAGATATATCTCATTCTTCAGTTGAGCGAATTATATTGCCGGATGCTTTTGTTCTCTTGGATTATATGTTTAATATTATGATAAAAATAGTAAAAGGTTTAGATGTCAATAGAGAAGCAGTCAAAGACAATCTCTGGCTTAAGAAAGGTCTTTTTGCATCTGGCAGATTAATGGTTATGCTTATAGATAAAGGGCTATCGCGTTCAGAAGCATATGATTTAATACAGGAACCAGCTTTAAAGTCATATCGGGAGAAGATTGATTTTAAGGATTTGGTTATCAAAGATTCAAAGATTAGAGAACTTCTTAATGAAAAAGAGATCAAGAAAACCTTTGACCTCGATTCTTATCTTGGTTATACAGAAAAGGTTTTTAAGCGTTTTGGAATTTAGTAGTTATATCGATTTTTAAGAAGTTTTATCCTAGCAGTTATAAGTTTAATCTATTGTGTAGTTTAGTTTCTATTGCTCAATATACTATATTTTATTTAGGCTGAAATGATCTATGTTTTTTAATCTTGAAGAGGGGGAGATATTCTGTTATAAAATTCTTCTAGAGCTTTGCAGTGAAGGAGAGCTTATTTCTTAATTTTCAAAGGTTTATTAAGTTAGACGCGGTGTTTTAAAGAGATAATGTTTTTAAATAAGGAGTTCAAATGATAGATTATAAAAAGTCTGGAGTTGATATTGACAAGGCAAATCTTTTTGTAAAAAAAATAAAACCGATTGTTAATTCTACAAAAACCAACCGTGTTTTGGAAGATATTGGTCCATTTGCAGCTTTTTATAGTATTAAAGAGTTCAAAAAATATAAGCATCCTGTTCTGGTTTCCTCAACCGATGGGGTAGGCACTAAGATAAAGCTCTGTATTGCTACTGGAAAACTAGAAGTAGCGGGTTATGATCTTGTAGCAATGAATGTTAATGATATTATAACAACCGGGGCTATGCCTCTATTTTTTTTGGACTATTTTGCGACTTCAAAACTTGATGTTGAGGTTGGCAAGAAATTGATCAAAGGAATAGTAAAAGGTTGTAAAGATTCTAAGATGAGTCTTGTCGGTGGTGAGACCGCAGAGCTACCCGGGTTTTATAAAAAAGAGGAATTTGATTTAGCTGGTTTTTCAGTAGGTATTGTCGATAAAGATAGAGTTGTAAAAGGAGACAGGATTAAAAGCGGAGATCTTTTAGTAGGGCTTCCTTCTTCAGGCCCTCATAGCAACGGCTACTCTTTAATTAGAAAGCTTTTTAGAATTAAGGAGGTTAAAGAATATTGGTATAGATATCTTTTAAAGCCAACTCGTATCTATGTTAAGGATATCTTGAATCTTCTTAGCAATGGACTAGATATTAAAGGTATGTCGCATATAACAGGGGGTGGATTCTACGATAATATCGAAAGAATACTACCTAAAAATTTAGATGCTGTTATAGATAAAGGTAGCTGGGAAATAGGCCGAATATTTAAGGAGATACAGAAGCGAGCTAAAATTGAAGACAGTAAGATGTATAGGACTTTTAATATGGGTATAGGTTTTGTCCTAGTTTTATCTGAAAAAGAGTATAAAAGAATGGACAGCACCTTTAAGAGGTTAGGTAAAAAATGCTATCTTATTGGAAGAGTTCAAAAAGGTAGAGGAGAGGTAAAGATTATATGAGGGTTTTGGTTATAGGTTCTGGTGGTCGCGAACATGCTTTAATTTGGAAATTAAATCAATCGAAGCGAGTTGAAGATATATATTCTTTTCCAGGCAATGGTGGTATTTCAGACTTAGCTAAGATTGCAGATATAGATAATAATGGAAGCTTAGATAGTATTGTTGAATTTGTAAAAAAAGAAAAGATAGACTTAACCATTGTTGGCCCAGAGGCATTACTTACAGAAGGGATTGTCGATCTTTTTAATAAAAACGGCTTAAGAATATTTGGTCCATCTAAGGATGCTGCTAGGCTTGAAGGTAGTAAGATTTTTGCAAAAGAGTTTATGCAGGAAGAGAAGATACCAACAGCAGATTTTAAAGTTTTCAATGATTATAATCAGGCTAGAATATATTTAAAGGAACAACAATTTCCAAAAGTTATCAAAGCAGATGGTCTTTGTGGGGGCAAAGGTGTTTTTATAGTCAAAAGTTTAGCCGAAGCAGAAGATGTATTAGTCAAAGTAATGGATCAGAAGATCTTTGATGCTGCAGGCGATGCAATTATAATTGAAGAGTGTCTTTTCGGAGAAGAGGCCTCTATTATTGCTATATCAGATGGAGATAATATTGTTTCTCTTGCTTCATCTCAGGATCATAAGCAGGTTTATGATGGCGATAAAGGCCCTAATACAGGCGGCATGGGAGCATACTCTCCTGCCCCTATTGCCAAGGGCGATATTTTCGATAAAGTTGTAAAAGAGGTTTTAAGACCAACTATTATTGGCATGAAAAAAAGAGGGATTTCTTTTAAAGGTGTTTTGTATGCCGGGATTATGATAGTGGATGGTGAGCCCTATGTTTTAGAGTTTAATGTTAGATTTGGCGATCCTGAGACACAGGTTATATTGCCAAGAATGGAGTCTGATATAGTCGATCTGTTGGAAGCATCTATAGATGGCAATCTTAATGATTTTAATGTAGAGTGGAAAGATAAGTCAGCTGTTAGTATTGTTCTTGCATCAGGTGGTTATCCGGGTAGTTATGAGAAAGATAGAGAGATAACAGGTTTAAATGAAGCAGCTGCTATCAAAGATATTTTAATATTTCATGCTGGAACAGTTAAAAAAGAGAGTTCTGGAGAGATAAAATATTTTACAGCTGGAGGCAGGGTTTTAAATGTTACTGCTTTAGGAACTAGTATTAGAGAAGCTAAAGAGAGCGCTTATGAGGCAGTAAATCTGATAAATTTTGAAAAAATGTATTACAGGAGGGATATATCAGATAAAGCCTTAAAAGGGGAGGTTTAAAATGAGTAAAATTTTGATAAGTATAGTTTTAGGAAGTGATTCGGACTTGCCCATGCTTAAAGATAGCATGAAAGTTTTGAAGAGTTTTAAAGTCGATTATGAAGTTAGAATATTATCAGCACATCGTTGTCCTGATGATGTAAGAAAATTTGCCCGTGGTGCTTCTAAGCGAGGCATAAAAGTAATAATAGCTTGTGCTGGCATGGCCGCACATCTACCCGGAGTAATTGCATCTTTTACTACTATTCCGGTTGTAGGAGTACCTCTTCCTTCTAAAGCTTTAAAAGGGGTCGATTCTTTGGCTTCAATACTACAGATGCCATCGGGAATACCGGTTGGGGCTATGAGTATAGGTGAAACAGGAGTTAAGAATGGAGTTATATTTGCACTTCAGATAATAGCATTGAATAATGAAAGTTTGAGAAAAAAATTATTAAAGTATAAAGAGAATTTAAGAAAACAAGTTTTAGCTAAAGATGAAAAAATATCTAGTATGTTTAAATGAGCACCGAATATTTAAAAATAGATCTATTTAATCCTGAAGAAGATAAGCTTAAAGATATAGTCAGAGTGCTTTCTAGTGGAGGGCTAGTTGTTTTTCCTACAGAGACAGTCTATGGAATAGGTTTTGATATTGAGTCTAAAGTAGCTATGGATAGGATGGAGATCATTAAAAAAGAACGCCAGGAGAAACCCTATAGCATATCTATACCTGATCTTAGTTGGATTAAAGACTATAAATTAAGTAATGATTCTTTGAATAAGCTTCAACTTATCAGGGATCTATTGCCTGGTCCAATCACATTTGTGGTAGAGAGAGAAGATAAAGAGAAATTGGGATTTAGGGTTCCTATGAATAAGATTACCCAAAGCGCAATAACTCTTTTTAAAAAACCTATCTATCTAGCCAGCGCTAATAGGTCAGGCGGCGTTCCTGCTAAAGATGCTCAGGAGGCTATGGATAATCTCCGGGGCGAAGTTGATTTAATAATAGATGGTGGATGTTGCAATCTATCTGTACCATCTCTAGTGCTTGATTTAACTCAAAATCCTGTTAAGATTTTAAGAGAAGGCCCTCTTTCATCTACAACAGAGGTAAAGAAGAGGTTTAATATTCAATAGTTATGAAAGTGCTTTTTGTTTGTACAGGAAATAGTTGTCGTAGCCCTATGGCTGCTGCTCTTTTAGGTAAAATGGCTAAAGAGAGAGGGTTAGATATTGAAACTAAAAGCTGTGGCACAGCAGCTTTGTTGGGTATGAGAGCGACTAAGGAGACTATTGAGGTTTTAAAGAGAGAAGATACAATGATATTTGATCACCGCTCTAAGCCATTAAACCAAGAGGTTATTGATTGGGCTGATCTTATTCTTGTCATGGAAGAGAGACACAGGGAAAGCTTATTGCAGTATCAGCCTCAAGCTAAGGAGAAAACATTTTTATTAACTAAGTTTGTAGGAGAAGAAGAGCGGGATATAATTGATCCTATTGCCAAGCCGCTTGAGGTTTATGAAGGATTGTTAATAGATTTAAAATTTTATTTAACTAAAGTAATAGAAAGGATTAAAAATGAAAATATCTCTGGGTAGTGATCATAGGGGTTATAAGACCAAAGAGCATATTAAGGGAATTCTTAAAGAGCTTAATGTTGACTATAGCGATGAGGGAACTTTAAGCGAAGAATCTTGTGACTACCCTGATTTTGCCAAACGAGCTGTTGAGAGAGTAGTTAATGGGGAGACTGATTTTGCAATTCTAATATGTGGTAGTGGTCTCGGGATGTCTATAGCAGCGAATAAATTCAAAGGCATAAGAGCGGCGCTCTGTTTAAGTGCTGATATGGCTCAGATGGCACGGCAACATAATGATGCTAATGTTTTGGTTCTTTCGGCAAATTTTATAGATTTAGGAGAGGTTAAAAATATATTAAATATTTGGTTAAATAGTGATTTTGAAGGGGGCAGACATGAGCGGAGAGTCCGTAAAATTAGTGAACTTGAATAAACGTTACTTTTATCAGGATATTAAGAGAATCGATCCAGAGATTTACTCCTGCTTGATTAAAGAGCTCAATAGGTTGCGAGACAATTTGGAACTTATTGCCAGCGAAAACGTTGTCTCTATCGCTGTTTTAGAGACGGCAGGCAGCATATTGACAAATAAATATGCAGAGGGTTATCCCGGTGCTCGCTGGTATGGTGGTTGCAAATATGTAGATGAGATCGAAAGCATTGCAATAGATAGGGCTAAAAAATTATTTAAAGCTGAACATGCTAATGTACAACCACATTCTGGAACTCAGGCCAATATGGCAGTCTATCTATCTGCTCTAAAGACAGGGGATACTATTCTTGCTTTAGACATGGCATCTGGTGGACATCTATCTCACGGCCATCCCAAAAATTTTTCTGGTCAGATATATAATGTTGTAAAATATGGAGTAGATCCCAAGAGTTGTCTTATAGATTACAATCAAGTTAGAGATTTAGCTAAAAAGCATAGGCCTAAGATTATAGTTGTAGGGCATAGTGCTTATCCAAGACAATTGGATTTTAAGCAGTTTAAAGAGATAGCTGAAGAAGTCGGTGCTTATATTCTTGCTGATATTGCCCATGTTGCTGGACTTGTTATAGCAGATTTGCATCCCAATCCTATTGATTTTGGAATTGAATTTACAACTACAACAACTCATAAGACTTTGCGAGGAGCAAGAGGCGGAATGGTTCTAACAAAGAAAGAGTTTGCAAAATCTATAGACTCTAGCCTTTTCCCGGGCTCTCAAGGCGGACCATTACCACATATTATTGCAGCCAAGGCGGTGGCTTTTAAAGAGGCTGCTAAGCCGGAATTTAAAGAATACCAGAAACATGTTTTAGCTAATGCTAGGGCTTTAGCTAGTAATTTTTTGAGTAAAGGATATGATGTTATGACTGGCGGCACAGATAATCACCTTATGCTTGTAAATGTCCATGCTAAACATAATATCACAGGTAAAACTGCATCTCTTTGGCTTGAAGAGGCCAATATTACAGTCAACAAGAATCTTATTCCATACGATAAACAGTCTCCATTTTTAACGAGTGGATTAAGAATAGGCTCTCCGGCTGTAACTACAAGAGGCATGAGAGAGAAGGATATGGTAAAAATAGTCGATCTTATAGATCAAGTATTAGAAAGCAAAGGTAGTGCTGATACTGCAAAGAGAGTTAAGTCAGAGGTCTTAGAGTTGCTTAAGGATTTTCCTCTTTATCCGGAGATCAAAGATGAATAGCGGTAGGCCTTGCTGGGATAAGTATTTTATGAATATAGCAACTATTGTAGCTAGTCGTTCAACTTGTTTGCGGCGCAAGGTCGGAGCTCTTATAGTTAAAGAGAGAAGGATACTTTCCACAGGATATAATGGTACTCCTTCAGGTATTATACACTGTGAAGATGTGGGCTGTTTAAGGGATGAGTTAAATGTTCCTTCGGGTCAAAGGCATGAGCTTTGTCGTGGATTGCATGCAGAGCAAAATGCACTTCTCCAAGCCGCGCTACATGGTATCAGCTTAAAAGGTTCAATCCTTTATTGTACAAACCAACCCTGTATTATATGTGCCAAGATGCTTATAAATGCAGGAATAAAGGAAGTTGTTATAGATAGCGGTTACCCAGATAGGTTGGCAGAAGATATACTTAAAGAGGCTGGGGTTAAAATTAGAATTATCGTGCCTCAGGATGGTCTAGAGAGCGCTACGGAACATAAGATATGATTAAAAAGGATCTCTTTTCATTGTGAAATGTCCCTATTGTGGCAATATAGAGGATAGGGTTGTAGATTCGCGCAGTTCTTTAGAGGAGACCGTTATCAGAAGACGGCGAGAGTGCCTGAAATGCTTAAGACGTTTTACAACGTATGAGAGGATAGAGAACACCCCACTTATTATAATAAAGAAAGATGGTAGAAGGGAGGAGTTCTGTCGCAATAAAGTTCTCAATGGTTTGCGTAAAGCTTGCGATAAAAGATCTATAAGCGTTGAAGTATTAGAAGGCATAGCTGATAAGATAGAGAAAGATTTAGAGAAAAGAAATCAAAAAGAATTATCCTCTAAAATAGTAGGTGAACTGATTATGAAATATCTGCATAGGTTGGATCAAGTTGCCTATGTGAGGTTTGCCTCTGTTTATAAAGAGTTTAAAGATATAGAAGAATTTAAAACAGCACTAGATAAACTTTTAAAGAAGAATAGCACTCGCTAAGGCCTATTTAGGTAAAGTGAAATATACTTCAAGCTCAGCTTCTTCTCTAAGTTGACTAAACCAATCATTTAACGCTGTATTTCTTTTCTCGTTCAATAGTTCTTCTTGTAGCTTTTCTTTTTGCTCTTTGAATTCTTCTTCAGATGCTTCTTTTATATCGTCAATTCGTAGAATGATATATCCTGCCTGAGAAGTTATAACTTTTGAATTAAGTCCTTTGGTCTGGTTAACATCAAGAGAGGCTAATATATCAGAGGCATTGCCTACACCTTTAATATAGCTAGACGAAGTTATAAAATCTGTTTCTGTAAAGTTCAAGTTATTAATCTCTAATATTTTTTGAATCGTATCGTCATTATCTGAAACTTCTAGTATTGAGGATAATAATTTTTCAGCCTCTTTTTCAGCCAACTCATTAGTCCTAAAAGTTGTGTATTCTTTTAATAACTCTTCTTCAGCTTCTTCAAGATCAGGGATGTAAGGTGATTTTTTCTCCATCAATTTAATGATATAGAAACCATTCTTTGTTTCAATAGCATTGCTAAGCTCGCCTGGATTCATAGAAAATGCCCGCTCTGTAATCTTATAGGCCCAGCCTATTCCTGGTATAGGATCCCAGGGGGAGAAGAAACCAGTTTCACTTAAAGAAAGATTAAATTTATCTGCAATTTGAGAGAGATTCGATTCAGATGCAATGTCATTTTCTATCTGCCAAATTAACTCTTGAACTTTATCACGCGCTTTTAGTTGGGTGAGATATTCGGATATCTTTATTCTCAAATCTTCATCACTTAGAGTAGTATCTCCTTTACTTTGTATCTCTTTGAGATCTTCCTCGTGTTCTTTGAAATAGTTATCTATTTCTTCTTCTGCAACTATTATATCGGTTGCGAGATCTTGGAATAATATCCCTAAATACTCCAGATTTACCTGCTCTGGCTTTTTAAAGCTCTCTCTGTTTTCATTGTAGAAAACTGCAAGCTCTTCTTTTGTAGGGTTTATATTTTCTAAGAAATCAGCAGGATTTATGAGAATGTGGCTTAATTTAAATGAGCTTTTTTCTGATTTAAATTTTTCCCAAACTTCTGCTTCTGTAATTTTGACATTGTCCGTTATTTTTTCGATCAATACTTTTATCTTAAGATCATCTCTTACTTGTGCTTCATATTGTTGAGGACTAAGCCCTAAGTAATATTTGAGCATTGTTTCATAGTTGTCTTTTGAAAAGGTATTGTTTTTCTTGAAAATAGGAGAATCTTGAATAGCTGCTATTATCTCCGGGTCGGATATCTTTATCTTTCTTCGCCTCGCCTCTTCTAGTAGTATTATTCTTTGCCATGTCTGTCCTTCCAGATTCAAGAGTTCTTTTACTTTATTTAGGTTTTCTCCATAAAGCAATTGAGCTTGGTTATGGACTGCATGATATTGTTTGACAAAATCATCCTTGGATATCTTTTTTGAGAAGACCAACCCCGCAAGAGAGTCTTTACCTTGAGATTTTAATACACTTCCTACGCCCCAGAGCATAAATGCAGGTACGATGATTATAGCGATAAAAAACATGATAATTTTGATATTTTTCTTTTTTCTAAATACATCTAGCATGGCTATCTCCTTTTTTCTCTACGATTATATTGGAAAGGTCATCTATGCGCAATAATTAAAACTATTTTACTATAGCAGTTTTCTAGTTTTAAAGTTAGTTTTTAATGTTTTTTAGCTGGATTTAAGTTAAAATATTCTATAAAGGGAAGTGTAGTTATGAAGAGCAGATATAGAGTAGGTAATAATGCTAAAATAGTAAAAGCAAAAGAAAAGTTGTTGTTTTTTTCAAAACTTATCTCTAGAAATCAGCTAACATACTCTGTTTTTGGAAATATTAGTTTAAAACTAGATAATCAGATAATAATAAAAAACAGGGGAGTTAACTTAGAATTGGCTTCAGAATCTGATTTTTCAGTTATCTCGATGGAGAGCTTGCCTGCTGAGCTTAAAAATAACGATATTATAAGTAGTGAATGGAAAATGCATTATTTAAGCTACCTTAAAAAAGCTTCTTTAGGGGCTATATTGCATTTACACCCTACATATATCTCTCTCTTAGATGATTTAAATATTGATTTAGATACAGATGATTTAGAGTTTAATTACTTTTTAAAAGGCAAGATTAAAAAGGTGCCATTTTATAGTCCTGGCTCTGAGGAATTAGCAAATAGAGTGGCTTCAGAAATAGATAAATTCCCCTTTTTAATATTAAATAAACATGGTATTGTTGCTGTAGCAGAAGATCTAGAGATTGCTTATAATTATGTTTTGACTGCAGAGAGGTTGGCTCAAAGATTGATTTATTTGAAAATACTTAAAAAAGACCTATGTTAAGATAGGGAGCGGATGGATTTTTTAAATAATTTAGTTAAAGTAGAGAAGCAATATCTAATAGAAATAGGTTCAAACTATATTCGTTTAGCTCTTCTTGAAAAGAATAAAGATAGTCTTAAAGTTGAGAAATTTGATTTTTTCTATACTAAAAGCATTGCAGAAAATGACCTTTTTTGGACTCTCTTTAAGAAGCGCTTAGATGCGTTTTTCATAACTGAAGTAAGAAAGGCTCACCTTATATTTTCACCTAACTATCTTTTGGCTTGCGCTAAAACGTTGCCTGTAATTCCAAAAGCCGAAGCAATGAGCCATTGCATGCATATGCTTACACATGATATGCATATCAATATTAGTGATTATTATCTTGATCACAACATTGTTAAACTAGAGAAAGAAAATGTTGTTGTTGGTATGGTTACTGGAATAAAGAAATCTATCTCAGACAGAGTTGTTGGCATGTTAAGCAAAGCAGGTATTGATGTAGAGCGAATAGAGACCTCCATTGTATCGCTGGAAAACATATTTTCTAATTTAGGGTTAATGCCGAAAGAGGGTTCTATTTTAGTTTTAAGATTGGAAGAAAGTTATGCCGAGCTCTCTTTTGCAAAGGCTAAAGCCATCAGTTTTTATAAAGTTTCAAATTTTGGCCTTGAAGGTTTAAAAAAATCTTTAACTCGAACAGTTTATACTAATGTCGGCCCGGTAGAAATAAGCTTAGAAGAGGCAGCTGAGATAGTAAGTAATGTTGGATATCCGCTGGGAGAAGGTAGCTATGTTGTTAAAAGCGATAGAAGGTCGAGTATTTTAAAGAAAGCAGGTCACCCAGAGGCAAAAACCGAGGAGTTGAGCGTTGCTTATCAACAGTTAAGGATGTTGCTTGCCCCGGCTCTTGACTCTTTCTCTCAAGAAGTGGAGGATTTTATATCTGATTATCTTAAGTTCTTCCCTGAAAAAGAGAAAATTTTAGGAGTATATATTTTAGGTAGAGGATCAAAAGTTAATGGTTTAGGAGCATTTTTAGAGAGCAAGTTCTCTATTCCTTACGTCTGCATAGATTCTTTAAATGTAACTGATAAGATAGAAGTAAAAGCAGGTATATCTGATACAGATAAGATTGAGATGGGTCTTATACCTGCAGCCTTAAACGGTGCCTCCAAAAGATATGATTTGATTTCGCCTTATTATAAAATTATCAAAGAGACACATAGGGCTAAAGATACAATCTATGTCTATTTAGCTGGGCTAGTAGGTTTTCTATTCTTTTTTTATCTAGGGTTAAACTTAAATATGTTTTATCTGGGAAAAATAGCTGCTAGAGCAGATAGTTCTTATCAGGAGTTGGAACCTTTCTTTAAAAAGTTAAAAGAAGCCGATAGCTTAAGTAACGATATAAAATCTTTAGAGGTAAAGACGTCTAAAGTCTATGTTGATTATTTTGATTGGGCGGGAATTTTAAAACAGATAAGTAATATAATTCCAGGAGAGATTGTCTTAGATGAGATTCGAGGAAGAGTAGAAGGTGGCAAGCGGATTATATCAATAAAGGGCAATATTAGCGCTGAGTGGGGTTCTTTGAATACAATATTAAATGATTTTGTTAAAAAGCTAGAAAATACTGCTTATTTTAAGGAGTCTAAGGTTTTAGATACTGTACATAAAGGTTATAGAAATCAATTACATTTTGAATTGCAATGTTACTTAAATTAAAAAAAGGTTTTTTTGAAAAAGCTAAATTAGCGGATTTAAAGTATTTAGTCCGCCTTGTAAAAGAGAAAAAAATTGCTTTTATTATTGTGTTCTCAGTTTTTATTATAGGTTATTTAATGTTGAGAATATTTATTTTTTCTGAGATTTCAGAAGCTAGAAGTTATCAAAAAAGATTGAATAATATAAGTAAAGAGGCAAAAGGATTAGATGCTTTGCTCATTGAGCATCCCAATATAGATCAAGAGCTAGAACTTTTAAAGAAAAGAAAGAGTGATTTTGAGTCTAGCTTTATGGAAGAGCGGGAGTTCCTTGCTTTGGCAAATCAAGTTATAGTGGAGATGGAAGAGCAGGGAATTAAGATAAAAGATTTTAAGTATATATATGATATTCCAGCTCCAGCTGTGGAAGGCTTAACAAGATATGGGCTACAATTACAATGCGTAGCTGATTTTTTAAATTTTGGAATATTTCTTGAAAATTTAGAACGCAAAGACTTTAAATCCGGAATTTATAATTTAGATATAGTCAAAATAGATGATTGGAGCGTAAGCATTAATATGAGAATAGATTTTATACTTAAGCAAGCGAAATGAGAAAAAGATTTATTATTTTAACCGCATTTTTTGCATTTGGTTTTATTGTAGGCATATATTTTATAGGTACGCCAGTGCTAGCAGTCCCCGATGTTGTTGATATTAAAGAGCGGATTAATAGTAAGGCGGAGGTAATGCTCTCTCCTAGCGCAGATGAGATACGCTTTGAGAAAAGGCCCAAAGAATGGTTGAGGAATATTTTTACATTACCTAAAGAGGCTGGTTTTGCGGGGGATGTTATAATTGAGGCGATATTAATATCTCAGGAAGAGAGTCGGGTTATGATAGCAGGGGAGATTTACCGCGAAAACGATATTATTGGAGCTTATAGGATTAAAAAAATATTTGATGATCATGTTATAATAACTGAAGGTGCTAAAGATTTAGTTATTAAATTGAAAAAAGGAGATTGAAATGAAAAAATTGATAATAGCAATGATATTAGTAGTTGTTTTTTTAAATACCTACTCTTTTGCAGAAGATTCAAATTTGAAGATAGTAGAGGGAGTTATCCAGGCCTTAGAGATTAAAGATGCGGAAGTGAGAGATGTACTTAGGATGTTAGCAGAGCAGTTTGAACTTAACGTGGTTGTTTCGGATAAAGTTGTAGGCAGAATCAGCGTTAAATTTTCCAATATATCTGTCACAGAAGCAATAGATGCAATAGTTACTGCAAGCGGATATGCCTACACAAAGAAAGGCTCGGTTATTAAAGTCACCACTATTGGCGAAATTGAAAGAGAGGCTCCTTTTACAAGAGTTTTTGTTTTGAACAATGCTATTGCTGAAGATATGAAAGTTAGTCTAGAAAAGGTTCTTACAGCCGTAGGTTCAATAGAGGTAGATAAAAGGTCTAATGCACTTATCGTGACCGATGTTTCCAATATAATTGAAACAGTTGCAAAGTTGATAGGAGAGCTAGATAAAGAGACTCCACAGGTTTTAATAGAGGCAAAGATTGTTGAGACCAGCGTAGATGACGAGACTCAGCTAGGTATAAAGTGGACTATGCAGGCTACGGCTTCTGGGGCTAGCAGGCCTGTCACTTTCCCTTTTAGTAATGATCAAGGAGGTAAGCTCTATGCTAAGGGTAATCCCGGCGCAACTACAACTGCTGGCTTAGCAGATGACAGTGATTTTCCGGGTTCCAGCGGTTTTCCTTATGCAGGGGCAGATGATTTTACATTTGGAACATTGAACTTTAGTCAATTTCAAGCGGTATTTCAAGCTATACAGCAGGATGTAGATAGCAAAATATTATCTCACCCTAGAATTGTTACGCTAAACAATGAAGAGGCGAGCATATTAGTTGGAACAAAAGTTCCAATCCCTGTCTATAATTTTAACGAAGAGACTGGCACCTATGAGATCTCTGGCTATGAAGAAGAGAATATCGGAATATCTTTAAAGGTTACTCCTCACGTATCTCCAAATAACAGAATTAGGCTGACACTCCATCCTGTAGTAAGTGATTTCGCAGGAACATATGTAGGACCTAACGATGAACGTCCTTATGTTGATACAAGAGAAGCTACCACTCAGGTTCAGCTTGCAGATGGAGAGACAGTGGTTATTGGAGGCTTAATAAAGCAGAGAGAAGTAGATACGATAAGCAAAGTACCGTTTTTGGGAGATATACCGCTTTTGGGTCTTATCTTTAGACATAAGCATAAGGAGCTACAAACAACAGATCTTTTAATATTTGTTACAGCTAGCATTGTGCATAATAAGACAGAACGTCGAGAACAATTGGTAGAAATCAAAAAACTTTTTAAGCCAGAGAAAGAGATAGAATAATATTGTGATTGGAAAAAAAGATATAAAGAGATTGTCTATACGAAGTGTTCTAGTGGTATTATCTTTTTCTTTTCTAGTTTTTATCTACATCTTTATCCAGCAGAGATCCCAGATTGTTTACTTAGATAAAAAAATTAGAAATATCAATGAATGGTTATTACTCAAGGCAGGACAACTTGATGAGGAGATTGCAGGGAGGAAGAACATGGCAGTAAAGATGATAGCTCTTAGGGAAGAGGCGCTTTCTCTAAAAACAGAACGTGAATTTTTAGAAAGTAGTCTTAAGGAGCAACAGTTAGAACTCGATAATCTTTACCCCCGCCTTAAAGAGAGGATAAAGTTTTTAGATCAAAGTTCTGACAATATGGTTAAAGAAAAGCGGGGACTTCAATCGAAAATAAAGGTGCTCAGTAAAAAGGTTGATCTTCTGTCAAAAAAGGAGAAAAAGTTAGAGTCTCTTGGACAAGAAAATGAAAAGTTTAAAATCCAATTGCAGAACATAGAGAAAGATTATAGAAGACTGGTTGCTGAGAAAGAAGATCTTTCTCGGGAGATTAAAGGATTTAAGGCTATAGAAAGTAAGATAGAAGAATTAAATACTGAAAATTTAAATTTAAAATATAGATTGAACAACATTGAAGAAGATAAAAATATTTTAGTCCGAGAGATTAAAATTTTAAGGCTTACTGTTTCTGAGCTTAAAAAAGGTTTGTATGAAAGAGGCAAGGATTTAGGGGCTTTAGAAGCTCTTCTTGAAAAGTCTAAGGTTAAGACAGGATTAAGAGCTGAGGAAATATTAGAATTACGGGATAGTGTTTCCAGTTTAACTAAAAAGAGAGAAGGTGCTCTTAAAATACTTGCTGATAAAGAGAATATAATTGCGGAAAAGATTAAAGCAGTGCAGGTCTTAGAAGGTGAGTTAATAGATATTCAAGATCAATTTAAGAAGCAGAAAGAAGAGGTTTTGAATCTTAATAATGAGAATCATAAGCTTAAAACAGAACTCAAAGATTTTAAAACCAACTATAAGAGCCTCAGCGTTGTTTTGGAAGATGTTTCGGATATGAACACCCAATTACAGCATAAGATGAGTTCTTTAAATGGTGTTTTTGATAAATCTGAAAAGAGTGATATTAAAAACGAGAAATCAATAGTGGACTTAGGTAGTATGAAAATAGATAAGATAGAACCAGAAATTGCTTTGACCAGTTTGATATATCAGCTTAAAAAAAATCGGGAGCTTGTGTCTGAAGCAGAACAAGGGCCATATCTTGAAAAAGAAGCTGCTGTTCATTATAACTTAGGGGTATATTATTTAAAGAACGACCGCTTTAAAGAGGCTCTAGATGAATTTCTGAAAAGTTATGAGATTATCTCAGAAGATGCAGACACAGTATACAATATTGGCTTGATATATAGGTACTATATCTATGATTATGATAAAGCTCGAAATTATTTTACGCAGTATTTGAAGCTTAAGCCCAAATCAAAAGATAGAAAGGATGTAGAAAAAATACTTAAGGAGATATCACGATGAATGATGAATATATTCTGCTTGGCGGCGGAGATTTACAATTTTTAAATCTTCTTTCAAGCAAGATACAGAAGGATTTTGTAACCAAAGAAGTTTATACTGCCAATGAAGCTTTTGATGCATTTTATAAAATACAGTCAAAACAACCTAAGGTTGCAGTGTTGGAGATGATATTTCCTCAATGGGATTGGAATGGACATCTAATTTTTAGGCTTCTCAAGAAAGACAAAAGGTTTAAAGATATGAAAACAATACTTATAACAGATACTTTAGATAAGAAAGCTCAAGAGATTGCAAAAGATAAGGATATCGACAAGGTGTTGTTTAAAATATACAACATGGATTATGTATTTGAAGAGATAAAAAAATTTATTTAAAAAATGCAAGAAATCATTACCAAATTACTTGAAAAAGGATTGATAGATCAG
>CAZVIC010000008.1:0-22401 GCA_964627735.1 uncultured Planctomycetia bacterium | reverse complement strand
AGGCAGGCTGTAACTAATGCCGAGAACACAATTTTCTCTATTAAGAGGCTTATGGGTAGAAGATACAATGAAGTAAATGAAGAGATGAAGATGGTTCCCTATAAAGTTGTAAAGGAAGCCAACAATGATGCTAGGGTTAAAATAAATGATAAGGTTTATTCTCCACCTGAGATATCAGCTATGATTTTAAGGAAATTAAAGCAGGATGCAGAGGAGTATCTAGGGGAGAAGATTAGTCAGGCCGTTATAACAGTCCCTGCCTATTTTAATGACTCTCAGCGTCAGGCTACAAAAGATGCTGGATCTATTGCTGGGTTGGAGGTTTTAAGGATCATAAACGAACCTACAGCTGCAGCTTTAGCGTATGGTTTAGATAAGAAGCAGGGCGGTAAAGTTGTTATATATGACTTTGGTGGTGGTACTTTCGATATCTCTATATTAGAGATTGGAGATGGAGTTTTTGAGGTCAAATCTACTTCAGGTGATACGCATTTAGGAGGAGATAACATTGATCAGAAAATTATCGACTGGATGGCAGGTGAGTTTAAAAAAGAACAAGGGATAGATTTAAGAGGAGACAGAATGGCTCTTCAAAGACTTAAGGAGGCTGCCGAGAAAGCTAAATGTGAACTATCTTTTAGTCTTCAGACAGAGATTAATCTTCCTTTTGTTACAGCTGATAGTTCTGGACCTAAGCATCTTGCTATGAATCTAACCAGAGCAAAATTAGAGGCTCTATGTGAAGATCTTTTAAATAGGACTGTAGGCCCTTGTAAGCAGGCGCTCTCTGATGCAAAGCTAAGTCCGGAAGATATAGATGAGGTTATACTTGTAGGTGGTCAGACAAGGATGCCTAAAGTGCAGGAGATGGTTAAAGAGATATTCTCTAAAGAACCCCATAAGGGCATAAATCCTGATGAAGTTGTTGCTTCAGGAGCTGCTATTCAGGCAGGAGTTTTAGTTGGGGATGTAAAAGATTTACTACTCCTAGATGTTACTCCTCTCTCTTTCGGGATTGAGACTTTGGGTGGAGTTATGACTACTCTTATTCCAAGGAATACTACTATACCAACAAAAAAGAGCGAAACTTTTACTACGGCGGCAGATAGCCAGACAAATGTAGAAGTGCATGTGCTTCAGGGTGAAAGATCTATGGCCTCTGACAATAGAAGTTTAGGCCGATTTATTTTAGAAGGTATTCCGGCAGCTCCGCGTGGTGTTCCACAGATTGAAGTTTCATTTGACATTGATGCTAATGGAATTCTTCATGTTGCTGCAAAAGATAAGGGAACAGGTAAAGAGCGTAAAATAAGGATTGAATCTTCATCTGGACTTGAAAAAGATGAGGTTGAAAATCTGGTTAAAAATGCTGAGTCTCATGCCGAGGAAGACAAGAAAAAGAAAGAATTGATAGAGGCTAAGAATGAACTCGATGGGCTGATCTATTCAACAGAGAAGTCGCTCAAGGAGCATGGAGACAAAGTATCTGAAGAGGAAAGGAAAAACCTTCAAGAATCTTTAGATTTAGCTAAACAGAAGGTAAACTCTGAAAATGTATCTGATATTAAAGAAGCAAAAGAGAATTTGTTAAAATCATCTCATAAATTGGCTGAAGAGATCTACAAAAAGACAACTCAGGATGCAGCTCAAGACCAGGCTTCTCCTGAAGGCCCATCAGAACCTACCGAAGAGGAAGAAGGCAAGCCTAAGAGTGGCGGTGATGATGTTATAGACGCAGAGTATAAAGAAGAATAATAATGCAGTATAATTAGGTAGGGGTTATAATGATAGAGATAGATTTACAACCCCTATCTCTAGTTACTCTGTTTACTTCTAGAAGGGTATGTTATTAATATGAAAAGAGATTATTACGAAATATTGGGTCTTACCAAGGGTACTTCAAAGGATGAGATAAAGAAGACCTATAGAAAACTTGCTATGGAACATCATCCTGACAGGGTATCTGCTGATAAAAAAGCGGAAGCTGAGGAGAGATTTAAAGAGATTTCAGAAGCATATGCTGTTCTCTCTGATGATGAGAAAAAAGCTCAATATGATGCCTATGGTCATGCCGGTATTAATTCTCACTATACGC
Source organism: uncultured Planctomycetia bacterium (assembly GCA_964627735.1). Taxonomy (GTDB): domain Bacteria; phylum Omnitrophota; class Gorgyraeia; order Kaelpiales; family Kaelpiaceae; genus Kaelpia. The sequence continues at coordinate 20,306 of CAZVIC010000008.1, read as the reverse complement.
AGGAGGATCTGTTTAGAAATGTAGATTTTTCTAGTGTGTTTTCAGATCTTGGTTTCGGCGGTTCTATATTCGAAAATCTTTTTGGAGGTTTTGGCTCCTCTGGGCATGGTAATCGTACTGGGGGTGCTAAAAGAGGAAGAGATCTGGAGTTCAAGATGTCTTTAGATTTTAAAGAGGCTGTTAAAGGGGTCGAGAGAGATCTTAGCTTCCCATCTTATGCGAAATGTCCTAAATGTTCTGGGAGTGGTTCTATTTCTGGTAATTTAGAGAATTGCCGTCATTGTGGTGGGGCTGGGCGAGTATACCAACAGAGAGGTTTATTTGCGGTTACTACTGCCTGTCCTTCTTGTAAAGGCGATGGCAGGATTATAAAAGATCCTTGCCCTGACTGTCGTGGCATGGGAAAGATAAATGAGACTAAAAAATTAGAAGTAAAGATACCACCCGGGGTTGATAACGGTAGCATCTTACGTCTCTCAGGAAAAGGAGAGGTTGGAGATAAGGGAGGACCTTCCGGGGATCTCTATCTGCATATTACAGTTAAGCCTCATGAGATATTTAGGAGAGAGGGTAGAGATATTGGAATAGAACTTCCTATCACTCCTTTAGAGGCTGCTTTGGGCGCAGAGATTAAAGTGCCTACAATTGATAGCATGGTTAAGATGAAAATTCCAGCTGGAACCCAGAGCGGCAAGATATTTAGACTTAAAGGTAAAGGAGTCGCAGACCCTAGAATAGGGGTTAGAGGGGATGAGCTTGTTAAGGTACTAGTAGATACTCCGATAGGGCTAGATAGAAAGCAGAAAAAACTTCTTGATAGCTTAAAAAAAGAGATTTCTGATGACTATTATCCTCAGAAAAAGAGATTTTCTAAGTTGATAAAGAATTATCTTGATTAAGGTTTTTAGTTTTTTCGTTTATTTCTGATTTTATTTGTGTTATATCAGATAGGATAATTTCAGTTATTTCACAGTAGTGTATTTAATTTCTGTTATTGAGAGATAGATTTTTATTTAAGAAATGGCAAAAATAAAACCTTTAAAGGGTCTTATGTACAACAGTGATAAGGTTGATCCTGTCAATGTTGTTACTCCTCCTTACGATGTAATAACTCCTCAGGGGCGAGATGATTATTATGAATCATCTCCTTACAATGTTATTCATTTGATATTAAATAAATCTTCTCAGCCTTATAAAGAGGCTAGATTGATACTGGATAAATGGATAGAGGAGAATATCTTAGTTTTTGACAACAATGATGCGATCTATCTCTATCGTCAGAAATATGACTATCGAGGTAATAGCTATTCTCGCTATGGATTTCTCTCTTTGCTTAAGTTAGAGTCCCCAGGCTCTGGCGTTCTTCCTCACGAGAAAACTCATGAAGGTCCTAAGAAAGATAGGTTTAGTCTTTTGGATGAGGTTGAGACCAATCTTTCACCTATATTTGCTACTTTTTCAGATAAAGGTGGGGAGATATTAAAAATATTTAAAGAAGTAGAGAAGAGGACTCCGTTATTTAGTTTTGATTTTGAAGGCGTGGAACATGCTCTTTGGGGGATATCTGAGAAAGAGTATCTCAATAAAATAGTCTCTCTAATGAGCTTGAAATCGGTATTAATAGCAGATGGCCATCATAGGTATGAGGTAGCTTTAAATTATAGAAATGCAAAACGCTTGGAATCTCAATCTAAAGATGAAAAGAGCTACGACTATCTTATGAGTTATTTTGCACCTATAGAGCAGGATGGTCTTATTGTTTTACCTACGCATAGGCTGGTTAATCTTGGTATTTCAGAGAAAGATATTAAGTCTAAGCTGTTAGAGTATTTTGATATAAAAGAGTGCAAAGATTTAGATAGTTTGCTCTCTTCTTTAGCTGATCTAGATAGTTTAGGCTTTGGTTTGGCTACTAAGCCTAGCTTCTCTCTTTTAACGATAAAAGCTGACATTTGGGATAGATTTAAGAGGGAGAATGATCAGCTCTCCAATCTAGATGTCTCTATATTGCATGATTTAATTTTAGGCAAGATTTTTGATTATAAAGGTAGTGTTATATATAAAAAAGATGAAGAAGAGGCTGTAAAAGATTTAAAAGAGAGCGAATCTGATGCTCTATTCTTTCTTAAGTCTATTCCTGTAGAACATATCATAGATATAGCCGAAAAGAACCTTCTGATGCCTCAAAAATCAACTTATTTTTATCCTAAGATATTAACAGGTTTAATCTTCCACAAATTTTAAATTGATAAAATTAGTCTACTGCTGTATAATTCGAAACTACCTATAAATACTTTAAAAGAAAGATTTTGAGGTTAAATCTATGTCATTTTGGGGCAAACCTAAATATACCTTAGTAAGAATAGCTAGGAAGAAGGATATTCCAGCAGGATTGTGGAGTAAATGTCCTTCTTGCGGAGAGATTCTATTTAAGAAAAAGATAGAAGAGAATTTAAAAGTCTGTACGCGCTGCGACTACCATTTTACATTAAAAGCTGACGAGAGAATAAATCTTATAGTAGATAAAGGAAGCTTTAAAGAGATAGATAGAGCTATTTTTTCAACCGATATCTTAAATTTTCAAGGTCCTAAATCTTATGGAGATAAATTAAAGAGAGAGAGGGAGAGGACTGGATTGTGTGATGCCGCTGTTACTGGTAGAGCTAAGGTTGGTGGAATAGAGATAATGTTAGGAGTTACGGACTCCCGTTTTATGATGGGTTCCATGGGCTGTGTTTTAGGAGAGAAAATTACTCGTCTCGCTGAGGAGTCTTTGGATTCTAAGATTCCGGCTGTTGTCATATCGGGTTCTGGTGGAGGAGCTAGAATGCAAGAGGGAATGTTCTCTCTTATGCAGATGGCTAAAACTTCAGCAGCATTTTCACGGTTGAGGGAGTCAAAGGTTCCTTATATTTCTATTTTGACTGACCCTACTATGGCCGGTGTACTTGCTAGCTTTGCTACATTAGGAGATGTTTTAATTGCTGAGCCTAAAGCCTTAATAGGTTTTACAGGTCCTAGGGTTATTGAACAGACCATAAGGCAGAAATTACCTGCCGGTTTTCAGACTTCAGAGTTTCTTCTTGAGCATGGATTGATAGATTCGATAGTTCACAGGAAAGATCTCAAGCATACTTTAGGTGCTATTTTAGATTATTTTACTCATTCTTAGATAATTCCCATTTTACTATTGTTTTGTATTGAGGTCCTTCTGGCGTAAGATTGCTTTCAATAAGAGAGATACTGTTTATATATATTGGGTTAAATCTCTGTTCTGGTAAATTCAACAATACTGTTTTTAATTTTTCTGTATTATTTGATGATTTTATCCGTCCAATAGTTATGTGGGGATGAAAATCTCTATCTTCTGTTGTAATTTTGCAATTCTTAAGTAGTGGTTTTATCTTTTCATTAAGTTTTATTAATATTTCTTTTCCATCTTCTATCCCTATCCAAATTATTTTTGGATTTTTTATGTTTGGGAAATATCCTATTTTTTTTGGTAATATCTCAAAAGGCTTAATAGCAGAGATAAAACTTTGGAGTTCTTTATCTATTTCACTGATTTTAGAGATTTCAATGTTGCCTATGAATATCAGTGTTATGTGGATATTGTTCGGTGCTACAAGTTTGATTCCTGTTTTATGATTTTTAAAACTATTTTGAATTTGAGATATTTTATTTCGAGTGTCATCATCTATTTCAACAGCTATAAAAGTTCTTAAAGTCGGCATAACTGTTGATATAATAATTGTAAAGCTTGAGCTACAGCTTCTTTTTTAATTATAGCCCTACTGCCTTTTAACCTTAGTCTTTTAACAGTAGATTTATTTGATAGTGATATTGCTATATAGATCTCTCCCTTAGGTCTATCTTCTATAGTTTGGGGGCCTAATATTCCGGTTGTAGCTATACCTATGTCGCTAGAAGTCAAAATCCGTATGTTATCTGCCATCTCTTTGGCGTTTTCCTTGCTGACAGTTCCGTATTTGGATAATATATTCCTATCTATCTTTAAGTGTTTTAACTTTGATTTTTCATTATAAGTAATAAATCCTGTTTTAAAATAATTTGAGCTTCCTGGAATATCGGTTAGTTTGCTTGCTAAAAGTCCGCCTGTACATGATTCAGCGGACGATATTGTAAGATTATGTTTCTTAAGCAGAGATAAAATCTTGTAATTTAACCTAGTTGTACTGTGCATATGTTTTTATTGTAACCGTTCTTTTAGTTATTGAAAATAAGTTTTTTTTCATTTAGAATAGGCGAATCATGAAAATAAAAGGTAAGGTTTGGCGATTCGGTAATGATATTGATACAGATTTAATAATCCCTGCAAAATATCTTGTTACAACAGATGCAAAAGAGCTGGGATTGCATTGTCTTGAAGGTCTTAAAAAAGATTTTCCTTCTGAGGTCAAAAGTGGGGATATTATAGTTGGTGGTAAGAATTTTGGTTCGGGGTCATCTCGTGAACATGCGCCTTTAGCTATTAAAGGTGCAGGAATAGCTGCTGTGATTGCTCCTTCTTTTGCTAGGATATTTTATAGAAATTCCATAAATATAGGTTTACCTATAATAGAAAGTCCATCTGTAGGCAAATTTAAAGATAGAGATATAATAGAGATAGATTTTTTGGCTGGCAATATAAGTAATTTAACTACAGGGGAGAATCTCTCTTTTCAGAGCTATCCTCAGTTTTTACAAAGAATAATTCAAGCAGGAGGTTTGATGAAATGGGCAAAGAAGATTTAAGATCGTATAATATTGCTGTTATAGGTGGAGATGGTACTGGACCTGAGGTAATAAGAGAGGGCCGTAAGGTCTTAGAGGCAGCAGGTTCAAAGTATGGTATTAAGTTCAACTTTAACGAGTATGATTTTGGGGGAGATAGATATTTAAAGACTGGAGATATACTCCCAGATTCTGCAATTGAAGAGTTAAAAAGCTATGATGCGATCTATTTGGGTGCTATTGGTCATCCAGATGTTGCTCCTGGTATTCTTGAAAAAGGGATTTTATTAAAAGCTAGGTTTGCATTGGATCAGTATATTAATTTAAGACCTGTGAAGCTCTATCCTGGTGTTTGGACTCCAATTAAAGATAAAGGCCCAGAGGAGATAGATTTTGTTGTCGTACGAGAAAATACCGAAGGACTATATACTGGTTGTGGTGGTTTTTTAAAGAAAGGAACTGATAGAGAAGTAGCAATACAAGAATCTGTAAATACTAGATTTGGTGTTGAAAGATGTCTTAGGTATGCGTTTGAATATACTAAAAGGAGAAATAAAGATAAGAAGCTTACTCTTTGCGGTAAGACCAATGTTTTAACTTATGCTTTTGATCTTTGGGAGAGAGCTTTTCATGAAGTAGCTAAGGAGTACGCTGATATAACTATCGATTATGCCCATGTAGATGCAACTTGTATGTGGATGATAAAGAATCCAGAATGGTTTGATGTTATTGTGACTGATAATATGTTTGGAGACATTATTACTGACTTAGGAGCCATGATCCAGGGTGGTATGGGTATTGCAGCTGGAGGCAATATCAATCCGGAAGGGGTATCTATGTTTGAGCCTATTGGTGGCTCTGCCCCCAAATATACAGGTCAAAATGTTATTAACCCTCTTGCTGCCATCTCTGCAGGGGCTATGATGTTGGATACTATTGGAGAGGAAGATGTAGCTTTAAAAATTGAAGAGGCTGTTATGGATATTACGGCAAATAAGTTAAAAAGTCTTTCGGCTGGGAAGATGGGTTATTCTACAATTGAGGTTGGTGATATGGTAGTAAAACGTCTTTTGAGTGATAAGGCAAGTTAACAAAACTTTATTTTATTGTGAAAGAATATAATGTAGCTGTATGTGGTGCAACTGGGGTAGTCGGCAGGGAGATGCTTAAGGTACTCCAGGAGAGGAATTTTCCGATTAAAAGATTACTTCCTTTGGCTTCTGAGCGTTCTATTGGGAAAGAGGTTGAGTTTAAAGGTAGGAAGATAAAGGTTGAGCTTCTTGAACCCGATGCTTTTTCGGATATAGACTATGCGTTGTTTTCAGCTGGATCATCTGTGAGTTTAGAGATTGCACCTGAAGCTGCTAAGAGAGGGGCTGTTGTTATAGATAATTCTTCTGCTTTTAGAATGGATGATGGGGTTCCGCTAGTTGTACCTGAAGTAAATCCAGAAGATGCTTTTAAACATAAGGGGATAATTGCCAATCCCAATTGTTCTACTATACAGATGGTTGTAGTGCTTAAGCCAATACATGATAATTTTAAAATTAAAAGAGTTGTTGTTTCTACTTATCAGTCTGTATCTGGGTGGGGTAAGGGTGCGGTGGATCAGCTCTGGAAAGAGATGACTAGGATTGCGGAGAGCGGTAATCCTAAGGTGGATTTAGAAGGCAGGGTTTTGCCTTCCCAAATAGCATTTAATCTTTTTCCTCACATAGATACTTTCTTAGAAAATGGATATACTAAAGAAGAGTTGAAGATGGTCAATGAGACAAACAAGATTATGCATGGAGACCTATCTGTTACCGCAACATGTGTAAGGGTTCCTGTCTTAATATCTCATAGCGAGGCGATAAATATTGAGTTGGATAAAAGTGCAGATCCAGATGCAGTAAGAACTTTACTAGCCAATACTCCGGGGATAAAAGTTGTTGATGATATCTCTAATAATAGTTATCCGATGCCTCTTTATGCTATGGGTTCGGATGATACTTTCGTAGGCAGGATAAGGAAAGATCCTACAGTTGAGAATGGAATCTGGCTTTGGGTTGTATCTGACAACCTGAAAAAGGGAGCTGCTTTAAATGCAGTCCAAATAGCTGAGCTTCTTGCAGAAAAGAATTGCTAGTCATTCATAGTTTTATTTTTTAGTATGAAAAATGAATACATGCAACCTCATCGTTCTCAATGGAAGACAAGAGTAGGTTTTCTATTTGCTGCTTTGATTTTTGCTATGAGGCCCTGGAAGAGAGATATCCATTCTGACAAGGAGTGAGAATTATAAATGTTAAATTGATCTTGGAGTACGACGGTAGTTCTTTCTCTGGCTGGCAAAGACAGAAAGATAAAGTCACTGTTCAAGGCGAGGTTGAATCAGGATTATCTAAGATTTTATCTCAGAATGTAAACTTAATATCTTCAGGTAGAACAGATGCTGGAGTCCATGCAAGACATCAGGTGGCTAATTTTAAAACAGATAGGAATATCCCCCCCAGGGATATCAAAAAAGCCTTAAATTCGTTTTTACCTAAAGATGTTAGAATTAAATCTGCACAGAGTGTTAGTTTGGATTTTCATGCACGTTACTCTGCTAAAAGTAAGATTTATAGTTATAATATATTTACAGGAGAATATATCTCGCCATTTAAGGCTAGGTATTTTTGGCATTTGTCTTCAGACTTAGATTTTTATAAGATGAATAAAGAGCTAAAGTATATTTTAGGTAGACATGATTTTATAAATTTTCAGGCTAAAGGAAGCAGTGTGAAGGATACTGAAAGAACAATATCCAGTGTTTTTTTAAAAAAATACGGTAATTATTATAATGTCTTTATAGAAGCAGATGGTTTTCTTTATAAGATGGTAAGGTTTATTGTTGGGACCCTCATTGAAGTTGGCAGAGGCAAGTTTGAACCTAAAAGACTAAAATCTCTTCTTCAACCTGAGGGAGAACTACGCAGAGGTTCTGTTGCTCCAGCTAGGGGTCTTTTTCTTTGGAAGGTGAAATATTGAAGAAGATAAGCATAAAACAGTTGCCTCGATTTAAATATCTCGGAGTAATAATTGTAGTGCTAGAAAAATGAATTTATATAAGATTTCAATTGTAATTCCGGTTTACGACGAGCAAGAGAGTCTTCCTCAGTTGTTTAAAGAGCTAAAGGATGTTTTAATCAAAATGTCCTATGATTATGAGATAGTTATTGTAGATGATGGTAGTAGGGATGGAAGTTGGGATTTAATATCAAAAGTTGCTAGATCAGATGAAAAGATAAAGGCCATCAGGCTTCTTAAAAACTATGGGCAGACAGCGGCAATCCAGGTTGGTTTTGATAGTATCAGTGGTGATCTTGTTATGGTCATGGATGGTGATGGGCAGAATGACCCTGCTGATATTCCTGCATTAATTTCAAAGATTGAAGAAGGCTACGATGTTGTGAGTGGCTTTAGACACAAAAGAAAAGATTCATTAATAAGGAGATTTTTTTCTTATTTTGGCAATCTTTTGATTAGAAAGACTACGGGTCTTAATATCCATGATGTAGGTTGCAGCTTGAAAGTATATAGGAAGGAGTGGATTGAGAATTTTAAGCTTCTAGGCGAGATGCACAGAATATTTATTGTTTATCTTGCCGAGATGGGTGCTAAGGTTGCTGAGATCAACGTTAACCATCGCAAAAGAATAGGGGGGTATTCTAAGTATGGTTTAACTAGAGTGATAAAATTAACAATGGATTTAATATTATATAAGTTTTTTACAAGTTTTGCCTCTAGGCCTATATATGTATTTGGAGGCACGGGATTTGTAAGCATTGTTATCTCCTTCTTTTTATTTTTATTTGTTGTTTACAGAAAAATTGTTGTTAATGGTCTCTGGTTAAGCCCTCTGTTCTTTATAGCTGTAACATTATTAACTGTAGGTATTATTTTTATCATGCTTGGCATATTAGCTGAAATTATTGTCCGTATCTATTATCAGACCAAGTACGGTTCTCCCTATAAAATCAAAGAGAAGATATAGCTAAAAATGTGTGGTATTCTTGGCTCTTTAACCAGCAGTGCTTCAAACGATAGAGATAGATTTGTAAAAGCTCTAGAGCTTTTACGCTATCGCGGTCCCGATGAAGTTGGATATTTTATAGATCAGCATATTAGTTTAGGTTGCCGTAGGCTTAAAATTATAGGGCTGGAGAATGGTAACCAGCCTATAACTAATGAGGATAATACATTAAGGATAATATTTAATGGAGCAATATATAATTATTTAGAGTTAAGAGAGAGTCTTAGATCCAGAGGTCATATTTTTAAAACCGATACAGATACTGAGGTTATCCTACATCTTTACGAAGAAGAGGGAGTTAAATGTTTAGAAAATCTTGAAGGTATGTTTGCTTTTGCTATTTGGAATAATAAAGATAAGAGTCTTTTTGTTGCAAGGGATAGATTTGGCATTAAGCCGCTTTTTTATTCTCACAACAGTAATGGATTTATTTTCTCATCTTCTATTAAGCCTATCTTAAAACTTCTAAATAGTAAGCCTGATATATTTGGTAAAGCCTTAAATCTTTACTTTTGGTTAGATTATGTTCCCGCTCCTTTTACTATATATCAAGGTATATCATCTCTTTTGCCGGCCCATTACCTTTTATTTTCAGAAGATAAAGGTTTGGATATAAAAAAGTATTATAGTTTAGGTAAGTATGATCTTAAAGATAGAAGCAGGAGAAGTGTTGCTTTAGGATTAAAAGAGTGTATTTCTGATTCAGTTAAGAAACACCTTGTTTGTGATGTTGAGCCAGGTCTTTTTTTAAGCGGAGGTCTTGATTCAAGCATATTGGCTTATCACATGAAGGAGCATCTAGGGGATTTTAAGGCATTTAACATAGGTTTTAAAGATAGCAGCTTTGATGAGTCAAGGTACGCAGCATTAATTGCAGAACAATTTAATTTAGAGCTTAATTTTAAGTGTTTTTCTGGGGATTATCTATTAACGTATTTAGAAAAAATTATTGCTGATTTAGATCAACCTTTTGCAGACCACTCATTATTGCCTACCTGTCTTCTCTCTGATTTTAGCTCTAACAAATTAAAGTTGTCTATTTCTGGTGATGGTGGAGATGAATTGTTTTGTGGCTATCAAACATATATTGCACATAGGTTGTTCTCTTTTTATAAGGTTCTCCCTTTAAATTTTAGAGAGAATTTTTTAAGATCGGCTCTCTCTTTTATTCCAGTTTCTGATAGGTATTTCAGCTTAAATTTTTGTTTGGATAGATTTTCTAGATCTCAAAGCACCAATGATCTTAAGAGACATCTTTCTTGGATGGAAAGTTTTGGTCAAGAAAGAAAGCAGCTTTTAAGTGATAGTTACGAAGATGTTGAAGATGAGTATATAGATTTTATTCAGGATAACTTTGTTACAGATTCTGAAGGGCTACAGAGGATTCAACAGTTTGATATCTATAGTTATCTAAGTAATGATATTTTATATAAGACTGATTTTGCAAGTATGCGAAATTCACTAGAAGTTAGAGTCCCTTATTTAGATAAGAGCCTAGTCGAGCTAGCTCTATCTCTACCTGATAAGTTGAAATTAAATAATCTTAAAAATACCAAGTATATATTGCGGTCTGCTTATAAGGGTAATTTGCCCGCTACAATTCTCAGAAGGAAAAAGGCAGGATTTAGCCCGCCTGTTGCTGCAATGTTGAGAAATCAGTTAAAAGATATGTTTAATGATCTAATTGAAAATAGTGATAATTTAAGATGTTTAAATAAAGGTTATATAAAAGATATTTTTTTAGAACATTTGCAATATGGTAAAAATAACCGTAAAATACTTTGGAATATCTTAGTTTTTTTTATTTGGTTTTCAAAAAATGAAATATAATAAATGTTTTTTAATTTTGATTCTACTTGTTGTTTTATACTTGTTTTTAGCTCTGTATTTAATAAGCTCTAACACACATTTTCCTACAACAGATGCTCCTAATCATGCTACGTTCTGTATCCAATTTTATGGTGATACTATTAATCTATTTTCCAATACAGAACTCTCTTTAGTTGAAAAGATATTAGAGTTTAAAAATATATTTTCAAGAGGTATAGTCTATTGGCCGAAGCTTCTTTGCCTTAGCTCACTTCCTTTTCTTTTAATCTTAGGCCCTTCAGTAATGGCTATTAAATTAGCCAATTTAATTTATTTAGTGCTTTTTATGGTTTTTGGTTATCTTCTGATCTTAAAACTTGGAGCCAATGATAAAGAGGCGCTGTTATTTGTAATCACCCTTCCTTTTTATCCTATTGTTTTAATGACTATTCAAAGCTATGGTTTAGACCTCCCTCTTATGAGCATGACTGTAGTCTTCTTTTTTTTGCTTTTAAAAACTGAAGGTTTTAGAAATAGTTTTTACTCTGTATTGGCAGGGTGTTCACTTGGGGTTGGATTATTGATTAAAGGCCAGATTTTAATATTTACATTGCTACCTATATTATTGTATTTTATAAGTTCAGCGTTGAAAGGCTTTAAACACGATGGAAACTACACTCCTCTTTTTAGAATCTTTGCCAACTTTGCTCTATTTCTAATATGTGCTTTCTATATTGGAGGTTTTTGGTGGAAAGGTAAGTATGATGAGATACTTTCGGCTTTTAATAAACATACTATATCCGAATATAAACATTTTGAAAGCATTCCATATGAAAACCCTGGAACTTTAGGGTATTACTCTTTTTATTTTAAATATCTCTATCTCCATGGTTTTGGTCCTCTCTTAAGTTGTTTTTTACTAGTACCATTTTTTAGATATCTTTTTAATAAGAATTTAGTTAATAAACTGATAGTATTTTCCTGGTTATTTTTACCATTTGTTTTGTTCTCTTTTTTATTTAAAGTCCAGCAACTTAGGTTTCTGCTTCCTTTGGTACCGGTTATTGCTATGGTTGCTATTATAGGGACAAGGTTTAAAAGAGCCTTCTTTACAATTGTTTCTAGATTGTTTTTACTAGCTCTATTGGTTTTTCAAATATATTTATTGATGTTTTTAGAGGAAGATACCATTTTATACGAAAAACTGTTTGCTGTTGGTTCTCGAGATGCTATTAAAAAAAGTCATGAAAGTAATAATCTAGATATAGCTAATAAGTTTTACCAGGGCTTAGAAAATTATTTACCACCTGGAGCATATAAGTCTATTGTAGTTAGGCTTGCTCCTGTTGAAGATGGTCCTCTCAGTATACAATTTTGGTTAGAACTGGAAGGGTATAAAAGAGGTTATACTATGCTTACCCATGATTTGCTTGACCAATGGAGTTCAATCTATGAATGGTGGAAGGAAGATCCGGGTCAATATGTAATATTGTTTATTGAAAATAAAAGTCGAGATTTAGGGGTAGATAATTTTTTTGATAAAGAATGTGTTTTGAAGATAGAGGATGATTTATCTATAAGGATGAAAATGTCTGGCGAGGATCCTGAGGTTATTGAGCTTTTAAATCATTTTTTTCCTATCTTGGAAAAAGAATCCAAAAAGCTTTTTGATTTTAATAGTGATAATTATTATTGTGAGGTCTATGAATACGAAAATATTCCAACCGCTTATTGACGCTCCCAAATCAGACGTCCTGCTTCTAATGATCCATACTTGGTATCCTTGGATGCCGCCTTTGGGTATATCTTATATCTCCAGTTATTTAGAGTCCAAAGGGTTTAATGCTTTACTCTTTGATTTTAACTCAAAGCTGTACAACAGTGTCTCTGAAGATAAAAAGAGATTTTGGGATATAAGCACTATAAGTAGTTTACCGTTCCAGGAAATAGTGCGTTTTTTGATAGAGAGTTTCTCTGAGGAGATAGATGCGTTGATAGATATAATAATTAAGCGTCCAGAGCCGATAATAGGGTTCTCTACCAATTATTTAAGTATTCATGTTGTAAATCATATTGCTAAAAATATCAAAGAAAGAAATAGTGACAAACTATTGGTTGTAGGCGGCCCAGGTTGTTTTTGGGATCATGATCGTAGTGCCATCGAACCAGGAGCAATAGATATATTTGTTTTAGGGGAAGGAGAGAGACCTTTTTATACTATAGTAGAAAATTTTTATAAAAAGTCTAACTTAGAGAATATTCCAGGAACTATATTTGTAAAAAATAAGGAAGAAATAGCTAATAGTTTAATTGATCCTATAATTGATTTAGATAGTATAGCCTATCCTAATTTTAAGAATTTGGATTTAGATGATTATGGATTTGGTGAGAAACAGACTAGGACATTGCCTTTACTTATAAGTCGCGGTTGTATCTCTAAGTGTACTTTTTGTGTAGATCATTTTATGTGTGCTCCTTTTAGGATGAGGGAACCAGAAAACATAATAGCTGAGATTAAATATCATATAAATGAAAATGGTGTAAGAAATTTCTCTTTTAACGATTTACTCTGCAATGGAGATTTGAAAAAGCTGAAAAGATTTGCTGAGCTTATAAAGGAAGAGTCTATTAAAATACAGTGGGGTAGCTATGCCGTTGCTAGAGGCGATATGGATTTAGAGTTATTGAAGAGTCTTAAAGATGCTGGTTGCGTCTCTCTCTGCTATGGAATAGAAAGTGGCTCAGATAAGGTTTTAAAAACAATGTGTAAAATTTATGTTTCCTCTGATGCTGAGAGGGTTCTAAGATTAACTAAGCAAGCGGGGATAAAATCTACTTTTAACATAATTATAGGATATCCTGGCGAAGGAAAGAGAGAGTTTAAGCAGACTTTAAATTTTGTTAAAAGAAATAAGGATTATATAGAGAGCATTATTAATGTTTCTACTCTGTTCATTAACCCTACAGCTGCCTTAGGTTTGCATCCTGAAAAATTCGGTATCTATTTTCCTAAACGTCCTCGAAGTTTTAAATTCATCTCATTAAAAAAATGTTTAGTTCCTAAATATTATAAATTGTTTGGAAACAGTTTGGCTGTTAAAGATACTAAAGGAGTAGATATTTCAGAGTTTGTCGATAGATCTGGAAATACGAAGCCGGTAAGGTTGAAGAGGTTAGTGAAGACTCTATATTTCTTGCAAAAATTAGGTCTTTTTAGAAATGATCCGATAATAAATGTTTATGCTACAAAAAGCAAAAAAGTAAAGAAAGCTTTAAGTTACATAAGCAATAGGCAAAGTTTAAAATTGGGTGATCTTACTATTAAATTTGATAGAGAAGGTTTTGTTAAAGTTTTTTTGAAACAGCATCTTTTAACTGCTGGCCCGGGTTTAAATGTTGCTTTTTGGATTAGAGATAAATGGTATGATTCTTCGCAGTATAGATGGGAGATTAAAAAGATTAATAACACTAAGATTGAAATTTTAGTCAAAATGAACGACATAGCTGTAGAGCAGAGGTGGGTTTTAACGATAAAGCCAGAGGGTTTGTTCTGGGATCTTCAAGTTTATTTCAAGGCGAAGAATTATATTGTTACTGAAACTAAAATAGGGCTTCAACTTTCAGATCTTTATGAGCGTTGGTATTCTAGAACTTGCCAAGGTGATTTTCCTGATTTAGATGATAATTGGAGAAGTGTAGATTTAGAAGATACCCAAGAGGTTTCAGTTGTCACTGAAGGTAGTAAAAGACTAATTCCTTCCTTGGTTAAGATTAGTAATATTAAAAGTACAATACCTTTGAGTTTAAGGATGGAAAGTTCTCGTATAGAGCATGGATTTAGGTTTCTGGCTTTTAAAAATAAAATTATTTATCCCTATAATAATGATAAATTTAATGTAAGATTGTTTTTAAATTTTCAGGAATTAGATAAAGCTCCAACAAGAAAAGATGCTGAAGAAAGTTTTTTAGATAAAAAAGAATTTAAAATTGTTGAAGCAGAAGAAGAGCTTGAAGAGAGGAAGGATTCTTTTTGCGTTAAGAAGTCAAATTTTTTGTCTTTAAGAGTAAATAAAGGTCTAAAGTTGTATTATAACCAACTTGAGGTAACATCAGAATCCGGTGCAGTAGTGAGCTGTAATTATGATGGTAATATATTTGATACAAGGAGTGCTATTTGGAGTCCTATTAATGATAATAATGATGATATTTTTGATATCTATTGGAAGAATTTATGTTTCCAGATAAGGTGGGGTATGAGGATTAAAAGAAAAGATGTTTTTTGGAATTTTAAGGTTAATTCTTTAGATGATGTAATATTAAAGGAGCTTAAATTTGGTTTGTTTTTAAGTGAGAGTTATGACTCTTGGCATCTTGACTCATTTAAAGGTAGGCTATCAGGCAATATTAGAGATAGATGGGATTGTCTTCCTTTAGTTAAAGGTAAAAGCAATAGAATAATATTAGATTCAAGTTGCAATGGTCTGCCTTCTTTATTATTTACTAAGCCTAAATTGGGATTTTTTCAAATAGAGGTCCCTGATTTAAATATCACAGAAGGTAAGATTTTATACGTAGTTTTGAATGATGTTTGTATCAAGAGTAAAGAACCATTAAATCTTAACTGTAGGCTTAGTTTTAAAGAATAGAGATAGTTCATTGTTTTTAATCGTGTTTTTTGGTGATTTTTTTAGTGGTCTGCTGTTTATGTAGGGCTTATTGGAAGATATTTTCCCCCTATTATTCTTCTTGCATGTTTTCAAATTTTGATTTAATTTGTCTTATAGGACAATGTTGAATAAGATTATAAAATCCTGGACTTCAATAAAACACTTCCTTGGGGGGAAGTGTTTTTTATTAAGGAGAATCAGACTTGAAGAGAGATCCTGAAAAAGAATTAAATAGCTTAAGGCGAGAGATAGAACGTTTTAATAAAAAAGAAGAATCCTATAAGAAGATAGTCTCGAATCTAAAAGAGAGTGAAGAGAGATTTAAAAAGTTATTCGATGTTGTTATGGAAGCCGTAGTTTTACACGAGAAAGGTAAGATTATAGAAGTAAATAGATCTTTTCTCAAAATGTTTGGCTATAAGAATAAGTCTGAAATAATAGGAAAGAATGTTTTAGGTTTAGCTAGACCTAAATATAAAGATATCATTAAAAAAAATATGCTTTCAGGTTATCAGAAGACGTATGTTGCTGAGGGCAAAAAGCGCGATGGTTCTATTATAAAAGCTGCGCTTTCAAGTAGAGCTGTCAGGCTTAGAGGCAGGAATGTTAGGGTTACTGTTTTACGAGATATTACTTCTCAGGATAAAGAGAAAAAGGATTTAGAGCTCTTTAAAAAATCTGCGGATGTTTCAAAACATGGTTCAGCTATTATAGATATGAATAGGAGATTTATATATGCAAATAACGCTTTTATTAAAATGAGTGGTTATAGTAAGAAGGAGATCATAGGTAGAGAAAACCATTTCTTGCACCCCGAGAAGAGTTTTAAAAAAGTAGATAAATCTATTGATGATATTATTAAAAAGGGTGGTTTTATTGATCGTGAATTTGTTTTTTTAAATAAAGATGGTACAAGAGTTATTGTTTCTATGACTGCAACGCTAATAAAAGGCAATAACTCAGAGCCTTCCTATATGGCTGCTGTAATTATAGATGTAAGCGATAAGATAAAGTCTGAGGCTTTGCTTCAATCAGATCGAGCTCAACTTCTATCTATCTTTGATAGCATAGATGAGGTTATCTATGTAACAGATCCTATTAGTTATGAGATTTTGTATATGAATAAGTTTTTAAAAAAAGTTTTAGCTAAAAATCCCATAGGAGGACTTTGCTACCGTGAGTTTCAGAATTTTGATAGCCCTTGCTACTTCTGTACTAACGAAATAATATTAAAAAAAATTGGCAGCCCTTATAAGTGGGAATTTCATAACCCGGTTATGAATAAAGATTATTATATTGTAGATAGGATTATTAAGTGGCCTGATGGTCGAGATGTAAGGTTTGAAATAGCGATAGATATCACTGAACGCAAGAAGGCTGAAACTCTTGCTATGAAGTACAATGAAGAGCTTAAGAGAGAGGTTGATAAAAGAACCGGCGAATTATTGAAAGCAGAAAGAAAGCTAGAAGAGTCTAAACGGCTCTCTGATATTGGTATGTTGGCTGCAACAGTAGCGCATGAGCTTAATAATCCTTTAGGGGTTATTAAAATGGCTGTATTT
Source organism: uncultured Planctomycetia bacterium (assembly GCA_964627735.1). Classification (GTDB taxonomy): domain Bacteria; phylum Omnitrophota; class Gorgyraeia; order Kaelpiales; family Kaelpiaceae; genus Kaelpia. The sequence continues at coordinate 3,477 of CAZVIC010000008.1, read as the reverse complement.
AATATTAGGAAAGAGAGAGATAAAATTGATGATGATTTAGAGAGACATCTTTTTAATATAGAAAAGAAAATATCTCAGAGTAGTAGGATTATTAGAAATTTGCTTGGGTATGCTAAAATTAAAAAACCCACCTACGAAAAAGTTGATTTTATAAAAATTATTGATGAATGTGTTGATAGTTGCAGTAAAAGATACAGTGACTATGAAGTGGTTGTTGATAAAAAATTTAAATTAGATAAAGGTAAAGTTGTCGAAGTAGATGTTGTGCAGATAACAGAGTTGTTTGCAAATATTATTGAAAATTCTTTCCAATCTTTTAAAAATAAAAAAGGAAAGATAGGGATAATTGTAAGTTATGGTAAGGATAGAAGTAGTATCAATTGTAAGATTAAGGATAATGGTTCAGGAATATCCTCTGATGATTTAAATAGTATCTTTGAGCCGTTTTTTACAAAAAAACCAAGAGGTATCGGATTAGGTCTTACTGTTTCAAAGCAGATAGTTCATCTTCATGGAGGAAATATATCTTTAAAGAGTAAACCTGGAGAAGGAACTGAGGTGGTCATAGTACTGCCACTTGTAAAGATATAAGCTGTTGCTTTAGGTGTTGCTGTTTTAAATCCAGTTTTCATATTTACTCTGTTATATTTTTCTGTTAATCTTTTACTTATATTTTAAAGATTTCTAACGATAATTAAATTTTATGCGCCTGTGGCTCAATTGGATAGAGCGGCTGGCTACGAACCAGTAGACTGGGGGTTCGAGTCCCTCCAGGCGTATATGTCTTCTATATGATGAATGACAGTTTTTATATGCAGGAGGCTTTAAAAGAAGCCTTTAAAGCGCGGAATAAAGACGAGGTGCCCATTGGGGCGGTTATAGTATATCAAAACAAGATAATAGCCCGGGCACATAATCAGGTAAGAATGCTCAAGGATCCTACTGCTCACGCAGAGATTCTTGCTATAACACAAGCAGCGGATTACTTAAAGTACGAAAGATTGAATGGATGCAATATCTATGTTACAATTGAACCCTGTATAATGTGTGCCGGTGCGTTAATACTGGCGCGGGTAGATAAATTGATATACGGAGCTTCAGATAATAGGCAAGGAGCTTTTGGTTCCCTGTTGGATATTACAAAATATAAAGATACGCATCATAAGGTAAAAGTAGAGAGCGGTCTTTTTAAAGAAGATTGCGCTTTTTTGGTTCAGAAGTTCTTTAAAGAAAAAAGAGTTACAATTTAAAATAGACGGAGAGGTGGCTGAGCGGCCGAAAGCAGCCGCCTGCTAAGCGGTTGACCCTGTAAAAAGGGTCCCCGGGTTCAAATCCCGGCCTCTCCGCCAATATTAATAGTAAATAGAAAAACATTACAGAGAACGGAGATAGCTTGAGTTATTTAGCTTTAGCAAGAAAATGGCGTCCTCAGAATTTTGACGATATTGCTGCTCAAGACCATATTGTCGAAATATTAAAGAATGCAATCAAGCTTGATAGGGTTTCTCATGCCTATCTTTTTGCAGGACCTAGAGGAATAGGCAAGACCACGACAGCTCGAGTTTTAGCAAAAGCGTTAAATTGTAAAGAGTCCCTTTCTCCAAATCCTTGTCTTAAGTGTAGTAATTGTCTTCAGATAAAAGAGGGCAGTAGCCTTGATGTTTTAGAAGTCGATGGAGCTTCTAATAGGGGGATAGACCAGATTCGTGATTTGCGTGAAAATGTTAAGCTGAAACCAGCTCAATCCAGATTTAAGATATATATAATAGATGAAGTCCATATGCTAACAGAGGCTGCTTTCAATGCCCTTCTTAAGACATTAGAAGAGCCACCAGAGCATGTTAAGTTTATCTTTGCTACGACTCAACCTAACAAAGTCCCAGTTACCATTCTTTCACGTTGTCAGAGGTTTGATTTTAAGCCGTTCTCTGTAGCTGCAATAAAAGAGAAGCTTATTAGCATATTGACTCAAGAGCAGATAGGCTTTGAACCTGAAACTGTTCTTATGATAGCAGGATCTTCTGGCGGTAGTTTGCGTGATGGGGAGTCTTTATTAGATCAGCTTATATGTATCGCAAAAGGCGAGAAGCTTAAGATAGAAACGGTTAAAAACTTTTTGGGAGTTATTGAAACTACTGTTTTATATAATTTAGCACAGAGCTTAATAGAGTCTGAAGTTAATAAGAGTTTTACTATATTAGATAGATTGCTTTCTGAAGGTAGAGAGATCCCTGTCATTATTGAAAGTTTGCTTTCTTATTTTAGAGCTGTACTCCATTGTAAGATTTTAGACTCTATTGATTTTACAACTGGGATTATGGTTTTAGACTTAGATAAAATTAGAATGCAATCCGGCCAGCTGAGTAAAGAGGAGTTAATTTTTATATTAGAATTGCTTAGCGAGCTTCAAAATAAAGCTAAATTTGCTTCATCGCCCAGAGTTTTGGTTGAAGTAAGTTTTTTAAAGATTTGTGATAGGTCCAAATATCAAATAGTTTTTAACCAAGTTTTAGATGGTGATTTAAAAGAAAAACAGGTATTGTCTTCAATTGATTCTAAATCTCGGGTAAATATTTCTGGTAAAAAAAAAGTAATTAAAACACCCTCTTCTTATAATGATAATAACTTTAAGAATATTGATTCTAAATCAGGGGATAATAGTAAAACATTAAGTTCTCAAGAGATTGAGGGGCTTTGGAAAGAAGTGGTTAAGGAATTAAAAGATACCAGGCTCTATCTTGCTTCTTATCTTGAATATTCTAAAGTTAAATCTTTTGATTCTGACAATCTTGTTGTTGAGGTTGAAATTGATTCTGATTTTCAGCGTGAGTTAATAGATGAAAAGGATAATAGAAAAATTATTGAAGATGCAATTTTATTGAAATCCGGTAAAAAAATTAGATTGAAATTTATCTACAATAAAGCAATTGTCGTTGATAATAAAAAGAAGATTCAAGAGGTACTAAAAAATCCAAACATAAAAAAGATTTCCAAGCTTTTTAATGCCAAAATTCTTAAAGTAATACCTAGAAATAATGAAGTTTGAGCTAATTGATAGTTTGATTGAGAAATTTGTTAAGTTTCCTGGGGTGGGTAGGAAGACTGCAGAACGATATGCTTTTCATATATTGGATATGAAAGTTGATGAAGTGGAGGATTTGGCTAATTCTATGAGGTATCTTAAAGAGAAGGTGTCTAATTGCAAGCAGTGCAATAATCTTGCTGAGAATAAGCTTTGCAATATCTGTAAAAACGGAAGCAGGGATAACTCTATTCTTTGCGTTGTTGAAGAGTCAAAAGATTTGATGGCCATTGAGAGAGCTGGATGTTTCAAAGGCAAATATTTTGTTCTTTTGGGGGCGCTTTCACCCTTAGATGGTGTAGGAATTGAAGATATAAAATTGAATGAGCTTTTTAATTATGTGCAATCTAACCCTATTATAAAAGAGATTATTATATCAACAGATGCTGACGCTG
>CAZVIC010000007.1:0-22585 GCA_964627735.1 uncultured Planctomycetia bacterium | reverse complement strand
TCTCCGTAAGGGGGTGGGGGTTCAAGTCCCCCCTCTGGCAAAATAAAAACCAGATCTAAAATCTGGTCTATTTTTTAGTCCCCCCCCACCAATGGCCAAACCCTTGACTTATTTATCGCACATAATAAATACTTTGTCAAATTTGTAGAAAACTTTTTATAAAAACAGATTATCATAGGTTGATCTATTGCAATAGGAGATTAGACTTTACCGCTAAGAATATAGATGCCAAAGAGAATAAGCATAGAGCCAGCCACTATCTCGACTATTCTTAGACGCTTCTTGATCTTGCTAAATAGAGCAAGAAACCATGATAGCGATAAAGCAGAGAGCAAAAAAGGCAGGGAGAGACCTAGAGAGAAAAAGAGTAATAATAGAAACCCCCTAAATAGATTGGCTTTTATACCTGCAACCGTCAAAACGGCAGCCAAATAAGGAGTAGAACAAGCAGTAAAACTAAAGGCAAATATTATTCCAACAAATATTGTTCCTGCTATTCCAGCAGGTTTTTTCCGTAATGAAAAATTTGATGTAGGCAGAAAATTGAATTTGCTATAGAACAAAAAGTAGAGCCCTATTAAAATCATTACTATTCCACCTATCTTCTGAACAGGGAACTTTAATCTAAATATAAAATCACCCAACAAAGAAGCTCCAAGACCTAGAGATATAAATACACAGGAGAAACCTAACAAGAACAAGAGAGTATATCCAACCATCTTCTTACGTAAACGACTGGGATTTTCTCTGATCTCGCTAAAAGAGATACCGCTTATAAAAGAGAGGAAAGAAGGAATGAGCGGTAAGATACATGGTGAAAAGAAATAAAGCATTCCACCTAAAAAAGCCATAATGAATGATATATCACTCATTGACTAAAGCCTGCAAGAAATCAATTATTTCAGATTGATTCCAGTTTATAGCTCCAGGAATCTTAGCAACAGCCCTAAAATCTTTATCGATAATAAAAGAGTTGGGTAAACCAAAGACTCCGTATTTAAGAGCTGATAATCCATAATCATCAGAATAGGCTGGGAAATCTGCACCTTTCTTTTCTAAATATCTTTTGATCACAGGCTCTTTGTCTCCCAAAAAAAGTGGTATAAATTTAATCTTAGAACTATCTATGGAAGGGATGAACGTCTTTAAAAAATCAACTTCGGTATCACAAGCACTACAACTTATAGTGCGAAAATTAATTATTATTATCTTACCTTTAAAATCCGAAAGATTGTACTCTAAGCCGTCCAAATCTCGAAAGCTAAAATCCTTTGCTAAGACTCTACCATCTTTAGAAGGAAGGTTATTGGTTGTATCGACTGAAAAAGCCTCTTCTTTACTATTTGAATAAATTAAAAACCCTATTCCAATTAATAGAACAACCAGGATAGGGATAAATTTTTTCTTTGCTCTCAAACTTTAACCCATAATAACCCTTACCTCATGCTCCTTATTATCTGAGAGAGGTTTTAGAATATTAGATTCTTGTTTTACGCCATCAAGGTAGACTTCTTTTACTCCAGAAGATACTCCACTTGAATTATCAACTTCTATATTATAGGTAGAATTCCTAAAAATTCTCTTCATTTTAAAACCACTCCAGCTAGAAGGAATACAAGGGTCTATCAAAAGCCCATCAACTTCTGCTCTTATTCCAAGAATCCAATTTGTACTTGCATGGAAAAACCAAGCACCGCTTCCAGAGTACCAAGTCCAACCTCCACGTCCATAATTCTCTGAATCCGGACCATCTATATTGCCTGAAGTGACATAAGGCTCTACAAAGTATAACTCGGGATCCATGCCCCGTTTTGCTGGAGAGAATCTAGAATAGACCTCATAAGCCATATCTCCATTTTTGAGTACACATTCTGCAATAATGGCCCAACAGGCTGCATGCGTATAAACACCACCATTCTCCCTGACTCCTGGAGCATAGCGAGACAAGTAGCCTATCATAGGATCTGGTTTTTTATATGCAGGATGAAAGAGTACCGGACCATAATCATAGAGTAGATGTTTTTCAACACTATCCATTGCCTTCTTCTTTCTATCTTCATCGGTTGTATCATGCATAACGGCCCAGGTCTGAGCGTTGAGGAATATTTTACCTTCTTCACAATCCTTACTACCCATAATCTCACCGCTATCTTTAGTAGCTCTTATAAACCACTCTCCATCCCAACCGTAATCATTAATTGCTTTTTTTAAATCTTGTGCTCTCTTTAAATAATTTTCTGCTCTTTCAGTATCAGATCTTTTTTGACAAAGTAAGGCAAAATCCTGGAGTATCTTATATAGAAAATGACCTAGCCAGATGCTCTCTCCCTTCCACTTTAATCCTACAGAACTCATTCCATCATTCCAGTCCCCTTCACCTATTAAAGGCAGACCTCGATCTGAAAAGCGTGATAAGACTAATTCTATTGCTCTTACACAATGTTCATATAGAGTCTCTTCTTTATCATCATCCACATATGGCTGAGCTTCATCTAAGATAGAGTAGTCTCCAGTCTCTTTAATATAGAAGAAACTAAGATAAGCCATCCAAAGTAGATCATCTGTCATCGCCGTCTTAGCTCCAACCTCAAGCAAAGGGTGCCACCAATGATAGACAGCTCCATCTTTAAACTGATGTTTTGCATGAAGCAAAATCTGTTTTCTAGTAAGCTCCGGCTTGAGAGGCAAAAATGCTAAAGAGTCTTGCAATTGATCTCTAAATCCATAACCACCGCTACATTGATAATAAGCAGTTCTAGCCCAAATGCGTGCAGCAATTACTTGATAACGCAGCCAGTAATTTGTTAAAACATCAAATGATTTATCCGGAGTCTCTACTTGAAGAGGTGTTAAGAATCCTTCCCAGAAATTAACAGTTCTATCAAACTCTTGTTTAACATTCTCTAAATCAGAATACCTCTTTATTAAATCTTTTGTCTTCTTATCGTCTTTATTAAAACCGGTTAGAAAAACAACTTCTCTCTCTTCGCCCGGCTTGAGCTCTAAATCTACTTTCAAACTGGCTATAGAATCATTCCACTTACCAACTTTATTTGAAAGCTCTCCCTTCTCTACACTTTCAGGATTAGCAAAAGAATTATAGCGCCCAAAAAAGTTCCTCTTATCACCTTCATAACCTGAAGGCTTAATATTGACACTATGGAAACCATCCCCTGTAAATTCCTTTAATCCTGTCGATATGAATTCAGGAACTGGAATTTTCCGTTTCGTTGCAAATATACTATTTAACTCTTCATCATAAGATGTTTCAATAAATGTTCTCTGGAACTCTCTATGAGTATCAGTTCCATTACCAAGACACCACTCTAGATAACTAAATAGACTCAAACTTCTTGATCTGTCAGATATATTCTTAATCTTTACTTTCCAGATCTCCATTGGAGAGTCTTGGGGAACAAACATTGTGACAATACTCTCTATTCCTTTATATTCAACGTGGTATGTAATATAGCCTATTCCGTAGCGCAGTTCAAACTTATCAAACTCTACCTGACAGGGCTTATAGAAAAGAGACCAAAAATTATTCTCTTCATTATCTCTTAGATATAAGAACTTTCCCCATTCATCTCTGACTAGATCTTGAACCCAAGTTGTTAAACGTGAAATCTGAGAGTTACCCCACCAGCTAAAACCGCATCCGGTCTGAGAAAAAACAGCACCGTAATCAGGGTTTGCTATAACATTCATCCAAGGCATAGGAGTCTTGGGGGATTTTAATATATACTCTCTGCCATTATCGGCAAAAAAACCGTATTTATTTTCTAATATCTTTTCGCCTTGATAATAACCTTCGATGTCACGCAAAGTCGAAGACGATACATAGCTCATTCTATTCCTCCTTACAATTATCCTAATCCAAACAACATGTTAAAACGGCCCTAACGGGATTTGAACCCGTGTCGCCGGAATGAGAGTCCGATATCCTAGACCGAGCTAGACGATAGGGCCTTATCTATAGATTTAAAAGATATATCAAAAAAAACAAAAATTCAAGCTATATATGAAAAAGATGTTTTAATCCAGTATGAATATGCTTGCAGATACCAATAGATTGCGCTAGATTAATTGCAATGAAAAAAATATTAATATTTACTGCTATTCTTATTCTCATAATAGCCATGTCTGGATATCTTTATGTTCAAAAACAACTTTTGCCCAACATAATCGCTGATTTAGAGCAATATCTCTCAAATAATACCTCTTATAAATTTAAAATAGACAGACCAAAGATTGCTATGCTCAAAGTAATATTCCCAAAGATAGAAATAGGCTATCAAAAAGAAACCTTTTTTATATATGACTTAAATATATACCCAAATCTGACAGCATTGATAGATAAGCAAGGTGAAATAACAGGTTCGGGAATATTGCAGCTAGATGAACAACAACTTCATTTTAATATTCTTGATTCTGTCTACGATATTAAAACCAAAGAATTGCTATTATCGCTAGAGATACCTGGAGAACCTATTGAAAAACTACTTTATATTGCCTCAAGCATAGGCAAGATTAAATTATCAGACTATATTAAAACTTTAGAAGGCTTATGCAAGGTCAACCTATTTATGAAATCGACTCCTAAAGAAAATATAGACCTAGAGACCAATCTTTATATAACAAACCTTAAATTAAACTCACAGAACATTGAACTAACTTCACCTGAAATTCATGCTGATTATATGCTAAAAGATAACATCCCATCTTTAACTATGTCAGTCGATAATATTGCTGTATTAGATATCAAACAAAATAAAACTATTATAGAAAAAGGAAGCTTAACCGCAGAGACAGATTTAAAAACAATAGAAATAACAGATTTAAAATTCATAAATAATGATACAGCTTGGCAAGGAACAGCAAAGATTACAGATTTAAAATTACATCCTACGCTCAATTTTAATATAGGAAGTAAGCTTTTTAACTCTGTTGGAGAAATAAGAAAAATCTCGAATATATTTAACTTTAGAACTAATATCCGTAAAAATAAAGCCATGTTAAACATAAATGGACATTATGATATTGAAACTCAGAATCTACAATTAACAGGCGAAGGTTCGACTAACGTTGCGGCGATACTTGACTATATAGCCCTACCAGAAAATTCTAACTTAAATAAAATAGAGTCTAATATAAAGATAGAAAACTTTAATCTAAAATATAATATTAACAATAAAGGATTGACCGCTAATACTTATATGGTGCTAAGTGATATATCTTACAATAAAAGCATAATTGCACAATCTGGCAGTTTGGATCTGAAAATGAAAGACAGAGATATTGTTATAGAGAACTTTTACTTAGGCGATAGAACAAGCTCTATCCAGACAATGGGCAACTTTACCATCAAAGATAAGATTCCTTTTAAACTTGATCTATATATTAGAAATTATGAAATTGAAAAACTGATCAAACCTTTCTTAAGCAAAGATATTGGAAATGGACTATTGTTTTCTAATTCATCTATAAAAGGTGATTTAAAAGATTTGGATTCTATAATCGGAATCTGTAAATGGGAGTTCAGGGAAGGGGACTTAGGCAAACTTAAATTTTTATCCCAAATAGCCTCCCTGATAAATAAACCAGGATTGAGTGAAATATCTTTTACTCAAGGTAAAGGCAGTTTAAGCTTTCAAAAACTAACATTACAAAGTCCTGAATCTATTTTAATCTCAGACTACGTCAATCTCTTAATCTCTGGAGCAATGAATACCAAGGGCGCATTAGACGTTACCGTAGTAACAGAGTTTCCACAAGAAGAGCAGCAAGAGGAATCAAGTTCTCCTTTTGGTAAACTAGGAGATATTCTGTCCTTAGGAGTCCAAGAGTTTTTCCATAAAATCAAAATAACTGGCACTACAGAAAACCCTAAATATACTCTTATACCTGCAAGTGTTGGCAGAATACTACAGAACCTTCTGTCTAACTAGAATATCAGTGTAAAGATTTGGTTTTACGTAGAAGCGCAATGAAAAACCCTTCCATAAGTTCGTTAGGAACTATTCTAATGCAATTTTTAATACCTTTGGCAAAATCAACACCATTCCAAGAGCTAAGCCCAGGTAGAATATTCCTAACCCTTAAATTGATAGGCTCAATCTTACAACAAGAGGGATATTTTCTAATCAAATAATTTATTATAGATTCATTCTCATCAGGAGAGAAAGTACAAGTAGAATAAAGCAACAACCCTCCTGGTTTTAGAGTTTCAAAAGCAGACCTTATAAGACCTTTCTGTTTTTTGGCCATCTGTTTAACTCTGATCTGATTCCAGTAGCGATATGTCTTAGCCTTTGAACTATTAAACCTGCCTTCTGCGCTGCAAGGAGCATCTAGAAGGACCTTGTCAAATCTCTCGGGGTATTCTCTCCAGATACCAAGTGCATCTTCATTCTTTAATTCTGTATTTACTACGCCCTGATACCTCAAATTAGCCGCTAATTTTTCAAACCTAACTGGGTTTTTTTCAAAAGCCAAAATCCTGCCCTTATTTCCCATCATAGCTGCTATCTGAGTTGTCTTGCTTCCGGGAGCTGCGGTCAAATCCAAAACATAGTCAGAGCTATTAGGATTAAGGATGAGAGGCGGTAACATACTAGATAGATTCTGGACATATACCCTACCATCTAAATAAAGATCTGTTTTAGCAAATTCCTTTAGCTCTGGTTTAAGTAAAATAAAAGCATCTCTGTACCAGATCACATTCTTTGTTTTAATATTTAACTTTTTTAACTCAGATATTAATTTTAATCGATCTATCTTAATTGTATTCGCCCTAAAAGTATTTAAACGCTTAATATTAAGAGTCCTAGCAACCTGTTGAAAAATAGAAGGAGAAAAAATCTTAGATATTTTTTCAACAAACTTAGGTGGTAACTTTTCCAAGTCTTTACTATAAGACAAATAATCCTCCCCTAGGAATAGATACTATTTAGCAGATATAAACTTGTTTCCTTTTAAATAAAATCTTAGCGGTAAATCTTTGCACTCTTCTGCATAATCTATATTTATTCTTGGTACTTTTACTATTTGATTTATTTTAACTTTTTCTCTTTTTAAAAGATACAGCTCTTTGTTTTCTACGCTCTGAGAATTAAAATTTAAATCTATTTCCATAGCCTGAGTAAGCTTGCCCGGACCATTAGTAAGATTTTTTTCAGTACCTATATTTCTGTTCTTCAGTAATTGTTCAACCCCTTCTATCGGCTCAACAGCTCTTATTAAAACAGCCTGAGGATCATCTTTTAGGCCTGTAACAATGTTTAAGCAATGATAGAGTCCATATATTTTATAGACATAGAATACACCACCCCTTTGGTACATAACACTATTCCTCTTGGTTCTCCTGCCCCCATAAGCATGAGAAGCCTTATCTTTAGGCCCTACGTATCCTTCTACCTCTACAATCTTCACGACTAATTTAACACCGGAATGTTTCCTAACTAAATATTGCCCTAATAGTTCCAGAGCAACTTTCTTAGCTGGTCTTTGAAAAAACTTTTCTTCTAAACGCTCCATGGTTTCAATATTATACCTTCAGAGGCTTTAAACTTCCAGTTTAACTGATCCTTAGTTATAATAGAAAAATGAAAATACTTATTATAACCAAACACCTCAATTTAGGAGGGATACCACGCCATATATTAGATTTAACCTCGCAGTTAACATCTAGAGGTATATCTGTATATATTGCCAGCATAGGAGGTGTGCTCCTTAAAGATTTGGAGACAGCTGGAGCAAAACATATATTTATTCCATTAAAGACTAAATCCATATTGAGTCCAGAAATTTTTAAGAGTTACAAAATACTTAAAAGTTATTTTAAAAAAGAGAAGTTAAGCCTAATTCATACCCATACTCGGACTGCTTCGGTATTAGGTTATTGGTTATCTAAAAAACTACACATACCTCAAATAAGCACCGTACACGGAATCTATAAAAACAAGTTAAACCGGAAACTATTCCCTTTTATCGGAAGAAGAGCTATTGCGGTAAGCGATGAGACAGCTCATCGCCTAGCCAGCTGGTTAAAGATCCCTGCCATAAAAATAACCACGATATACAATGGTGTTGATTGTGAAAATTTTTCATCATACCTAAAAACAAAAGAGCAAGCACGTGAGCAATTAGGACTTCCTGAAACAAGTTTTATCCTTGGTAATATCTCAAGATTAGAAAAGATAAAAGGACAAGAATTATTAATTGAAGGTTTAAATATATTAAAACCAAAGATACCAGAATTAAAACTCCTTTTAGTCGGAGAAGGATCATATAAGAATGATTTAGAAGCTAAGATAGCTAAATATGGGCTGCAGAGTGATGTAATATTTACTTCGGGGGTAAGAGATATTCGACCAGCTCTTCGCTGCATGGATATCTTCTGCTTCACCCCTAGAGAAGAGCCCTTCGGCTTAGTGCTCTTAGAAGCTATGGCTGCAGAAATAGCGATAATTGCCAATTCAGTCTCACAGATACCTCAAATTTTAAACAACGGTGACTGTGGAATTTTAATCTCACCTTCAGATATACTAAAATTTACAGAAGCAGTAGGGATGCTCTATTATGATAGTAAAAAACGGGAACTATTGGGTGAAAAAGCAAAACAGAGAGCAGCAGACTACAGTATAGAAAAGATGGTTGAAGCTACTTTAGGCGCATATAAAGAACTTCTTAAGAAATAGAATGGATAAAATATTAGTAGTTAACTCTAATTGGTTAGGAGATGCTCTATTCTCTATACCTGCTTTAAGAGCAATCAAGTATGGAGGAGAAAAACAAGTATATCTAGCAACTATGCTTCCTGGCAGATGCAAGAGAATACTGGAACATAACCCACTGATAGAAGAGATAATAGAGTTTGATGAAAATAGTAGCCACAAAGGATTGAATGCAAAAATAGAAACAATACGCTACCTCCGTAAAAGTAAATTTCAAAAAGCAATCTTTTTACATAGATCGTTAACTAAATTATTACTGTCCGTCTCCTCTGGAATACCAGAACGAGCAGGATACCGTAGAAAAAAAACAGCCCTTTTTTTAACAGATAAAATTGCAGCTATAGAAAAAGATGGCTTACATAAAGCCCAATATTTTTTAAATTTGGCACAAGCTCTGGGATATAAAGAATCTGGCTCAGAGTATAACTTCTATGTAACTCCTGAAGAATTCAAGGAGGCTACTGTTCTTCTTGAGGCAAAGGGTATTATCCCATTTAATGATAAAATAATTGCCCTACATCCCGGAGCTAACTGGACACCCAAGCAATGGCCAATAAAAAACTACATCGAGTTTATCCAGCTTATTTTTAACTATAGTCCTCAAATAAAAATCGTTCTTATAGGCAATAAAAAAGAAATACCTTTAACCTCTAAAATCAAACAAGCCTTTCCATCTAATCAAAATAATATTATCAATCTTACAGGAATGACAACACTAGGAACATTGGGAGGAGTCCTTCTATTTTCGGATATTCTAATATCCGGAGATTCAGGCCCTCTCCATATTGGATGCGCCTTAAAACCTCTCTTAGGAATTAAACAATATAAGATTCCTTTCTGTATCGGACTATACGGAGCTACAGATCCAAGGCTAACTGGACCTTTAAGTGGCAGATACCAAATACTTGAAGGGGAGAGACGCGCAGATTGTAATCTACCCTGTCATAACTTTAATTGTACTGACTACAGATGTATCGACTCCATCAGCCCCGAAAGAGTAATGCAAGTAGTTAAACAGTCTGATATTTTAAACAAAACAAATTAATTGTCTTGTCCTAAAATCTTTAGAATCCTATCTATTACTTCCTGAGTAGTAATAGATTGCATGCAAGTCAACTTGCGATGACATTTAGGCCGATAGCAAGGCGTGCAAAAATCTTTATTCCAAATAAAATGAACATCCTCACCTGAAGGTAAGTGCTTGCGAGGATCAGTAGGCCCAAAAAGACCAAGAACTGGAGTTTTAACAGCAGCGGCAATATGTAGAGGTGCACTATCGGAGGTAAGAAGGAGGCTGCATCTTTTTATTAACGCTATCAAGGGAAGCAATTCTGTTTTACCGACTGCATCAATAGGTTTGTTCTTACAGTTTTTCATGATTTGTAACGCTGCCTCTTTATCTGAAGCAGATCCCGTTATTACAAATCTTATATTATGAGAACCAAGTTCATCAATTAAAGTAATTACTTTACCAAGGGGCCATCTTTTAGAAGACCATCTATTGCTAGCTGCAATATTTATCGCAACTAAAGGCTGCTTCTTGCTTATCCAATGTGCTCTTAAAAAATTATCTATATTATCTAAAGCGTCTTTATCAACCCAGAGTTCTAGCTCTTTATCTAGATCTCTTATTCCAAGCTTAGATAAGAGATGTCCTTGATGCTCAACGGGGAGAAGAGAGACCTTGGGTAATCTCTGTGCTTTATTGAGCAAGAAAGATAATTTAGAATTAGCAAAACCATACCTTTGATATATGCTTGAAAAAAATGCAACAAGTCGAGAAAGTTTATTGTGTTGTAAATCGATAGAGATATCCGGATTTATTTTTCTGATATTTTTGACGCAACGAATCAAGCCACAGTATTTAAAGTGCGTGCTAGGGTATATCAAAATTTTATCTATATAAGGACAATCTTTAAAAATATCCGCCACAGCCGCTGTAGTCAAAAGATAAAGCTTTGCTTCTGGAAACTTACGACGTATAGCTTTAATCCCTGGTATCGAAAGTATTACATCCCCTAAAGCCCCGAACTTTATAATCAATATAACCAGTTTCTTACCAGCCTCTCTATAAACATTAACAATATCTCTATTTACCTTCTCTAAGCTATATCTACTCTCTACTTTATCCCGGGCTAACCTGGCCATTTCATCACAAGCATGAGGATCTTTAACTATTTTTATCAAACACTTTGCAAGCGATTTCGGATCTCGAGATGGAATGAGAAATCCAGTTTTATTCTCTTCTATAATTTCTCTGTAACCTCCAAGAGAACTTGCAACTACTGGAACTCCGGCTGCTTGGGCCTCTATTATGACCCGACCAAAAGATTCTGGTATTCTGGATGGTTGGACTACTACGTTTATCTTCTTAAGTAAGTCTGGAATATCGTGCCTTATGCCTAGAAAATCAACTGCATTTTCAAGTCCAAATCTTTTGACCAGAAGCTCTAGTTCTTTTAAATACCCATCTTTACCTGGCGAAGGAGCACCAATAATCCAGGCCTTCGCAAAAGGCTTAAAATGCAAGACTTCTCTAAAAGCTTTGATAAATTCTAGATGTCCTTTTATAGGAGAGAGTCTCGCTATTATAGCAAAAACCGGATGTTGCCAATCTTTATCAGTTGGAAGAACAAAACTATAGTCGGAAAGATTAACTCCTCTAGGTATCAATCTTATTCTTTCCATAGGAACATTGAAATTTTCTATCATATGCTTGGCTATCACCCTGCTTGGAGATATAACAATCTTGCCTTTCGCCATTATGCGACTGAAGGCATGCTTGCTGTAATAACCATGTGCAGTTGTTATAAAAGATGGGACTTGAGTTAAGAGCCGTGTCAGATTAACTCCAGCAAAATATCTTTTAAAAGCAAGGTAAGCAACTAATGCTGGCACACGTGATCTTGCATGAATAATATCCACCTGTTCTTTATTGAAAATTCTGACTAATTTAGGCAAAAGCAATAGAGTGCTAAGAGATTTTTTATGCACAGGCAACTTATAATGTTTAACGCCAAATTCTTGTAACTCTCTCTCTAATTTACCCCCATTAGAAATAACTATAGGATAATGGCCATTAAGAGCAAGGTGTTTAGCCAGTTCAACTGTACCTTTCTCAACTCCTCCAAGATTTAATTCTGGTAAGATCTGTAATACTCTCATAAAGTTCTCTCTAAAATACTAGCTACCTTAGCCCTATTATCCAAAATTTTAGTTTCTTTAAGCTTTAACGATCTTATATCAAGAGAACCTAAATTTTGCGGCTCTAAAACACTAATAAAATCTTCTCTCTCAAGACCTTGAATAAAACGCTCATTCTTATCTTTGATATTTCCAGTCTTAAAAACAGTTACATTTTTTGCAAAACTTAAGGCTTCTGCAATCATCGACATACTATCTGCGCTAACAAAGACTAAATCAGCACTATCAAGTATAGTATTATATGCCCCAGAAGGATTATGTTCATTTGCTATAACTAAATTTTTAAGATAACTTTTAGAAGAAAGGAAATCTTTTAAAAATAATTCTAATTTTCGTGGCGTTCTCCTTGAGGTAGTTACTAAGAGATTGATTTCATCTTTTTTGCTCAAAGAATCAAGATAGAAAAAGAGTTTTTTAATACCATCAATATAAAGATTGGAATTTTTTAAATTACCACCTACAAGAACAGCTATTTTAAAAGCATCGGAATCTAAATTTAATCCCTCTAAATACCCATTCACAGGATCTATTCCATCTTTTCTTTTTTCAGCCAATGCACCTTTATAGTAGAAAACATTCTTTCCCTCTACTTTGTCATGTTCTGGAATAAAAGATAATTTAAATTTATCTTTATAGATTCCAGGATTCAAAATATGAATATTAAAAGCCCTGTTCTCTATGCTAAGAAGTATATTCAGAACTACCATTGACGAGCCAGCACTTATTACATAATCATACTTATCCTTTATAAGTGTTCTGTAGCTTTCAGGTGACAAGAAAAACTTTAAAAATGCTAACCTACTCTGCATTTTAGATGAAGCAAATAGACCTAAAGCATATAGAATTTTTTTTGAGAAACTATTTTTCCAATTTACAGTTACTTCAGATATAGATACTAGTCCTGGCTCATTCATCTTCCACTCGAGAACATTTCTTTTTTCTAGTATCTTTTTAAGTTCTTCTGCAACCATACGAGATTGCTTAAAATGACCGGGCTTAGAATCAGATAGAATTAATATTTTTTTATTTAAAGAATATTTCCACTTCTTATGGAACCAAAGCCATTGCTCTGGATTCCTTTTAATATAAGACTCTAAAATTACATTGTAATCAGAAAGTATCTCTCTATCAGGTCTATTAAGATCTAAGCTAGGATAGATATCCATATCATGTCTAAATAGACTCTTTCTCCTTAAAAAAAGTGGTATAACAACAGCGCCTGTTGACCTTGCGATGGAAATAAAACCTGGATTAGTAGATGCATACCTATCTAAAAGCTTAACTTGAATCCCCTTCTTGCCAGCACTTTGATCAGCTAAAATTCCTATAGACTCAGCTCTTCTTAAAGCTCTAAATATTGCTTTAAGACTAAATCCTTTTTCGACAACTACAGAGCCCCACCTACTACGATATCTGTTAAGAAGCGTATTAAGTCGAGTATATTTTTGTTCTCTTGCAATAACATGACAACTGCATCCTAGAATAGCGCTTAAAAAGGGCAGTATTTCCCAGCTATTATAATGTGCTGCAAGCAATATAACACCCTTGCCTGTGCCAAGCTCTTTATTTAGATTCTCTATGCCTCTAAAATCTATTAGGCTGCTCAATTTTTCCTTATTCAATTTGGTCGACAGAATAAACTCCATCAAGGATAGTCCAAGGTTCAATATGGAGCGCCTAATTAACCACCTTATTTCAGCAGGATCTTTATGTGGAAAAGCAGATTTTAGATTCAAATATGCAACATCAAACCTACGTCCATAAAAAAACGACAGCAAGTATATGACTCCAGCCCCAAATCCAACCCCTGTCCGATAAGGGAAGAGGCTGAAAAAACCTTTAACTGCTAAGGCTATCCAGTAAAATATCAAGTCTTCTAAAAAGCGTTTCTTCATTATTTAAGTACTCTAACCCTATTTTAAACAAAATTAAAAGTTTATCACTAAAAACATCTTTGACAAATTCTAAATCATTTTTTATTTTCACATAATCTTTCTCTGTAACAAATACTGCCTTAACATCTTTTGCAATACTGTTCTTTATTAAAACTAAATCTTCTTTTGTAAAAATATGATGATCTGGATAAATAAATCCATTCTTAATATTTAACCCCATCTCTATAAGAGTAAACCTCACATGTTCAGGGTCAGCAACTGCAGTAATGAAACTAGCCTTAATTCCAGAGATATCTTGCATCTGAAGCTGGGTTTGATTAAAAACATCATATAGCTCTTTAACTTTATATTTCGTAAAAATCATAGGACCATGAGAATTATATTTTTTAATATCTGAAGTGTAAGCAAACTCTTCTTTACTATCTGTTTTATTGATCATTATAATATCTGCCCTGTTAACTGCAGGACATTTCTCTCTTAAGCTGCCCCTTGGAATCAAAAATCCATTACCAAAAGCATTCTTGAAGTTAATGCAGAGAATATCTAAATCTCTTACTATATTCCAATTTTGGTATCCATCGTCTATAAGAATAATATCTACCTCACTATCTCTCTCTAATTCTATCAATGCAGCTAATTTTGAAGTGCCCTGGATAACTCTAGCTCCAGGAATACTTTGCTTTAAAAGAGTTATCTCGTCTCCAACTACTCCGCCGTGATGAATAACCCCTAATTTAAATCCTTTAGATTTTATGTAATTTCCAAGCTCTATTGCAAGTGGAGTCTTACCAGTTCCACCCCAGGTCATATTTCCAATAGATATAACAGGTTTTTTAGACTTATATCTGTGCTTACTTCTCCTATATCTTAAGATTGAAACAGTGATGCTATATAAAAAAGAGGCAACTCTCAATAGAAAGAATAGAATAAAATATCTTCTATTGTTAGAAAATATTATTTCTAGATACTTTTTTTTACATGCTACTTTCATATATATTTTAAACAAACAAAGTCTATCACTTTTTTTAAACCGCCTCTATTCTTCTCTACAACTCTAAGAGCTCTCTGCCCATATAACTCTCTTAAGCTCTGTTGAGAAAATATCTTCTCTAGAGAAGATACCAAATTATCTTTTTCAACCACTAATATCGCCTCTTCTTTTAAGAACTCACCCACAATCTCTTTAAAATTATAATAATAGGGGCCTATAATAATTGGTTTTTTAAAAACAGCTGGCTCAATAATGTTATGTCCACCATATGGAGAAAGGCTTCCTCCAATAAATACAGCTTCGGATAGACTATATAGAGCAGGTAGATAGCCAACCTCATCCATTATATATATATCCTGTTCAGAATTTACCTGAAATCCAGAAGAAAAGAGAGTCCATTTATAACCACCTTCTCTTAAAAAACTTTTTAAATTCTCTAGTTCTCTTGGCTGTCTAGGAGCTATTTAAAAATCCCAATCTGGATAGATGTTCTTGAGCTTCAAGAAACACTGGGATAAAAATATGCTCTCTTCTCCATGCGTGCTCCCAGCAATAAAAAGTTTACGGTTGTTTTGATTTAAAATAAGACTCAAATCTTCTATCCGAGAATCTTTTTTAATTAAAGGTACATTTAAATCAAATTTTATATTGCCTTCAAAAATATAATCTCTATTTTTAAAACTCAAAGAATCTAACCTTAAAGTTGTCATATCACCACTGCTAGATATAAAATCCAGCTGATCCAGTATCTTTCCAATCTGAGTCTTAATTAACCTGTAACGAGGAAAGGATTTGTTTGATATTCTAGCATTAATTAAACCTACAGGAACATTATGCTCTTTTAAGCCTATTATAAAATTAGGCCAAAGTTCTGTTTCTAATATTAATGCCAATTCTATTTTAAGATAGCTAAGAACATAACGAATTAAAAAAGAAAAATCTAGAGGAAGATAGGCACTGTAATCTTCTTTATCTATATGCTGCCTTATAAACTTCTGGCCAACTTCTGTTATTGTCGTTAAAAGATACTTATAATCTGGCCTCTTCTCTTTTAGCTTGCGATATAGGAGCATGGCCTCTCTTGCTTCGCCTAAACTTACTGCATGTATCCAAATCAATCTATTCTTCTCTTTAATTATCCTTCTCCAGCCACCTAACAAAACTCGCTCCAGCCACCCATAATGATACTTGCCTTTTATAATATAGATTGCCAAAACAGATGGAAGGAATATAAAATACAAAATATCTAAGGTCAGCTTAAAGCTAAGCCCTGGGATGGCTTTTTTCATAGACTCTTTTTAATCCTTCTAATGTTAAGTGAGTATATATTTGAGTTGTCGATAGACTAGCATGGCCAAGAAGCTCTTGGACACTCCTAAGATCAGCACCTCTATCTAAAAGATGAGTAGCAAAAGTATGACGTAAAGTATGAGGCGATATATCCGCATTGATTCCAGCCTTTAAAGCATATTTTTTAATAATTCTCCCGATACTCCTCTCTGTAATTCTCCCCCCTCTCTTATTTAAAAAAAGAGCGCTTTTAGAACCAGATCCTAAAGAGTTTCTCTTGTCTAAATATAACTTAATAGCTTTCAATGCTTTTGTCCCCACAGGAAGAATACGCTCTTTCTTGCCTTTCCCATAAACTTTTAATACTCCAGATATAAAATCAATATCTGCGGTATTGAGATTGACTAATTCACTAACTCTTATGCCAGTTGAATAGACTGTTTCTAATATTGCCGCATCTCTTATTGTTACGTAATCACCCTTCTCTATTCCATCTAAGAGACAGCCAACATCCTTATAAGATAAAAATTTAGGTAGAGGCTTATCAAGTTTAAGCCCACTTATTGCAAGCATAGGATTTTTCTTTATGTTTCCTTCCCGAATAAGGAACTTAAAAAAACTCCTGAGGCATGAAAGTCTTCTTGAAATAGTCCTCTTTGAATCGCCTCTGGTCCTTAAATAAGCTATAAATCTTCTAATATCAAGATAGGTTGCTTCTTTAGGATTTCTATCGTTTAAAAACTGATTAAATATACCTAGATCTTCTGTATAACTCTTTAAAGTGTAAAAAGAGAATTCTCTCTCTATTCTCAAATATTTTAAAAATTTTTCTTCTTCCGTCATCTATTTTTTTCACCTATCAAAAGATAGCGATTTTAAGAGTCTTCTGGCAACCTACTGCTAGTAAATGTACAATTCGGATAATTGTTGCAACCGTAAAATAGTCTGCCTTTACCGCTCTTTTTTTTGACAAGCTCACCGTCACATCCCTCTTGGGGACATTTTACTCCAGTTGTAATGGCTTTTGAATTCTTACATTCCGGATAACCAGAGCAACCTAAAAAACGCCCATTTCTTCCCCACTTAACAACCATAGGCTTACCACAGATGGCACAGACTTCATCTGTTTGAATCACTTCTTCTTTTACGCTGCGCATCTTATCTTGAGCTTCTTTTAATTGCTCTAAAAACGGTTGATAAAATTCAGCTACTACACTATTCCATTGGACCTCACCCTCTTCAATCTTATCTAAATCCTCCTCTACGCGTGCTGTAAAGCCAACATCTAGTATTTTAGGAAAGTGACTTATCAAAAGTTCTATTACAATCATTCCAAGTTCTGTAGGAACTAACTGACCAGCGTTCTTATGAATATAGTCTCTAACAGCTAATATCTGAATAGTAGGCGCATAGGTAGAAGGCCTCCCAATACCTTTTTCTTCCATTATTTTCACCAAAGAAGCTTCAGTATATCTTGGAGGTGGTTTTGTAAAATGTTGTGAAGGAACAAGCTCAACTAACTCAAGTTTCTCATTCTCTTCCAGCTCAGGCAATATGTTAGGCTCGTCTTTTGAATATAGAACAGTATACCCATCAAAGATGAGTTTTCTTCCATTTGCTCTGAATATACAGTATTCTGCTGCTATATCTACTGACCTAGCCATATATCTAGCTGGATTCATCTGAGACGCAAGAGTTCTCTTCCAGATCAAATCATATAATTGTAATTGATCATGGGTTAAGTATTTAGAGACCTCATTTGGGGACCTATCAACAGATGTCGGCCTTATTGCTTCATGGGCTGCTTGAGAACGACCTTTCTTCTTATACTTGTTAGGTTTATCAGGTAAATAATCACTGCCAAAATTCTTAGGGACATACTCTCTAACCTTAGATATAAAACTATCTGCAATATTAAATGAATCGGTACGCATATATGTTATTAGACCAACAGGGCCCTCTTCACCTACATTTATACCTTCATATAGTTGTTGGGAGAGAAACATTGTTTTATTGGCAGAAAACTTTAATTTATTGAATGCCTCCTGCTGCAGAGTACTTGTTGTAAACGGAGCCGAGGGGTTCTGTTTTTTCTCAGTATCTTTTATGTTTTTTACTATAAAATCAGTTTCTTTTAAATCATTAAATATCTTACCTGCAACATCTTTATTTTTTAAATCAAGCTTCTCGCCATTAATTTTAATAAGCTTGGCTTTAAAATTGTCTTCACTATCATATTTTTTTAAATTAACCTCTAATTCCCAATACTCTTGAGGAGCAAAACTCTTAATCTCCTTTTCACGTTCAGCAATAAGACGTAAAGTGACAGACTGGACTCTTCCCGCACTTAGACCTTTACCAACCTTTTTCCAAAGAAGCGGACTTAAGTTGTAACCCACAATTCTATCTAATATGCGCCTAGCCTGCTGGGAATCTACTTTACCTAAATCTATCTCCTTAGGATTATCGAAGGCAGCTTTTATTGCCTCTTTTGTAATTTCATGAAATACAACCCGATATGTATTCTTACCTTCAGACAATAGATGGTTAAGATGCCAGCTGATAGCCTCTCCTTCTCTATCATGGTCAGAAGCAAGGTAGAGATTATCCTTACCTTTAACATCCTTCTTTAACCCATTAACCACTTTTCTTTTTTGAGATATAACTACGTAGTTAGGTTGAAAGCCATTCTCTAAGTCAATACCCATCTTACTCTTAGGCAAATCTCTAACGTGCCCCATGCAAGACCGCACAAGAAACTTATCCCCCAGATATTTCTGAATAGTCCTTGCTTTAGCCGGTGATTCTACAATAACTAAGCTTGTTTTTTTCATTTTATTATATATTACCTTTCTAAGTTGACCTTAATAATACCCTTAATCTCTAAACTACGCAATAATCTATTCCAATCTATTACGACCAATATACACTTTTTAATAGTTCAACTACAATACTACCTATTCCCTATTTGTACTCTTCTAATACGTCTTCTGCTGAATCAATAAGCTTGGCCCCCTGTTTTATAAGGTAGTTTGTTCCATAAGAAGTTGGAGAATCAACCTCACCAGGGACAGCAAATACATCTCTACCCTGATCAAGAGCAAGATCTGCTGTAATTAAAGCTCCTGAACGCTGAGCTGCCTCAACCACTACAACACCCCTGCTTAAACCTGAAACAATTCTATTCCTACGTGGGAAGTTCTCACGTAAAGGTGGGGTCCTTAAAGAGAACTCTGATATCACTGCACCATTTTGAGATATCTGTTTTGCAAGTTTAATGTTTTCAGGAGGATAGATATTTAATAGTCCTGAACCTAAGACAGCAACTGTCTGCCCACTCACCTCAAGCGCCCCTTCATGGGCAGCACTATCTATTCCTCTTGCCATGCCTGATATTACAGTCACACCTAAAGAGGCTAATTGGCTAGAAATTCTCTTTGCCGTTGATAGGCCATAAGAACTTGCTTTTCTTGAACCTATTACTGCAATATTTAGACTCGAATTATTCAATCCACCCTTGATATAAAGGATAACAGGCGCATCAGGTATATTTTTTAGATCTTTTGGATAATCTTCATCCAATATAGATATAATCTCGATATTATTTCTTTTACATAATTCCAGCTCTTCTTTTAAGAGATTGTTATTAAAACCTCTTATTCTTAAAGAGATCTCTTTGCCAATGCCAGCCACGCTTCGCAATTGATTTTCACTAGATTCAAAAATATCTCTTATATTACTAAAGTAATCTAATAATCTAGTTATCCTGATTGAACCTAAACCTTCAACCATATTTAAAGCTATTAAATATTCTCTATCTTCCATTTTTTGAAATATAACAGCTAATTAGAATTAAGTCAAATTAATGTGATAAAACAGCCAAAAGAGTATCTTTGTTTAAATCTAAACCTATAGCCTCAACTAAAAGTAATCTATTTTTAAGATTTCCATCTCCTTTAAATTTAATCTTTATATAATTTTCACTATATCCCACCCAAAAATCGCCTATCTTTCTCTCTACGAGCACCTGAAATCTCTTACCTATTTGATTTTTTAAGTTATTCAATATTAAATCTTGAGCCACTGATAGAGCTTCTTTTCGTCTTCTAACTAAAAGATCTTTAGTTATCTTGTTATCTAACTCAAAAGCCGCAGTCTTAGGTCTAGGGCTATAGGGAAAAATATGCACCCTAACAGGAATAAGCTCTTTTAATAATTCTATGGTGTCTTTAAAATCTTTTTCGCTCTCTCCTGGAAAACCAACTATGATATCAGTTGAAAATTGAAAATTATTCAAACCCTTAAGCTTTAATACTAGCCCTCTAAAATATTCCCTATCATATTTTCTAGCCATTAATCTTAAAATCGTATCTGAACCACTTTGAAGAGGAATATGCAAATGAGGCACAATCTTACTAGATTTGGTTATGGTCTTTATTAATTTCTCACTTACATCCTGAGGTTCAATAGAGCTTAATCTTATTCTAAAATCAAAATCTATGCTCTCTATTTCGCCCAACAATTCCGAAAGCGAGGAATCTATATCTTTACCAAAATCTCCCAAACAACAGCCGGTAAGGACTATCTCCTTATAGCCTGCTTTTAATAAAGTTTTTACCTCATCTAAAATTTGACTTTTATCTCTTGAGTAAGAAGGACCCCTAGCCATCCAAACGCAACAATATGAACATCTATTATTACAACCATCCTGTACTTTCACAAACGCTCTGGTATGTCCTTTAAATCCTTCTATATGTTCCTTAGCTCTATTTAAACTACCTGATAGATCAAACTTCTCCTTGTTGTTAGATAAAAGATCGCATCCTAAATCTTGAAGTTCTTGAGGATAGATTTGAACTAAACAACCCAATGCAGCCACTTTAATAGTAGGATTTTTACGCTTTATGGAGCAAATAAATTTCTTAAGTTCTTTTACGGCATTATGAGTAACACAACAACTATTGATTAAAACATAATCAGCCTGCTCTATGCTCTCAACTTCAAACCAACCATTAAAAACAAGGTTTTCTCTTATCAGCTGAGACTCATATTGATTTAACTTACAACCAAATGTTTTTAAATAAAAATTATACATCTACAGATTAGCTTATCAGACATTTAAAGATTGATATTGCAGATATTGCTGCCGTCTCAGATTTAAGACGGCTCTCACCAAGACTAATAGATCTAAATCCATTAAAATCTGCTTCTCTATACTCTTCTTCAGTAAAATCACCTTCAGGCCCTACTAAAAGAAAGATATCACTTAAATTAGAATCTATTATCATTCTTAGTTCTTGACCATCCTTATTTAAAATAAATTTAAATTTTTCCTTATTTAATTTACTTAAAACATCCTCAAAATTTCCAGGCTTTAAAACATCCATTAAATAAGGGTTTCCTGATTGCTTCATAGCTTCAACGGCTAATTTCTTCCAACGCTCTAGCTTACTCTGACTCTTCTTATCATCTTTTATTCTAACAACAGATCTTGAGGCTACAACTGGTTGTAAAACTGAAACACCTAGTTCCTGCGCCTTTTCAATAACTAAATCCATTGCATCTTTTTTTATCAATGACTGTAATAAAATAGTCTTTTTTGATTTCTCGAAAAAAGAGCTATTTAATATCGTTATCTCAGCAGAAGTCTTAGTTTTGCTTTTAATCTCACCTTGAGCAACAAAGCCTTTACCATTAAGAAGATAGACTAAGTCGGATTTCTCTAATCTAAGAACTCTATCTAAATGATAAAATTCTTGCCCTATTAATGATACAATTTTGTCTTCTTTTTTTAATTCTGGGCTATAAAAATAGTGTTTTTCCATTATTCAATTACAAATTATGGAGGTGAAGGGATTTGAACCCTCGACTTCCTCGTTGCTTCCCAGAAAAAATTGAAACTACTATTATCCCTTTAAATTTATTTAATAAACAATTAACAAATAATATTGCGAATTCTAAATAAAACAAATGACATTTTACGACCTAAAAGTAGCTACTAAATACTGCTCTTATCTTTTTATGCCCCCTATATTAGCTCCTTCTGCATCCCGTATAATAGTAATATTTCCAACTAAAATGCCTTTCTCTCCTATGAAAAAATTGTGATTATCTCTTATTGTTAAATTATAAGTCATAATTGGTTTAACATTATTATATGTTTTAATATCTATTACTTTCACATATTCACTAGCGCTTGTTAAAAGGCTATCT
This sequence comes from uncultured Planctomycetia bacterium, assembly GCA_964627735.1. Classification (GTDB taxonomy): domain Bacteria; phylum Omnitrophota; class Gorgyraeia; order Kaelpiales; family Kaelpiaceae; genus Kaelpia. Next base: position 257 of record CAZVIC010000007.1, on the reverse strand, counting down.
CCAATCATCAATTCACCAGCGCTCTTTTTCCCGCTAATAGTATAGAATGGATGTTCAGATGTTGCTTTTATAGACGCACCGCCTTGTACAATAATCTCGAAAATTTCTTTATTCCTATACTTCCATGTAAGGTCAATTGATTTATATTCCATTTGCTTCGTTTCTAAATTATAAGATAGCACCAAATCATATATAGCTAATTCTTCTATCTTTTTCAATCCATTCTTTGTTATAACTTTTGTATCTGCTGTAAAACA
>CAZVIC010000006.1:0-25191 GCA_964627735.1 uncultured Planctomycetia bacterium | reverse complement strand
AACAGCTGTCCTTTTACCAAACCCTGCTTCAGCAACTGTCAAAATACTGTCTTCTTCTTTAACGCAGCACATGCTAACCACCTGATCCCCTTTAGCTAGATTGATACCTTTAACCCCTTGTGCGCTACGGCCCATCGACCTAAGTTGCTTCTCTTTAAAACATATAGATTTACCGTTCTTGGTAGCCAAAAAGACATTATCCTCTCCATCGCTAATCCTAGCACAGATAAGAACATCTTTACTTCTTAAGGAGATAGCATTTACTCCTCCCTTGCGCGGGTTTTTAAAATCACTCAGCTTCATCTTTTTAACAACACCAGCAGCTGTAGCTAAGACGAGGAACTGATTAGAATCAAAATCTTTAACAGGTATAAAAGCAGCCACCGACTCTTCTCCGTTTAAGCTTAATATGTTGACAACGGCTTTACCTCGAGCCGTGTGACTAGCAATAGGAATTTCATGTACTTTTAGCCAATAAAGCCTACCGCTATTGGTCAAGAAAAGCATGTAGTCGTGTGTAGAGGCGATAAAAAGCTGATTAACAAAATCACCCTCTTTCAAATCCATTCCTATTACACCCTTGCCCCCACGACGCTGACTCTTATATGTAGAGATAGATTGTCTTTTTATGTAACCCAGGTTAGATATTGTAACAACCATATCCTCTTCTGCAATTAAATCTTCAACCTTAATCTCTTTAACCGCTTGAACAATATTGCTCATTCTTTCATCGCCATATTTATCTTGTATCTCTTTAAGTTCTTCTTTTATCAATTCCATAATCTTCTTTTCACTCTTAAGTAGTCCTTGTAGGTACTCTATCTTTTTTATAAGCTCTAAATATTCTGCTTCTAGTTTGCCTACCTCTAAACGCGTCAACCTTTGAAGCTGCATCTCAAGTATTGATTGGGCTTGCATCTCTGTTAGCTTAAGATTTTTAACTAGTTTCTCTTTAGCATCTTGTGTATTTTTAGCCTGCTTAATTAAAGCTATAACTTTATCAATGTTTGCCAAAGCTAGTTTGAGCCCCTCTACTATATGTGCTCGTTTCTCTGCTTTTTCAAGATCAAATTTTGTCCTTCTGATTACAACTTTTTTTCTGTGCTGAACAAACTCTGCAATCAGCTGTTTCAAAGTCAGAACCTGTGGTCTATTGTTTACAAGGGCAAGCAAAATAATACCAAAAGAGACTTCCATTTGAGTGTGCTTATAAAGTTGGTTTAGAACAACTTCGGAGTGCTGGTCTCTTTTAAGTTCTATCATTATGCGAATACCTTCTTTATCAGATTCATCTCTCAAGTCTGAAATACCATCTATTCTTTTTTCTTTAACTAAATTTGCAATCTGTTCTATGAGATTAGATTTATTCACCTGGTAAGGTATCTCTTTAACAATAATAGCCTCTCTATTGCCTTTTAGCTGTTCTACTCCAGCCCGAGCACGAATCTTAATGATTCCCTTACCCTGGTTATAAGCACTTCTTAGCCCTTCGCTGCCATATAATATTCCACCTGTCGGGAAATCAGGCCCGGGAATATGCTCCATCAATTCTGCTATTGTAATATCAGGATTATCTATGTAGGCAATTGTTCCATTAACAACTTCTGTTAAATTGTGAGGAGGTATATTTGTTGCCATGCCAACAGCAATACCTGAAGAACCATTGACAAGAAGATTGGGGGTTCTACTAGGTAAGACCGTAGGCTCTTTTAAGCTTTCATCAAAATTAGGCTTAAAATCTACTGTGTTTTTATCGATATCGGCAAGTAACTCCCCTGATATTGCTGCAAGCCTAGCCTCAGTATAGCGCATTGCCGCAGCTGAATCTCCATCTACGGAACCAAAATTACCCTGACCATCTACTAGGGGATATCGCATCGAAAAACTCTGCGCCATACGCACTAAAGCATCATATACTGCCGTATCACCGTGAGGATGATACTTACCTAAAACCTCTCCAACTATACGGGCAGATTTTTTATAAGACTTATTGGATTCTAAGCCCAGCTCCTTCATAGCAAATAATATTCTTCTATGAACAGGCTTTAGGCCATCTTTTGCGTCGGGCAAAGCTCTACCTACAATTACGCTCATTGCGTAACTTAGATAAGAAGCTTTCATCTCATCTTTAATATCTACATGTTTTATGTTCTGTTCTCTAGCATACATCTTAGTCCCTTTCTTTGTTTTTAAAAACTACACATCTAAATATCTTATCTCATGAGCATGTTCTTGGATAAAATTTCTTCGAGGTTCTACTTGATCACCCATAAGTGTAGTAAAAATATTATCTGCTTCAACAGCATCCTCTAAAGATACCTGCACCAGAGTCCTAGTTTCAGGGTCCATAGTGGTGTCCCAAAGTTGGATCGGGTTCATCTCACCCAAACCTTTATAACGCTGTATCTGTAGCCCTCGTTTACCCTGGTTTTCTATGTTCTCTAATAGCTCTTGTAAAGAAAAGAGCTCTATTGTCTCACTGTTTTTTAAAACAAAAGGTGCTTTATTTTGGGGTCTATTTTTATTTTTTTGTTCTTCAGTGTTGTCGGAAATAGACCTGAGATAATCCTCAGGATTAAATCCTATTTTAACAAGTTGTTTTAGTTGTTTTGCAAGATCCATCTCTTCCCAGATTTCAATAATTTTTAAATCACTTATATTAGAAAAATTTTTCTCCTCGATGTCAAATTCAATCTCCTTCTTTAATTTTTTCTCCAGCGAAGCAATATATATACTGAGATCTTCATCTGTAGATAAAAACTGTTCCTCTTTTTTAAAGCTTACTCTGTAGAGAGGTAGGGTCTTCTTGTTTTTATCCCAATGACTAATATAGTTTCTTATGCTAATACCGCGTTTTTTAATCAACCTTGTAATCCGTCTAATCTCAACAAGAAGAAGCAAAAGATCTAATAGCTTATTTCCAGAAATTTTCTTGTTATTCTTCAGCTCTAAAGTAGACCCTTCCATGCCAAGCTCTAAAACAAATTGAGCCATCTCGTCTTCGGTTTGAATGTATTTTTCGCGCTGACCTTTTTTGATCCTATAGAGCGGTGGCTGTGCAATATATATATGTCCGTTTTCAAGTAAGACAGGCATCTCCCTGTAGAAAAAAGTTAAAAGCAGGGTTCTAATATGAGAACCATCAACATCTGCATCGCACATAAGAATTATGCGATGGTAACGCAATTTTTCAATTTTGAATTCGTCTTCAATGCCACTACCTAAAGCACTGATAATAATTTGGATCTCATTGCTTTTTAAAACCCTATCTAGGCGAGCTTTTTCTACGTTAAGAATCTTACCTTTTAAGGGTAAGATTGCTTGAAACTTTCTATCCCGAGCCTGCCTAGCTGAACCACCAGCAGAATCTCCTTCCACAAGATATAGCTCACAAAGTTCAGGATCTTTTTCAGAGCAATCTGCAAGCTTACCAGGTAAGCCTCCTGCTATATCCAATGCTCCTTTCCGCCGTGCTAAATCTCTAGCCTTACGTGCAGCTGATCTCACACGAGAAGCAAGCACTGCTTTAGAGACAATCTTCTTTGCTGTAGCAGGGTTTTCTTCAAAAAACCCACCTAAATGCTCATTAACCATAGACTCTACAATACCTTGAATATCACTATTGCCTAATTTCGTCTTAGTCTGGCCTTCAAATTGAGGGTCGGGGATCTTAACACTCATTACTGCAATCAACCCTTCTCGAACATCTTCACCTGAAGGTAGAGGCTCATCGTCTTTAATCATTCCTTTATTTCTAATGTAACTGTTGATAGTCCTGGTTAAAGCCGAGCGGAATCCCGAGACATGAGTTCCTCCCTCAATAGTGTTGATGTTGTTAACAAAAGAAAAGATATTTTCGTTATAACCATCGTGATACAATAACGCGACTTCAAGAATAAGAGCTCCTTTTTTAGTTTCCAAATATACTGGCTTACCATGTAAGGCGCTTTTGTTTTTGGCTAGATACTCTATAAAGCTGACTATCCCTCCTTTAAACATAAACTCTACATCTTTGCCTATTCTCTCATCTTCTAGTGTTATTTTTAAACCTTTATTGAGAAAGGCCAGCTCTCTTAATCTATTAGCGATAATGTCGAACTTAAACTCTGTGGTCTCTTTGAAAATATCTGGATCAGGCGCAAAAGTAATCTTTGTCCCTGTCTTTTTGCTATTGCCTATTGTAGTAAGTTTTGTAACTGGCTTACCATATTCATACCTTTGGTGGTAGACCTTGCCGTCTCTTCTAATCTCTGCTTCCAACCACTCTGACAACCCATTAACCACAGAGACACCCACACCGTGCAAGCCACCTGAAACCTTATAAACCCTAGCATCAAACTTACCGCCGGCATGGAGAGTAGTTAAAACAACTTCTACGGCAGCTTTTTTTTCTGTTTTATGTCGGTCAACAGGAATGCCTCTTCCATTGTCGATAACTGCCACACTACCATCGGTTTGTATGCGAACCTTAATGGTATCGCAATAGCCGCCCATAGCTTCGTCTATGCTATTATCAACTACTTCATACACAAGGTGATGTAAGCCTCGTATAGAAGTATCTCCAATATACATAGCTGGCCTCTTCCTGACAGCTTCAATACCTTCTAAAACCTGGATATTGGTTGCATCATATTTTTCGTGGACTACTTTCTTTTTAACGCTTGCTTGTTGCGCAATTTTGCCTTTATCTTTGAAAGGTTTCGTCTCTTTTGTTTCTTTCTGTTGTTTTTTATTAGGCTCTTTTTTATTTTTCATTTTCCCACTCTAAATTTTATCTCCCCTATAATTCCTTGTTTAAAAAAATCCCTTAGACCCTCTCTTATCTGTCCTATTTTTAAAGAGCAGATATACATCCAATCGCTATCGTCAACATCTATATAAAGCACCTTGTTTTTTAATAGACCCGGCTTTGCATGCTCTACAAATTTTTCAGCTATTTTATTCCAAGCCATGGTTATTTTATCACTCTCTATAGTTTTACTTTGAATCTTTTCTAAAATATTTTTTAGTTCTTCCTCTAAAGGGTTCTTCTCATCGCTCATATCAACTGCATAGGTAAAACAAGATAGAGATTGGTATCATCTAACCTGATTATCCCAGGTTTATCTACCCCGTTCAATTCAAATACTATTTCGCTCTGATCAATATTTTTTAAGATATCTAATAAGTATTGAGGGTTAAACCCTATCACCATCTCTTCACCTTTATAGTCCGCATCCAGCTCTTCACGCCCCTCTCCTAGTTCGGGGGTTATTTTTGATATCACAACCTTGTCTTTATAAACCTCTAGTTTTATAGCAACTGATTCAGTGGTTGTCATAAGGTTGGCTCTTTTAATTGCTTGAAAAAAATCTTTTGTTTTTAATGTTAACCTATTGCTGCTCTCTTTAGGTATCACTTCCTCATAATTAGGAAAATCTCCTTCTATGAGACGTGTAATTAGCTCCGTGTTGGGTAGAGAGAATGCTATTTGGTTGTTTTTTTCAGAGAGACTTATAGTTAGGTTTGTTTCTGCTTTTTCGCTCATTTTTAATAATTCTAACACTGCTTTTTGAGGCACTATATATTTGCCCGACCAACCTGTTTTAACATCTTCCCGACAGAGAGCAAGTCTTCTTCCATCGCTTGCTACAAGCTTTAAAGAGTCTTCGTTAAAATCAAATAAGATACCGTTTAAAACATATCTTGTCTCTTCTTTAGAGCAAGCAAAATAAGTTTTTGATATCATTGAAGCAATTTTTTTTGCATCTATTTTAAAACTTTTTCCTTCTACTTTTGGAATATCTGGATATTCCTGTGGTGAAAAACCTAAAAGTTTGAAATAACATTTTTCACCTCTTAATATAACTCCAAAATTCTTTGTCTCTTCTATTAATACGTCATCAGATGGTATCTCTTTTAATATATCACAAAACTTTTTTCCTAAAGCTGTGATCTTACCGGGTTGCATTACCTCAACTGCTATTTTTTTTCTAATACATATCTCAAGATCTGTAGCTGTAATAAAAAGTTTGTTATCTTTTGCTTCTAATAACAAATTAGATAAGATTGGCAATGTTGACCTTGATGGTATTGCTGCTATAACATCTTGTAAGTGTTGTGTTATATCTTCTCTAAGTACTTTTAGTTTCATAGCTCACCCCTTTTTATACACATGTTTGTATTAGTAGTTTTTCTTTTAAAACAGTAGTCTGTAGTAGTTGTTGTGGAAAAGTGTATAACCGCTTTAAAGTTATAAGCCAAGCCTGTTTTTTGTTCACAATTCAATGTTATTTAAAAGTGTATAATGTTCTTTAAAGCAATCTTTTTTATTAACAACCAACATATCCACAAGTTATCCACAGACAATCTACAGGTTTCTATTTAGTTTATTCTCAAGGTTATCCACAATTTTCTTTAAAGCCTGGTCTTTACCCTGCTCTATTTTTTGTATTGCATGCATAATAGTAGTGTGGTCTCTACCTCCGAAAAATTGACCTATATCATTTAAAGATGAGTCTGTATACTTTCTGGCAAAATAGATTGCTATCTGGCGTGGCAGAGCAACCTGTTTTTTACGAGATTTACTTTTTAAGTCCTCTATTGATAGATTAAAAAATTGTGCAACTTTGTTTTGAATATAAGGGATTGATATTCTGTTTTCCTCTTCCTCTACCATGTCTTGCAACACTTTTTTTGCCAAAGCAATATTAATTTTTTCTTCTATTAAAGTAGAGTGCGCCACCACTCTAAGCAACGCACCTTCTAATTCTCGAATATTTGAAGAAATTTTTTCTGCTATATAAGAGAGAACATCTCCCGGTATTAATAGTTTTGCATGTGCTGCTTTTTTCTTCAAGATTGCCATGCGAGTCTCATAGTCGGGTTTCTGTACATCGACAACCAACCCCCAATGGAATCTTGAAACCAACCGTTCTTCTAAGTCGGGAATCTCTTTGGGTGAACGGTCGCTGGAGATTACTATCTGTTTATGAGAATCATAGAGCGCATTAAAAGTGTGAAAAAACTCTTCCTGCATTCCTGTTTTGCCAGCTAAAAACTGTATATCGTCTATCAGTAAAAGATCAACACTGCGATAGCGCTCTCTGAATCTTGCAGTACTCCGAGTCTGTATCGCTCCTATTAGCTGATTAGTAAACTCTTCAGAAGATATGTAGTGAACTTTAAAATCAGGATAACGATTGATAATTTCATGACCCATGGCGTGTAGTAAGTGGGTCTTGCCTAACCCTACCCCGCCATATAGGAATAATGGATTGTAAGCTTTTGCAGGTGATAATGTAATTGCAAAAGTTGCAGCATGTGCAAGCTTGTTACATTCTCCAACTACAAACTCTTCAAACGTATTATTAGGATTAAGTTTCTCTAGTATTCTTTTAGATATCAGTTGTGTCGTATTGTTTTGCGCTTCTTTGCGGGGCGATGTTAGGTTGTTGTTTTCAGCTTTCTTTTTAGGCTCTTTAATAGAAAGCTTGATGTTGAATTCTGTCCCAGTGGTCTCCTGTAGAAAAAAAAGAATCTTATCCATATACCTTTCCCGAATCCAATTGCTAAAAAACATATTAGGCACAACAAGCTCTATTGTGTTTTCAGAGAGTGTTTTAACCTCGAGAGGTTCTATCCAAAACTTGTATGTATGACTGCCGAATTCTTGAATCAGCCTTTGTTCTACTTCTTCCCAAAAAGATATTTCTTGTTTCTGCATAGACGGTAATTATAACAACCGATAGGTGGTGTTGCAATATTTAAGTTGATTTAAGGAGGGACTTTTTTTATAATAGCCCGGATAGTTAGGAGGTGATTAGCTTTGAAGAAAAATTTAAAGCCGGTTTCAAATTTAAAAAGAAAACGAAAACATGGTTTTTTAGGAAGAAATTCCACGAAAGCTGGGAAAGCGGTTATTACTAGAAGAAGAAAAAAGGGACGTGCCCAAATTGCAGTTTGATGGATAAGCGCTTTAGTTCTCTTAAAAGGGAGAGAGATATTCAAGCGGTTTTCTTAGAGCGTAAGCGATTCAGCAACAATAATTTTATCCTTTATTATAAACTAAGACTGGATAATGGTATTAAAGTTGCTTTCTTTGTGCCCAAAAAAGTATTTAAACGGGCCTGGGATCGCAATAGAACTCGCAGAATCTTACGGGAAGTCTTTAGAAACTATATTTGGACTAGCAAGGGGTTGGATATTGTATGTATTGTCAGAACTCTAGAGCAAAAGATGTTGAGCCTAAAAGAGGTAGAGCCTCTATGTCTGCCTTTGTTAAAAAAGATAAGCTGACCTTTGTTGTCGCTCTTGTTAGGGTTTATCAGCTTTTATTGGCGCCGTTTTGGTTTTCAAAATGTCGTTTTTATCCAACATGCTCCAATTATTGTATTGAGGCATTGCAAAAAAAAGGTTTTATGAAAGGAATTTGGTTAACCGTAACAAGAATATTAAGGTGCAACCCCGTTTTTCCTGGCGGGTATGACCCTGTGAGGTGATAAGAGATGGAAAACAATAAGAGAATAATTTTTGCAACAGCACTGGCTTTTTTGATTATGCTTGCCTATCCTTACTATGCAAAAAGATATATGCCCCAGCAACCGCATAATGTAGCGCCTTTAGAATCAGCGTTGCCTTCAGCGGCGGAAGAGAAACAAGAGACTGTTTTAGCTTATGATACGGTTATAAGCAATGATACGGTATATGATACTGTTATTGAAAATAAAAATTTAAAAATTGGACTAAATACTAAATCTGGGATAGTTAGATCGGTTGATATAAAAGACGGTTTAGAAGTTGTTAATGTTTATCCTTTGCAGAATAAGGGCTTAGGACTATTAATGCCAACCGTATCAACCGTATCATTTCAAGAAAATCAAAGCCATGATACTGTTGATACGGTTTTAACTTCGGACGATATTGAGAGAAAATATGATCTAGACAACCACCTTCTTATTTTTAATTCAGGAAACGAGTCACAGCTTCTTTTCTATATGCCTAGCAAGTATGATCTCTCTATGCGAGATGCTCGCTATTTGCGGGTTATAGTAAAGGATAACCAGGGGAATACGGAAAACATTAAAGTTGGAAGCCTCTTAAAGAAAAAGAAGTTTATTAGTTCTGTAGATTGGTTTGCTCTTTCCTTTAGGCATTACTCTATTCTTTTTGATTCCAATCAAGATGTGGATTTAGAGATAAGACCTTCAGATGATCAAGAGGGGTTTTACTTCATTATAAAGGGAGAAAAAGAAAATATAGACGTTTTAACATACATAGGGCCTAATTCTAAGTCGATATTGTCTTTTTACGACAGTAATTGGCTAGATTTGTTAAATTACGGTAAATTAAATAATATAGTAAAAAGTTTGTTGGGTCTGTTTTATAGAGTTTTTCATAATTATGGTCTGGCTATTATTGCATTGGCGTTACTGTTGAATCTTTTCTTTGCTCCTTTGACTTTGAAATCTCAAAGGTCTATGAAGAAGATGCAAAGCTTACAACCTCATATGCAGGAGTTGAAAGAGAAGCACAAAGATAATCCTCAAGCTGTAAACAAAGAGATGATGGAACTTTATAAGAAACATAAGGTCAACCCTATGGGGGGTTGTCTTCCCATGGTCTTACAGATCCCGGTCTTTATAGCTCTGTACAATACTTTAATGCGTAGCTACGAGCTTAAGCATGCAACGTTTCTTTGGATCAGGGATCTCTCTGTTCCCGATAGACTTTTTATGCTTTCTAAGAGCCTACCTTTTATAGGTAATGAGATCAATCTATTGCCAATTTTAATGGCTGCATTGATGTTTGTTCAACAAAAATTTTCTCCTACTGCTAAGGTTTCTAGCAATAGTGCTATGCCTAATCTTTGGTTTCTACCCATTATCTTTGGGGTTATTTTTTATAAGTTTCCAGCAGGTTTGGTCTTATATTGGTTTACAAACTCACTCTCTATGCTTGTCTTGCAGAATATGCATAAAAAGTGATTTTCACGTGAAAAATGATAATTGCGATATCAAATCAAAAGGGTGGTGTCGGCAAGACTACCACAGCAATCAATCTAAGCACAGCTTTGGCTTTAAAAAGCTCTGGCAAGGTCTTATTGGTTGATTTTGATCCTCAAGCGAATACAACAAGTGGTGTTGGTGTGGCTAAAACAGAATTAAATACATCTGTATATGATTTTATATGTTCAGATGTTGGGGAAGAGGCCATTCTAAAGACAGCAATACCAAATCTTTTTCTCTTACCTTCAACAATCGGGCTTTGTGGGGCTGAAATAGAGCTTATAGAGAGCGAGGAGAGAGAGTTTAGGTTGAAAAATAAAATAGCTATTATTTCGAGTCAATATGAGCATATTATTATCGATACTCCGCCATCGCTGGGTATTTTGACAATCAATGCTCTTGTGGCTAGCGAGCGTGTGATTATTCCTATACAGTGTGAATATTATGCTTTGGAGGGCTTAGTTGATTTTCTAGGAACGCTCAACCTTATAAGAGATAGATTAAATCCTTCGCTTGACATTTTAGGGATTTTGCTTACAATGGCAGACTATAGGACTAATATTGCTCGAGATGTGGAGGAAGAGATACGCAATAATTTTAAAGATCAGGTTTTCCACACAGTTATCCACAGAAACGTGCGGTTGGCCGAAGCTCCAAGCCATGGTCTGCCAATAGAGTTGTATGACTCGAAATCAGCAGGAGCCATGCTATATAGGGAGCTTGTAGATGAGCTTTTATTAAGAGTAGGAGGAGTTTATGGAAAAGAAGAGAGGATTAGGCAGGGGGATATCAGCGCTTATTCCGGAGAAGAGAGTCAAGGATTCCAGCCACTATAAAGATATTGAGATTGCTAAGATTAAGCGCAATCCATATCAGCCTAGAAAAGATTTTTCTAAGACCGAATTGCTTCATCTTCAGCAGTCAATTGCAAAAGATGGTCTTCTGCAGCCTATAGTAGTTGTCGAAGAGGGAGAGTTTTTTAAGCTAATAGCTGGAGAGAGAAGATTTAGATCGGTAAAGAACTTAGGTTGGGAACGTATTGCAGCCTTAGTTCTTCACAATATAGAGGAGGTTGAGCTTCTGAGAAAATCTCTTGTTGAGAATATACAGAGAGCAAACCTAAATCCTATAGAAGAAGCTCAGGCCTACAAAAGATTGATGGACGATTATGGCTATTCTTTAGAAGATGTTGCTAAAGAGGTTGCAAAGGATATTTCAACCGTATCTAATGCTGTAAGATTACTTGCTCTTCCTGAGAATATACAGAGAGATTTAAGCCAGGGGTTGATCTCTCCTGGTCATGCTAGAGCCTTGTTGATGCTAGGTAAAAGCAAAGAGATGCAGACTCTTGCAGATAAGATAAAGTCTGAAAAGCTGAGCGTTAGAGATGCTGAGAAGAATGCTAAGAATAAAAAAGGAAAGCTCTCTATAGAGCCCCATCTTAAGTTGGCTTTAGAAGAATTACAGAGGAAGATAGGCTCCAAAGTCAATTTAGAGATAAAGAAAAAAGGTGGAAAGATAGAAGTTCTTTTTATGGATAGCAAGGATCTAGAAAGAATAGTCACAATACTTCTAAACAGGGAGGCATAGTCTATGTTAAATCAAGCATTAGTATTAATTAAACCGGATGGTCTTAAGAAGTCTCTTACCGGCAATGTTCTTACCAGGTTGTCAGAGACAAAACTAGAGATCATAGCGGCTAAAATAGTTAAAGTCTCTAAAGAGTTAGCCGAAGAACATTATCAACATCTTAAGGATGAACCTTTTTTTCAAGAATTGATTCAGTATCTTCAAGGTGAGTTACATCAAAGGAAAAAAGTAATGGCTATGATATACTGGGGGGAGGATGCAATAGCGAAAGTACGTGATATTGCTGGGGCAACTAATCCTGAAGAGGCTAGCCCAACTTCTATTAGAGGTCAATATGGTCGTATTACAACAAAAGGTCTTTATGAGAATGTTGTTCATGCTTCTGCTAATTCTGAAGATGCAGAGAGAGAGATAAAGCTATGGTTTAAACCGGATGAAGTAATATTCGATCTCTACGATACCAAGAATGTGGTCTTAAAAGAAGAGAAAGCAAGGGTATGGGCATGAAAAGTAAAAATACTACAAGGAGCATGACTGGTTTTGGCAAAGGCTGTTCTAAGAGCGATAAATGTTCTTGTTATTGTGAAATAAAGAGTGTTAACCACAGATATTTAGAGATTAACACTAAGATGTCAGACGAGTTTGCAAGATTAGAACTGGATATTAAAAAAATTGCTAAAAGTCAAATCGCTCGCGGTGCAGTGTATATTAACATTAGCTTTGTTTACGAAGAGGGCATGGATCTTAAGATCAACGATCAGTTATTTAAAAAACTTCTTAAAGTTGAAAAAGATATTGAATCTAAACATGGCATAACTCAGTCTTTAAATATTCATTATATTTTAAGTTATCCTGGAGTCGTAAGACAGGCTCGCCCTAATGTTTCTTCTGCCGAGAAGAAAAAACTTATTATCGAAGCCCTTAAAAATGCGCTTAATTCATTGATGGTTAGTAGAAATAGAGAAGGGGAGGCGTTGCGAAAAGATCTATCTGTTCGTTTAAGTAAGATAGAGAAGAACCTCCAAATTGTAGATTCAATAGAGAAGGCAAGAGAAGAGGCTCTTTCAAAAAAGATGCAGAGAGAGGCAGTCCGAGTACAGCAGGCTCAAAGCGCAGTCTCTTTACCAGCGCTTGCTTCTGTCAATGAAGAGGTTGTGCGTCTTAAGACCCATCTCAAGACCATTCGCAAGCTCATAAATAAAGGTGGCGTCTTAGGCAGGGAGCTTGACTTTTTAGCCCAAGAGATGAACCGAGAGACCAATACTATATCGGCAAAAGCGCTTTCTTCTAAAACAGCCTGTTTTGTTGTGCAGATTAAAGCCGAAATAGAGAAGATAAGAGAGCAGTCTTTAAATATTGAATAGGAGAATGGAATATGAAAGCTATAAATGTTGGATATAATAATGTGGTATCTTTAGATAAAATAGTTGCTGTTGTGAGTGCAGATTCTAAGCCTGCACGCAGATTAAAAGAGAGGGCAGAGCGAGAAGCTAGGCTTATCGATGCTACTAGCGGACGAAAAACAAGATCTTGTCTTATAACTAGTAGTAACCATCTGATACTTTCATCTTTAAACAATCAAACACTCTCACAACGTATCAATGAATAGGGAGTCTAAGTTATTTATTATTTCAGGTCCCTCCGGAGTGGGTAAGACTACAATTGCTCAAAATCTTCTTAAAGAGATTGAAGGGTTAGCAAGAAGTATATCTTGCACAACAAGGGAGAGAAGAGAGACAGAGAGAGACGGTGTAGATTACAGGTTTATCAGCAGCGATAGATTTCAGGTTCTCATCAAGGAAGATGCTTTTCTTGAATGGGCTGAAATACTAGGGAATTTATATGGGACACTGAAGAGCGACGTAGAGGCTCAAATAGCCAGAGGCAATGATGTTTTACTCTGTATAGATGTACAAGGCGCAACACAGGTTCTTGAGAAAAAACCTGATGCAATAGCAATATTTATAATGCCTCCTAATATAGAAGAGTTACGGACTAGATTGATTAAGAGAGGGGAGAGCAAGTTAGAGATTGATAAGCGAATAAAGTTAGCCAAAGAAGAGATAGAATGCATCTCTTCTTACCACCACGTTGTCTATAATGATGTTTTACATAAAGCTATAGATTTGGTAAAATATATAGTTTGTGCAGAACGTCAAAAAATAGTATGAACAGTTAGAAGAAGGAGGAGTAAAAATGTCTTATGTAAAACTGGATGATATAAGAGGCAATATAGAGAGTATCTATAAAGCTGCTATTATTGCGGCCCAAAGAGCTGTGGAGGTATCTGAAGCTATAGCCAACCAAACATTGGTCACAAAGCAGAAGCCAACAACTTTTGCCATTCACGAGCTTCAGGAAGGAAAACTTTCATACAAAAAAGTGGGATGAAAACCGTTTTATTGGGTGTAACAGGTAGTATTGCAGGTTATAAAGCGGCTGAAATAGCTTCTAAATTAACACAACAGGGTCATAAGGTTTATACTCTGTTAACAGAGAATGCAAAAAGATTTATCACGCCACTTACATTTAAAGCATTAACAGGGCAAGAGGTTTTTGACGATATGTTTAAAGAGCGTCAGACCCACATATCTTTAGCAGAAGAGGCCGATTTAATCCTTGTTGCTCCAGCTTCAGCTTGTTTCATATCTAAGCTTGCTTCGGGAATTGTTTCAGAATTATTGCCGCTTACTATAATATCTTCTTCAGCTCCTACATTGATATGTCCCGCTATGAATGAGAAGATGTTTCGCAATCCGATTATACAAGATAATATTGCAAAGCTAAAAAAGTATGGCTATGACTTTTTAGGTCCTGATAAAGGATGGTTAAGTTGTGGGCATACTGGAGAAGGCAGGCTTTGTAATATAGAAGAAATTCTAAAAAAATCTTTAGAACTATTAAGATGAATCTCCTTATCTCCCTTGGCCCTCTTAAAGCATATCTTGATGATGTTCGCTGTATAACCAACAATTCTAGCGGCATTATGGGTTATAGCCTTGCTAGGGAAGCTTTGAGGCGCAATTATAATGTAAAAGTTGTAGCGGGGCCAACAAATTTGCAGCCACTTAAAAAGTTAAAAGGCTGGATTAGAGTTGAAAGCCATTCTGACCTTGAAAAAGTGATGCAGAAAGAGTTTCGGTGGGCCGATGTTATTATCATGGGAGCTGCTGTCTGCGACTTTGTTCCTTATAAGAAGGAAGACGGTAAGATCAAAAGATCTAAAGCAGGTTTAAACTTGCAGCTAAAAGCGACCAGCAGTATAATAGGCTCCCTTTCTAGAAAGAGAGGACGCAAAGCAAAAACTTTAGTCGGTTTTTCTTTAGAGAGTAAACACTTTATAGCTCGTGCTGTAGATAAACGTAAGCGAGATGGTTTAGATATGACTTTAGCATTTTATTTAAACAGAGACAACTTGCCTTATGGAGACAACTGTTGTGAATCTGCGATTGTAGCAGAAGATTTTGTGATTAAAATGCCCGTTTTAAGCAAGACTGTTTTAGCAAAGCATTTATTAGATGTTTTAGATAGACTATAAGTTTTGATTTAATGTAAAAAATAATGGCGGCGTAGCCAAGCGGGAAGGCAGTGGTCTGCAAAACCACCATGCAGCGGTTCAAATCCGCTCGCCGCCTTTTAATTGCAAGAAGAGCCTTTAGATGACAAGAGAGTTTTTATTTGGTAATATATTTAATTAAGGTGTTTTAAAAGAATGTTATTGCCGGGATGGCGGAATTGGCAGACGCATCGGACTTAAAATCCGATGTTCCGTGAGGGACGTGCCGGTTCAAGTCCGGCTCCCGGCATATTTGTACATCATGGGCGGTTAGCTCAGTTGGCTAGAGCGCCACGTTGACATCGTGGAGGTCACAGGTTCAAGTCCTGTACCGCCCACCATATAGTTCGGTAAGTAGAGAGAGATTATAATATTATGGAAGATAAACTTTTAAAAATTCGTCATAGCAGCGCTCATGTAATGGCTGATGCAGTGCAGCAGTTATTCCCGACTGCTAAGCTAGGTATTGGCCCGGCTATTGAGAATGGGTTTTATTACGATTTTGATTTAGAGTATAGATTGGTCCCAGAAGATCTTGAAAAAATTGAGAAAAAGATGAAAGAGATTATAGGCGGTAAACATCTTTTCATACAGACTACTACATCTAAAGATGAAGCCCGGAAAATATTTAAAGATAGAGGAGAAGATTACAAGCTGGAGTTGTTAGATGAATTAAAAGATAGTGAGATAAGCATATACAAGCACGGTGATTTTAGCGATCTCTGTAAGGGCCCTCATGTAGAGAATACATCTCAACTAAAAGCATTTAAATTGCTTTCGATAGCAGGTGCTTATTGGAGAGGAGAAGAGTCCAATAAAATGTTGCAACGTATATATGGTGCTGCCTTTGAAACTAAAGAAGAATTAGAGGGGCACCTTGAAAAATTAAAACAGGCTGAAGCTAGAGACCATCGTAAGTTAGGTAGAGAGCTAAAGCTTTTTTCTTTTTTTCCTCAAGCTGGGGCTGGACTTGTCTTCTATCTTCCTAAAGGTTGGATGTTGAAAAAAACGATAGAAGACTATGTATTTAAGAAACATATTCAGGCAGGGTATGATGTTGTTCAAACTCCTCAAATATTGAAATCGGATGTTTGGAAGCAGTCTGGACATTATGATTATTATAAAGAGAATATGTATATACTCCAAAGCGATGGAGTAGAATATGTAATTAAACCAATGAACTGTCCAGGCCATATAATGATTTATCAGTCACAACGCCACAGTTATAGAGAGTTGCCGCTTCGTCTCTTCGAAGCCGGGACAGTACATAGAAATGAGAAGACAGGTGTTTTACATGGCCTATTGCGTGTGCGAGGTTTTACTCAGGATGATGCTCATATCTTTTGCCGAGAAGATCAGCTCGAAGAAGAGATAATGGCTGTTATTAAATTTATGCAGAATATTATGTTGGATTTTGGATTTAAAGATTTTAAAATAGAGCTTAGCACTCGCCCTAAAGATTCAATTGGCACAGATCAACAATGGCAGAAAGCTACTGTTGCTCTTGAGAATTCACTTAAAGGTTTAGGTCTTTGTTATGAGACTTGTGCCGAAGAAGGTGCGTTTTATGGCCCTAAGATAGATATCAAGCTTAAAGATGCTATAGGCAGACTATGGCAATGTGCTACTATCCAGTGTGACTTTGCAGGCCCAGAAAGATTTGATCTAACCTATGTCGGGGAGGACGGTGGACAACATCGAACAATAATGTTGCACCGAGCTATTCTTGGAAGCTTAGAGCGTTTTATCGGTACTTTAATAGAGCATTATGGTGGAGATTTTCCTCTTTGGTTAGCTCCGGAACAAGTAAGATTATTACCAGTCTCTGAGAAATTCCTTGCATATATTGCAAAATTGAAGAAAATATTAGAACAACAAGGAATAAGGGTTACAATAGATTCTAGGTCTGAAACACTTGGTTATAAGATAAGAGAAGCAGAGGTAGAGAAAGTACCTTATGTTTTAATAGCTGGAGAAAAAGAAGAGACAGCTCAAACAGTTTCAGTAAGAGCTCGCAAGGGAAAAAGAGATAGCATCATGGAATTAGATATGTTAATAACTAAATTAAAGGAAGAGATAGGTGGCAAAACCTTACAATAAGAATAATTTTAATAATAGGAGACGTATCAGGACAAATATTAATAGGTTTATTAGAGCAGAGCGAATACGAGTTATAGATTCAGATGGAACGCAGATTGGTATCGTACCTTTAGAAGAGGGATTAAAGATTGCCCAGCAGAGAGAGTTAGATTTAGTAGAGATCTCAGCAGGGGCTTCACCGCCAGTTTGCAGGGTAATGGATTTTAATAAGTATAAGTATCAACAGGAAAAAAGAGCTAAAGAGGCTAAGAAGAAACAGAAGCAGGTACACTTTAAAGAGGTTAGGTTTAAACCTAGGATAGAAGAACATGATTATCAAGTTATCCTTAAGAGAGCGCGTAAGTTTTTAGAGCGAGGAGATCGTGTTCGAGTAAGAGTGTTCTTTAGAGGGAGAGAGATGGCCCACCCTGAATTGGGTGATGTTGTTATGAAAAAATTACTTGGTGATGTTGAAGATATAGCAACCGTAGAAAAGACACCTTCTCGTGAAGGAAGGTATCTTATAACTATTTTATTTCCGAAGCATTAGGAGGCTTACGATGCCTAAAATGAAAACAAAGAAGGCAGCTAAAAAAAGAATTAGACTAACCGGAGGAGGCAAGCTTAAAAGGGCTAAAGCGGGTAAGAGCCATCTTATGAGCAGCAAAAGCTCTAAAAGACGCTTATCTTTGAAGGAAGGCTCTTATGTGAGTGATGTCGAAACTAAAAAAGTGAAAAAGATGCTCCCGTATGGTTGAAGTTAAAAGGAGGTAGTAAATTATGGCAAGAGTAAGACGTGCGCCTGCCAGAAAAAAAAGGCACAATAAAATTTTAAAGATGGCCAAGGGCTATCGTGGTGGACGTGGAAATCTTTATAGGACAGCTCTAGAGACAGTCAGAAGAGCTCTGGTTTATAGCTATAGAGATAGAAAAGTAAGAAAAAGACTATTTCGTAGGCTCTGGATAAATAGAGTATCAATAGCATGTAAGAATGAGGATTTTTCTTACAGTAAGTTGATCAATGGTCTAACCAAAGCAGGGGTAGAGCTTAACAGAAAACAGCTAGCACAGATGGTTCTAGATGATAGAGAGGGCTTTAAACAGATAGTCTCTTTAGCTAAAGAGCATGTTGGTTGATGCAAATAAAACCTGCAAGAATAATAATTATTAGCTTTCTTTCGGTTATAATTGCAGGTACATTATTGCTTCTGTTGCCAGCTTCAACCTCTCAGCAGATACCACTTATTGACGCTCTCTTTACGGCGACTTCCGCAACTTGTGTTACAGGGTTGATTGTTACTGATACCGGGTCTTCTTTTACTCCACTAGGGCAGGGTGTTATTATGTTGCTTTTTCAGCTTGGTGGATTAGGTATTATGACTTTCTCCACAATATTTGCTCTTATGTTAGGTCGGCGTATAACAATTACAGGACGTAAAACACTCTCTCTAGCTTTTGAAAACGTAGAGTTTGATGTTAAGCTGCTTCTTAAGGGTATTATTATTTTTACTGTATTAATCGAGCTATTAGGGGCTTTTCTGTTCAAGCTGTTTTTGCCGGAAGTCGGAATATTTAATGCGCTCTTTCATTCTGTATCAGCATTCTGTAATGCTGGTTTCTCTCTTTTTGAGACAAGCTTACAAAAGTTTCGTTCTCTAGGTAGTATTAATGCTCTAATGTCGATTTTGATTATTGCTGGTGGTCTAGGTTTTTTAGTACTCTTTGATCTTGCACGCTGGGTAAAGGGTAAGATTTTAAAAAACAATAATAAATTGACTCTACATAGCAAGATTGTTATTGTTACGAGTTTGTTGTTGATTTTTGCAGGCATGCTCTTTCTTTTTGTATTTGAAGGAGGCCATCTTTTTTCAGAATATTCTTTTTCTGAAAAATGTTTTGCTTCTTATTTTCAATCTGTTACAGCACGTACAGCTGGTTTTAATACAGTAAATATTGGGGATCTTCAAAGCGGTTCTAAATTAGCACTTGGTGCCCTTATGTTTATTGGAGCTTCTCCGGGATCTACTGGGGGAGGGATAAAAACAGTTACTTTTGCTTTGGTTATTTTAGGGCTCATAGCTTTACTTAGAAGAAGTGCGCAGATAAGAGTTGCAAAACGTGCTATACCAATGCAGGTTTTTGAAAAAGCAATTGTAATTTTTGTCTTAAGTATTGTTTGGATTTTTTTTGCAACTACAGTACTTTCCATAGTAGAGAATAAGGGGTTTTTAAATATACTATTTGAGGTTATCTCTGCTTTTGGAACAGTAGGGCTCTCCTGTGGCATTACTGCTGGTTTGACCACGGTAGGCAAATTTATTATAATTCTAACTATGTTTTTCGGAAGGATTGGTCCGGTGACTTTGGTTATTGCTCTTGCAAGTCGTGACGAAGCAGATTTTAAACTTCCGGAAGAGAATGTTATGGTCGGCTAAGCTGACTATATAACTAGGAGGTTGGCGATTATGAGACAGTATGCTGTAGTAGGACTTGGTAAATTTGGTCGAAGCGTTGCTCTAACTCTTCTTGCAGATGGTGAAGAAGTAATAGGCATTGATTCGAATGAAGAGGTTGTAAAGCAGCTTGCTGATCAACTGACAAATGCTGTTGCAGTTGATGCTGCCAACGAAAAAGCTCTTACAAAATTAGGTATTCAGGATGTTGATGTTGCAATTGTCTCTGTTGGAAGTGATTTTGAAGCCAGCATATTGATAACCCTTCTCTTAAAAGAATTGGGTATAAAAGAGATTGTAGTTAAGGCGAATCTGGAAGGACAGGCAAAAGTTTTAGAAAAAGTAGGGGCTACTAGAGTCATTCAACCCGAAAGAGATATGGGCATACGCCTTGCAAAGTCGCTATCCTCGCCGCGCATCATAGATCATATCGAGCTCTCTAGCGATTATAGTCTTTTAGAGATGTCTCCCCCCGAGGATTTTATTGGCAAATCTTTAGGTGAGCTGAATATTAGGGCACGACATGGTTTAAATGTTATTGCGCTTAAACATGAAGGAGGCGAAGTAGATATATCTCCTCAGGCAGATCATCTAATAAAGAAGGGCGATCTTCTTGTTGTTATAGGCCAGAATGCTGATATAGAGAAAGTTAAGAAGAAAGCATGAACATAGAAGATCTCAAAGAATTGTATCAAGAGGCAGAGCTTAGCCTTAACGAAGTTGTAGATTTAAAGACCCTTGAAGAACTAAAGAATCTTTATTTAGGTCGTAAAGGTAAGATAGCAGAGATTATCAAAGAGATCCCAGCTTTGCCAGAAAAAGAGAGACCGCTCATTGGCAAAGAAGCCAATGTTATTAAAAATCGTATTGGTAAAATTATTCAGGAAAAACAGGTTAGTATTCAAGGCAGTCAATCTGCAAAAGTTAAAATAGATGTTACATTGTCGGGGAATAAGTTTGGGTCTGGTACTCTCCATCCGATTACTCTTACAATACAAGAGATAACCAGAATTTTTAAGCATATAGGTTTTAGTCTGATAGATGGTCCAGAGATAGAGACAGATTATTTTAATTTTCAGGCTTTAAATATCCCCCAAGATCATCCAGCTAGGGACGGTCTTGCTACTTTCTATCTGTCTAACTATAAATATCTTTTACGGTCTCAAACTTCGCCTGTGCAAGTTAGGGTGATGCAAAAGGTTAAACCTCCTCTAAGAGTATTATCTCCTGGTAAAGTTTTTCGACCTGATAATCTTGATGCTAGTCATTCGTTTATGTTTCATCAGATAGAAGGATTGGCTGTAGATAAGAAGACTAATTTTGCGCATCTTAAATCTTCTTTAGAGTATTTTGTAAAAGAGTTTTTTGGGTCGGATATAAAAATGAGGTTCAGACCCCACTATTTTCCTTTTACCGAACCTTCTGCGGAGATTGATATCTCCTGTATTATCTGTGGCGGAGAGGGTTGTTCTGTCTGTGGGAGAAAAGGCTGGCTGGAGATACTTGGAGCCGGCATGGTCCATCCCAATGTTTTTAAAGAGGTGGGTATTGATTCAGAGGTTTTTCAAGGTTATGCATTTGGCATGGGGGTAGAGCGAATGGCGATGTTGAAATATGGCATAGATGATATAAGAACTTTTTTTAATAACGATATTAGATTTTTGGAGCAGTTCTCATGAAAGTTCTTCTCTCTTGGTTGAAAGATTTTGTTGATATAGACATACCAATTCAGGAGCTTTCCCTCTCTCTTACTATGGCAGGCTTAGAAGTTGAATCAGTAGAAGAGGTAGAAGAGGGCGACTATCTTCTTGATATAGAGGTTACACCCAATAGGCCAGACTGTCTCTCTGTAGTAGGCTTGGCGCGTGAAGTTGGGATAACTTTAGACAAAAAGACAGAGCATCCTAAAGTTGTATTTTTGCCCAGAAGTTCAGCTGCCTCTACAAAAGGGGCGGGTTTTGACATAACTATTGAAAACGGGGATGATTGCCCGCGGTATATTGGCAGAGTTCTCTTAGATGTTCAGGTTAAAGAGACGCCAGATTTTATTAGAAATAGACTACATAAGATAGGCATACGCTCTATCAATAATGTTGTAGATATAACCAACTATCTTTTATTTGAATTAGGCCAACCTATGCATGTTTTTGATTATGATAAGATTAAGGACCATAAGATTATAGTAAGAAGAGCTAAAAAAAATGAGAAGATTGTGACTATAGATGGAATAGAGAGGGAGCTAAATGCAGAAGATCTTGTTATAGCAGATTCTAAGCGGCCTATTGCTCTTGCTGGAATCATGGGTGGATTAGAGACAGAAGTAACCGAGAGAACTAAAAACGTTCTTTTGGAGAGTGCATATTTTAATCCATCGTTGATAAGAAGAACGGCTCAGAAACATGGCTTGATGACAGACTCTTCTTATAGATTTGAGAGAGGGGTAGACTTTGTCATGGTTGATGGTGCATCAAAATCTGCTGTTGATTTGATTCGTAAGCATGCATCGGATAAAGATTCAACTCAGCCAACCGTAATAGTAGATAGAGCAAAAGACCTTATAAAAAAACAGGTTCCTCTTACGTCGAAAGCTATATTGAAGTTTGAAGATATTGAGAGAAAGATTGGAGTTCTTCCTTCCAGTTTTTGGATCCGAAAAACATTCAAAAGTTTAGGTTGCGAGCTATTGTCTATTTCAAAAGACATGATAAAAATAGGAGCTCCTAGCTATAGAAGCGATTTAACCAGTAGCATTGATTACATTGAAGAGATAGCACGTATATATGGTTATGATAATATACCAGCCCAAGGGCTTCCGGACCTTGAAGTCTCTTCGGAAGAAAATCTAAAAGAGTTTAATGATAGTGGTTTTAAAGAGAGAGTCAAAGATTATCTAGTGCGTGAGAGATTGCATGAGACAATAAGCTATGCTCTTTTGTCTAAAGACGAAGCAGGTAGGCTAAATTTTCCAAATGTTATTTCTTTAGATAATCCCCTAGTAAAGAGCTATTCTGTGTTAAGGCCATCAATTATGCCTTCGCTCTTAAAGATAGCAGAGTATAATTTTAATCGCACGAACTATGATCTTGCTCTTTTTGAGCTAGGCAAGGTCTATTCTTATTTTGAGCAGAAACCCGAAGGCGCTAAAGAGCCTAAAGAGGATAAAGCAGTAGCTATATTGCTTAGCGGCATTAAGTATCAAGACTGTTTTGGAGAAGAGTTAAATTATACTTTTTTTGATCTCAAAGCTATTATTGAAAGGGTTTTAAATAAATTTGGTATTAGAGATTGTAGTGTTATAGCAGATCAGAATAGTTTTTACGCAGATAGTTGCTCTGCAAAAATAATGCTTGGCGATGATAAGATTGCTTCTCTCGGTAAAGTTTCTGAAGAGATAGGAGATTATTATGGTTTAAAGCGGGAAGTCTATCTGGGTGAGATTAGGTTAGATTTAGTAGAACGTTTTAAGAAGGATGAATTTAAATATAGTGAGATATCCCAATATCCTGCTATTGAAAGAGATATATCTCTAATATTGCCCCAGCCTACAACAGCTGCTGAAGCACTCTCTAAAATTAAAGACAAAGATGACTTGATAAGAAGTGTAGAAGTAATTGATATCTATGAAGGTAAGCAGATAGGCCAAGGCAAAAAAAGCCTCGCAATAAGAATTCAATTTCAATCTTTGGAAAGAACACTGAAAGATGAAGAGGTTGATAGGATAGAAGCAGAAATTAAAAAGGTTCTCTGTGAAGAGCTATCTTGTCAGATACGTGAGTAATTCCAAAAGTTTACTGTTAATCTAGATTATGGCCACCCTGTTTAGTAAAGATAGAGAGAACAAGTTGACCCTAGCTTCTCGAATGAGGCCAAGGAATCTCTCTGAATTTTTCGGCCAGGAACATATTCTATCAGAAGGAAAAATATTAAAGAGAGCTATAGATGCTGATAAAATAAGCTCTCTCATTCTCTATGGTCCGCCAGGAGTAGGCAAGACTGCTTTGGCTTTGATAATTCAGGGTAGGACAGATTCCTTTTTTAAGCGATTAAATGCAGTTGACTCTAATGTCAAAGAGCTACGCCAGGTAATAAAAGAAGCCAATTTTAGGTATAATCAAAATGGCAAAAAGACTTTGCTCTTTATTGATGAGATCCATCGCTTCAATAGATCTCAGCAGGATACTCTTTTGCCGGACATAGAAGCTGGCAACCCTATTCTTATTGGAGCAACAACTCATAACCCTTTCTTTGCTCTTACAACACCGCTTATCTCTCGTTCGTTGGTCTGTGAGTTTAAGGCTCTATCGGTTACTGATATTATAAAGATATTAAATGCTGCTCTCTCTGATAAAGAGAGAGGGCTTGGTAGTTTAAAATTAAAAGTAGATAAGGATGTTTTAACTTTTTTTGCTCAAGTTGTAGATGGAGATGGGCGTCGGGCGCTTAATGCTCTTGAAATTGCTGCCCTAACTACAGAAGAGAATAAAGAAGGCTGGATAAAAGTAGATCTTAAAGTTGCCCAAGATTCGATTCAAAAAAAGGCTTTGCTCTATGATTCTGGAGAAGATAACCATTATGATACAATCTCTGCTTTTATAAAATCTATTCGAGGCAGCTCTCCAGATGCCGCTATATACTGGCTGGCAAAGATGATATATGCTGGAGAAGATCCCCGCTTTATTGCCCGAAGACTTTTAATAGCTGCCTCTGAAGATATAGGCAATGCTGATCCACAGGCTTTATCTGTTGCTCAAGCTGCAGCCTATGCTGTTGAGTATCTTGGCATGCCTGAGGCTAGAATATCTTTAGCCCAAGCTACAACCTATCTTGCGTCTGCACCCAAATCAAACGCATCTTATATGGCAATAGAGAAGGCTCTTGAGGATATTAAAGGAGGCAGAGTACTAGAAGTGCCAGACTGTTTAAAGGATAGCCATTATAAAGGCGCAGAAAAACTAGGCCACGGCAAGGATTATAAGTACCCCCATTCTTACAAAAATGGCTGGGTCAAACAAGATTATCTTCCTAAGGATGTTAGTTATTATCTCCCTAAAGATGTTGGCTATGAGAAAAAAATAAAAGAATTTTTAGATCATCTACAAGATTTAAAAGAGTAGTTAGAAATTATTTTATAGCTATTGTAGAGAGTATAAGTTCTTTGTCGTTTAATAGTTCTTCTATGAATTTTTCAACCACTTCTCTTAAGGCTTCTGCAGTTTCACTGCCTGAACTTTGAGCTTCATGGGAGGAGTATTTGCGTTCCATTTTGGCGCTCTCTTTATAGCGACATATCTCAGTATTGTTTTTTGCATTAAGAATAACGAAAGTAATTGTAACCTCACCTTTTCCAGCTCCAGATTTAATTCCTAGATCGTGGATATATTTTATATAAGGAAGTTTTGCGGTTGGCGCAACTGATGATTTCCAATAGAAAGAGTTAATCTCTCCCTTGATTATTATATCAACATTATTTGGCTGATAAGTTATTCTAAGAGAATCAAATAGTTCTGCATCTCTTAAGTCTCGTGTA
>CAZVIC010000005.1:0-25363 GCA_964627735.1 uncultured Planctomycetia bacterium | reverse complement strand
CAAATATATTCTTTATGATTCTTGCGCCTAAAGATGCAACAGGCGAACACCTTAAAACCTTGGCAAAGATTTCGCGTTTGGTCAGAGCCAGGTTCTTCCGCACTAGCCTTATTCAGTGTAAAAGCCCTAAAAACCTTCTCTCTATTATTAAAAGGGAAGAAGAGGAATTAGGTTAGATAATATAGCATAGGGTTATAAAAATGAGAAAAAAGCTGCGCTGGCTCTATCCTGGTATTGGTATTAAGAGATGGATATTCCTCTCAGCCATAGGAATAATCTTTATATCGTTAAGTTCAGCAAGTCTTGTAAAAGCTGAAAGCTATAATGATAGTTCTTATTCTATCTTGGGTCTTATTCTGGGTACATTAGCCATCATAGTAGGAATCAAAGAGCTTACTACTGCGATTATTAATACTCTCTATCCTGAGCGGTCTAAGGAGTTGTTGGAGTTGTTTCTGGAAAACAAAAAGCTAGGTAAGGGACCCAATATAGTTGCTATTGGGGGAGGCACAGGGCTTTCAACTTTACTTCAGGGACTGAAAAATATCACCGCCAATACTACGGCCATTGTTACTGTAGCTGATGATGGAGGATCTTCAGGTAGGCTGCGGGAAGAGTTTGACATGCTTCCTCCTGGAGATATAAGGAACTGTCTTGTCGCTTTAGCCGATGCTCCTCCTTTAATGAGAGAACTGTTTCAATATCGCTTTAAAGCCGAAGGTGAATTAAAGGACCATAATTTTGGCAATCTATTCCTTACCGCGCTCTCTCAGATAACAGGTGATTTTGAAAAAGCAATAAAAGAGTCTAGTAGAGTTTTGGCTATAAAAGGTCGTGTTATTCCAGCGACAATGGACAAGATAAAATTAATAGCAGAACATGAGAACGGTAAAGAGACTATAGGTGAGTCCAAAATTCCAGAAGCTAAACTTAAGATTAAAAGAATAAGACTTCAGCCCTCCCAATGCAAGGCGACTTATGAGGCTATAGAGGCGATTGAGAATGCAGATGTTATTATATTGGGCCCTGGAAGTCTTTATACGAGTGTTATACCTAATCTTCTTGTGCCTGGTATGGTGGATGCTATTCTAAGTTCATCTGCTGTTAAAATATATGTAGCCAATATTATGACTCAACTTGGAGAGACTGATAACTATACAGCCTCAGACCATATTAAGGCTATATTTGAGCATAGTTCTTCAAGTTTGATACAATATGCAGTACTTAACTCGTCTTTTATTCCTAGTGATTTACTTCAAAATTATCAAAAAGAGGAGAGCTCTCCCGTAGAAGCTGATATTGTCGAAGTAGAGAGATTGGGCTCTAAAGCCATTGTTAGAGATCTCTCTGTTTTAGGAGATGTTGTTAGGCATGACTCAGATAAAATTGCTGAATTAATATTAGAGATATTGAGTCTTAGCAAAAGTAAAGGAAAATGGATTTAAATAAAGATAGCATCAATCTATTAATTGCTGTTCATGCTCATCAGCCGGTCGATAATTTTGATAATGTTCTCTATCAGGCTTTTGAACGCTCCTATATTCCTTTTTTTAATATACTTTCTCAGTTTCCAGAGATAAAAATAGCATTTCATATCAGTGGTAGTCTCTTAGATTGGACCTTAAAGAATCAGACTGATTTTTTGAATCTTATAAAAAAGTTAGTTGAGAAAGGGCAGTTGGAGCTTCTTTCGGCGGGGTACTATGAGCCTATATTAGTGCTTCTCTCTGATAGAGATAAAAAGAACCAGATAGAGATGTACCGTTCTAAGATAAGTGATATTTTTAAAATAAAATCTAGAGGACTCTGGCTTACCGAGAGAGTTTGGGAGCCGGATTTAGTTAAACCAATAAAGAGATCCGGAATTGAATTTGTTATTGTCGATGATGAGCATTTTAAAAGATCTGGATTAGATCAAGAGAGTTTAGGTGGTTATTATATAACTGAGGATAAGAATTATAGTTTGGCTATTTTTCCGAGCTCTAAGTTTTTAAGATATTCAATGCCGTTTAAATCTCCGGTTGAATCGATAGATTATCTAAGATTAAAAAAAGAGCAAGGTATAACAGCAGTATCTTTTGGAGATGATTTAGAAAAATTTGGGTTTTGGCCAGATACATATAATTGGGTTTATAAGGAGGAATGGTTGAGTAAATTTTTTACTCTTCTCTCTCAAAATAGCAGTTGG
Source organism: uncultured Planctomycetia bacterium (assembly GCA_964627735.1). Classification (GTDB taxonomy): domain Bacteria; phylum Omnitrophota; class Gorgyraeia; order Kaelpiales; family Kaelpiaceae; genus Kaelpia. Next base: position 23,175 of record CAZVIC010000005.1, on the reverse strand, counting down.
CTTAAGGCAAGCCATTTTAGTGATATTTTAGATTCAGATTCTCCTTCTGGTAGAGTCTATTTACCCTCTGCGAGTTATTCAGAGATGATGGAATGGTCAGGAGGTATGTTTAGGAATTTCTTGACTAAGTACCCAGAGAGTAACCACATTCAGAAAAGAATGTTTAATATTAGTTTAAAATTAGAGGACTTAGAAGAGAGATCAAAGAGAGTTTATCCTCAAATAAGAGAGAAGCTATACAAGGCTCAGAACAATGATGTCTATTGGCATGGTGTCTTTGGCGGACTCTACCTTACGCACTTGAGATATCTTGCCTATAGATATCTTATAGACGCTGAAAACGATTTAGATGGGGCAACTAAAACTAAATTCCCGCTGCTAGAACAGAGCGATATTGATTTGGATGGAAATGAGGAGATTATCTTTAAAGATAGAGTCTATAACATGTATATCTCACCGGATTCCGGGGGCACTATTATCGAGATAGACTATAAGCCTAAAAATATGAATATTTTAAATACTCTTACAAGAAGAGAAGAGCTTTATCATCAAAAAATACACCAGAAAATCAAAGCTAATGATGAGCTTTTAGCTTCGGAGAGTCCTTCTAGTATTCATAATCGAGCAACAGCAGTTGCTCAAGATTTTCAAAACGAACTAGTCTATGACCATTATAGAAAATCTGCTTGGATAGATCATGTCTATTTAAAATCTGAATTAAATAAAGAGGATTTTCAAAAGAATAGGATAAAAGATATCTTAAACCTCTATGACAGGCCTTATAAATGTAAAGCTAAGAAAAAAGGTTTAGAGTTATCTGTAAATTCTGAAAAATTATCTTTAATGAAGAGCTTTGAGTTGAATAAAAATTCCATTAGTTTTTTATATGATATAGAGCATAGTTTAGGTAGCGATTTAGTATTTTCCTCTGAGTTCAATGTGCTTCTATATTCAGAGGAGACATCAAAAGAAGGGAGGTTCTTAAAGACCAAAGAACTTATATTAGAAGATATTTGGTTTAAGTTAAGGTATCTTTTTAAATTTTCAAAAGAGGTAGATATTTTTTCATACCCTATTTATACTATCTCTGATTCTGAATCTGGTTTGGAGAAGTCTTATCAGGGATTATCTATAAATTTTGTTTGGCCGCTTGACAATAAATGTTTGAATTTGAATTTTAAGATGGATATAGATGAGCTATGAAGATTATAAGAAAACTAAAAATAGCTTCAAAGCAAGGGCTGCATGCAAGACCTGCTGCGATGTTTGTTGAAACGGCAAACAAATTTATATCAAAAGTTACAATTATAAAGGACGATATAGTTGTGGATGGTAAATCCATTTTAAATATTTTAACTCTGGGTGTAGAATGTAAAGATGAGATTGTTATTAAAGTTGAGGGTGAAGATGCGGAAGAGGCTATAGATTTATTAGAGAAAATAATACTTAAAGAAAATGTTTGATAGAGAGATAATACTTAAAGGGGTTCCAGCCTCACCAGGCATAGGTATAGCCAAGGCCCATATCGTATCGAATGACTTACTCCAGGTGGAGTGCAGAAGCATTAAAGAGGCTGATTTAAGCGAAGAGATTAAAAACTTAGAGAATGCTCTTCTTAAGACTAAGAAAGAGATAATTAAGATACAGGGCAGTATGGCTAAAGAGATGGACTCTGAGTATGCTAATGTATTTGATGTTCAGCTTATGCTTTTAGAGGACAGAGTTTTATTGGAGGAGATTATAGAGAGGCTTAGAAAAGAGCTTTGTGGTGTTGAATATGTATTTTTTGATGTGCTTAAAAAATATAAGAAGGCTCTTGCAAAACTTGATGACCCTTATCTTAAAGAGAGAGCTCAGGATATCAACGATTTTGGTAAGAGAGTTTTGAAGAATCTAATAGGTAGAGATATATCGGTTATTAAAGATTTTAAAGAGAAGACCATATTGATTGCTCATGATCTTTCTCCATCAGATACAGCTACTTTGAACAGAGAGTTCATATTAGGTCTTGTTACAGAGAGCGGAGGACCGACTACCCACACTGCGATTATGGCCAAGTCGTTTGAGATACCAGCCGTTGTAGGCGTAGAGGGTGCAATCTCTAAAATAGAGATGGATGATATTGTTATTGTAGACGGTGGTAGCGGAGATTTAATAGCTAACCCCTCTAGTGCTACTTTAAAGTTGTATCAAGAGAAGAAGAACAAGGTAGAGGCAAAATTGGCTCGCATTATGGAGTTTAAAAACACCGAAAGTAAGACTAAAGATGGTGTAGCTGTTAAGATAATGGCTAATATAGAGCTTCCTCTGGAAGTTAAGTCAGTTAAAGAGCATGGTGCGGATGGAGTCGGACTTTACAGGACAGAATATCTCTATTTAAATCGTACGGATCTTCCGAGTGAAGATGAGCAGTATCAGGCTTATAAGATGGTTACTCTTCAAATGGCTCCAGATACAGTCGTCATAAGAACATTAGATCTTGGTGGAGATAAGTTTATATCTCAGCTGGATGCATCTTATGAGTTAAATCCTTTTCTTGGCTGGCGGGCAATAAGGTTTTGTCTGGCTAGACCTAGTATATTTAAAACTCAACTTAGAGCCATGTTGAGAGCTTCAGTCCATGGCGATATTCAGATAATGTTTCCCATGATATCGGGGATTGAGGAAGTAGATGAAGCCAGAAAGATTATAGCTGAGGTTATGCAGGATTTGGATAAAGATGAGATTCCCTATGATAGGGATGTAAAGATTGGAGCTATGCTTGAGACGCCTTCAGCGGCTATGGTCTGCGACCATCTTAAAGATAGAGTTGATTTTTTCAGTATTGGTACCAATGATTTAATACAGTATTCTATTGCAGTTGATCGTATAAATGAGAAGATTGCATATCTCTATGACCCTGCTCATCCTGGAGTCTTAAGATTGATAGATCGAATAATAAAGGATGGGAAAGAGCATCAAACTCCTGTCAGTATGTGCGGAGAGATGGCTGGGGTTAATTATTTCTTCCCTCTTCTTCTAGGTTTGGGATTACGTGAATTTAGTGTTAGTCCTTTAATAATACCAGAGCTTAAGCTTATTGTCTCTACCATTGAAATAACTCAGGCAGAGAAGATTGCAGAAGAGGTCATGAAAATGGACTCTGCTAAAGCGATAAAAGATTTCTTAAAAATAGAATTAAAAGCTTTGCTGGGTGAGGAATTCGGAGAGTTAGTAGGAGTCTGATGGAAGCAGTTATTTTAGCAGCTGGTATTGGAAAGAGACTCTACCCTTTAACAAAAAAGACCCCCAAAGCGCTATTCCCTATAAATGGTCTACCAGTTATAGAGTATATTTTAAAGAAGTTAAAGTCTTTAGACTTAAAAAAGATAAATATAGTAACCAATGATAAGTATTACGATTATCTTATAGATTGGGTTGAAAATTACGATACTTTAGTTCCAATAGTCATTAAATCAGACGGTACTAAAACAGGAAGAGATAAGCTTGGTGCAGTTGGAGATCTTAAGTTTGTATTAGATAGTGAAAAAATAAAAGATGATGTTTTACTTTTAGTATCCGATATGGTATTTTCTTTTAAAGTAGAACGCTTTCTGTCTGCTGTCAAAAAGAAGAGAGATAAAAACTGGCTGCTTCTCTATAAACTTGAAGATATAGAGGAAGCAACTAAGTATGGAGTGCTCTCCTTAGATAGCAACAATAAGGTCACAAGGTTTCAAGAAAAACCTAAAGTTCCTTTTAGTTCATTGATAGCGTTTGGGATTTACTATTTACCTAAGAGTAAACTCAGCATGGTTAATGAGTTTTGTAAAAAAAAGGGCTCTAAGGATGCTTTGGGGGGATATTTTCGCTATCTGGTTGATAGAGACTCTCTCTATGGGTTCATCCAGAGTAGTGGTAGCTGGGCTGACATTGGTGGAAGTATAGAATGTTATAAAAAAGCAATTGATGTTGTTAGTAAAAGGAGGAATTTTTAATGGATAAGGTGAGAAAGTATTTTATTACATCTGAATCAGTAACAAAAGGTCATCCGGATAAGATAGCGGATACAATTTCAGACGCTGTTTTAGATGCCTTAATTGATAAAGATCCTGATTCTAGAGTGGCCTGCGAGACTCTCTTGACTACAGGGATGGCTTTTGTGGCTGGTGAGATAAGTACAGATGCATATGTCGATGTTACACGTATTGCAAGAGATACGATTGGAGAGGCAGGCTATAATAAGCTTGATTATGGTTTCTGCAGTAAAAATTGCGCTGTTGTAACAGCGATTCAGGAACAGTCTAAAGATATTGCTATGGGTGTAGATGTGGGAGGGGCTGGTGATCAGGGCATGATGTATGGTTACGCTGTTGATGAGACTCCGGAGCTTATGCCTCTACCTATTATGTTGTCACATCATCTTGTTAGAAAATTAACAGATATACGCGAATGCGGAGAGTTGAAATATCTTAGGCCGGATGGTAAGAGCCAGGTCTCTATAGAGTATCATGATAATAAACCCAAGAGAATAAGCTGTGTAATTATAGCTGCCCAACATGATCCTGATATTAATATAGAGCAGTTAAGAAAGGATGTAATAGAGAAGGTTATAAAGCCGGTCTTGCCTGTTGATTATATAGATAGCGATACTCAGTATCTTGTTAATCCTACAGGAAGATTTGTTATTGGCGGACCTCAGGGTGATACAGGTTTAACAGGGCGTAAGATAATGGTAGATACCTATGGAGGCATAGGACGTCATGGTGGAGGAGCTTTTTCAGGTAAAGATCCCTCTAAAGTAGATCGCTCTGCAGCATATATGGCCCGTTATATAGCTAAGAATGTTGTAGCATCTGGGGCTGCAAAGAAGTGCGAGGTTCAGCTTGCTTATGCTATTGGTGTGGCTGAACCAGTCTCTGTCATGGTTGATAGTTATAATACTGCTGTTATCTCTGAGTTTGACATCGTTGAAGCTATAAGAAAGAGTTTTGATCTAACACCTCGCGGTATTATTAAGTTTCTAAAGCTTAAGAGGCCTATATATAAAAAGACTGCATACTATGGCCATTTTGGCAGAGAGGAAGACGGTTTTAGCTGGGAGACTTTAGATGGAGTGAGTGAACTAAGGAAGGCTTTAAAAATTTAAGGGAGATATTAAATGAAAACAGAATCTTTAATAAAAGATATATCACTTGCAGCTTGCGGTAAGAAGAGAATTGAGTGGGCATTAAACAGAATGCCTGTCTTAGCAAAGATAAGAAGTAGATTTTCTAAAGAGAAACCTTTTGAAGGGTTAAACATAGGGTGCTGTCTGCATGTAACTACAGAGACAGCTGCTTTAGCAATAACTTTAAAAGAGGCAGGCGCCAGGGTGCTTCTCTGTGCATCCAATCCGCTCTCTACTCAAGATGATACTGCAGCTTCATTGGCTGTAGATTATGGAATAGAAGTATTTGCTATCAATGGAGAAGATAATGAGACCTATTACAGCCATATTGAGGCTGTCTTGGCTAATAATCCTGTAATAACCATGGATGATGGAGCCGATCTTGTCTCTACGATACATAAGAGATTTGAAAAAGATAAGAACACAGAATTGCCTTGGGGTAGTACTGAAGAGACTACCACCGGAGTTATAAGATTGAAGGCTTTAGCTTCTGAGGGAAAACTTCTCTATCCGGTAATTGCTGTTAATGATGCTTGGACAAAACACCTTTTTGATAATAGGTATGGAACTGGGCAGTCAACATTGGATGGTATTATAAGAGCTACTAACAAGCTTATTGCAGGTAATAATATAGTAGTAGCTGGTTATGGCTGGTGCGGTAAAGGCGCTGCTAAAAGGGCAAAAGGTTTGGGCGGAAATGTTATTGTTACAGAGATTGATCACCTGAAATCTCTTGAGGCTGTTATGGATGGATTTAGAGTTATGCCTATGAATGAAGCTGCTAAAATAGGAGATATATTCATAACTCTAACCGGAGATATAAATGTTATCAATAAAGACCACTTTCTACTTATGAAAGATAAGGCTATAATCTGTAATTCTGGCCACTTTGATGTCGAGATAGATATTAAAAGTTTGGAAAAAATATCTTCTTCAAAGAGAGAGGTCAAGCCTTTGGTGGACGAATATATTGTTGAAGGGAAGAGAATATATCTTTTAGGTAAAGGAAGACTTGTGAATTTAGCTTGTGCTGAAGGTCATCCGGCTGAAGTGATGGATCTAAGTTTTGCTAACCAAGCATTGAGTTGTGAGTATTTAAAAGAGAAGCACAGCTCTCTTTCAAACAAGGTCTATAAAGTGCCTGATGATATTGATGCTTATATTGCTAAGATGAAACTGGACTCTATGGGTGTTAGTATAGATGAGCTGACTGAAGAGCAGAAGAGATATATATCTTCTTGGCAAGAGGGAACCTAAGAATATTATGACAGAGAAAACTATTAAAAAGATAGCAGTCTTAACGTCAGGAGGAGATGCTCCTGGTATGAACTGCGCTATTAGGAGCGTGGTCCGTTTTGCTGACTTTAAGAACATTGGTGTTATTGGTGTTGGTTATGGGTATAAGGGTTTGATAGAAGGAGATTTTAGAACATTAGGTCCTAGAGATGTAAGTAATATAATATCTCGCGGAGGAACCATTCTTAAAACAGCACGTTCAAAAGATTTCTTAGACAGAGCCAACCGAGAAAAGGCTTATAACAATTTAACCAAAGAAAAAATTGATGCGCTTGTCTCAATAGGCGGAGACGGTTCTTTCAATGGTCTGCTTTGTTTGAACGAAGAGTTTAATCTGCCGGTTGTAGGTATCCCTGGGACAATAGACAATGATATTAAAGGTACTCAGAGGACCCTTGGCTTTGATACGGCTTTAAATACTGCCATGGATGCAATAGATAAGATTAAAGATACTGCAACTAGCATGGATAGGATATTTCTTATTGAAGTTATGGGTAAAGACTCTGGTTCTATTGCAGCCTATTCTGCTCTATCTGGAGGTGCTGAAGATATAATAATACCCGGAGCAGAGATAGAAGAGGATGATTTAATAAAAAAGATAGTAGCTGGAAGAGAGAAAGGTAAGAGAAGCTGGATTATTATTGTTGCTGAAGGCGCAGGAGATATAGATGATTTTGCCAAAAAGTTCTCTTCTGTAATATCCGATATCAGAATAACTGTTATAGGGCATACTCAGAGAGGTGGAGCTCCATCAGCTTTTGACAGGTTTTTAGGGGCTCTTATGGGCAAAGAAGCTGTAACTGCGCTATTAAGAGGAGAGAGCTCTTCAGCTATTGGATGGGTGAATGATAAGGTAGTAAGCTATTCACTTAAAGAGGCAGCATCTAAGAATTCAGAAGATTTTGGATATCTCCACGAATTGATTCATATATTGACTTAGAATGTTTTAAGAGCGGATTGTCTTTAGCAGCAGATACCCCCCTATAGTCAGAAAGAATATGTTTGCAAAAAACCCTGCTATAGGAGGAGGCAGAAGCCCAATTTTGCCAAGTGAATATGCAAATGCATCTAAGCTGTAATAGGTGAATCCGATAAGTAGTGCTATCCCCAATCCTTTTAACAGACTGGCTTGCCTGGAATTAAGACCTATAAATAATCCAAAGAAAAGTAAGATTATGCTGGTAAATGGAAATGATAGTTTATGATAAAGCTCAACACTAAGTCTCTTTACTATCTCCTCCGATACTCCTTTAAATGTGAATATCTTTTTGAGTAAGCTTTTAAAGGGCTGATATGTTATCTCCATATCTGTCATAAGAAGCTCTTCAGGCTTCTCTTTTAGGTCGTAATCTTTCTTACTCAAAGTTATAGCTTCTTCTACTCCTGTGCCTTCGGGATTAAGCTTGAATATGGTTGTATTGTAGAGACTCCAGTTTCCATCTCTGTAGTGCGCACTCTCTGCCGTTATCTTATATAACACTCTCTTATCCAGATTTTGCTCTAGTATTACAACATCGTTTAAGAGCTTATCATCAAGATAAAATTCTTTAGCAAATATTATCCTGTTTCCCTCTGCATAGAATGTGATATTTTTATGCAATGTCTGTTTTTTCTTACCCTCTAAGATATAGCCGATCTCTTTTAATCGTTTATATGAGTAGGGGATTATCTTTTCATGATTTAGAAACATCAATGTAACCAGTACCATAGCGACTGTAAAATAGGGTTTTAAAATAGTAAAAAAATTGATACCTGCAGCTCTCATTGCTGTTATCTCATTTGCTCTGTTCATCTTAGTTAGCGAGTATATTGCTGCTACCAAGAGGCAGATAGGTGTTATCTCAAATATTATTCTTGGTAAAGAATGGAGATAATAGAAGATTACTGTACCAGCTTGAATATTATTTTTTATTATATGTTCTAGGTTTGTTGATAGGTCCACTACCACATATATTGAAGATATTAGTATGAAGCAGAATACAAAAGGTGCTATGATCTTCTGCAAGATGTAGTGCTCTATTTTTCTCAACTTCTTACCTCGTCAATATTAATATACAATATTAACCCAGTTGCTAATATCAGCGCTGTTGGTATCCAATGTCCTATATTAGCAGGTATAGTTCTATTTAAGATTAGAGTCTCTGATGTTACAAAGAGTACGTAGTAGATTATTATTAACATCAATCCTACGCCGAAACCTATTGATTTCTCTCTCCTGCGGGTCTTTATTCCAAGCGGTAGACCTATAAGTATAAAGGCTAGGCAGGCAAAAGGTTGAGCATACCTTTTGTATAACTCTGAATTTAATGGCAGTATGTCTATACCTTTATCTCTTAGTTTCTTGATGTTGTTTTTTAACTCTTTAATTGTGTATTCTGTAGGTTTTTTATCAATAGTGCCTTCTCTGCTTGCTTTTCCTAAATCTAAATGGATTGTGTACTCTTTAAAATTTAATTTGTAGAATTCTTCCGGTCTTTTAGGATCAACTTCATCGCTGCTGCCATTATATAATTTTAAAGTTAAACCGTTATCGCTAATATCGGTTATATTTGCTTTTTGAGCTATTATAGTTCTTAAAGGTCTACCCTCTTCGTTTACATATATTCTTACGTTTTTGAGTTCATTCTTTTTTAGTCCATAGAAGAATATAATATGATTTTTGAAGCTTTTAATGAAAGTGCCTGGCTCAAGATATGCAGTAGGATTTTTTCTACCGATATTGAATACAATTTCGCGGGATTTATAATGAGTAAAAGGTAGAAGTTTATCCATAAAGATAAAAGATACCAGAGAGAAGACTATTCCTAAAACAATAAATGGTACCGATATCTTCTTAGCTGATATCCCGCTTGCTTTTAATGTTACTATCTCATTGTCTGCTGCTGCTTTTCCAAATATTAGTAATGTTGCTATTAGAGTCGATATTGGAAGGGTATAGACTAGGCTAAACGGGACTATCATGAGAAATAACTGGACGATACTCTTTGGATCTACACCTTTATTGACTATCAAGTCGACAAGTTTAACTAGGTTACCTATTGAAAATACCAAGGTAAATATTCCTAGAGATATTAAAAAGGAATTTATCCAGTCTTTTAAAAAATAGTTTCTAATAAGTCTCATATTGTTTCTATCCGCCTGCCACTGCTAATACTATTGCTTTAGAGCCTAACCTTTCTAACTCCTTAATGCATTCAATGGTAGTAGAGCCAGTTGTAATTATATCATCGATTAGCAAAACTTTTGAGTTTCTAATTATATTTTTATACTTTGAGTTTACCTTAAAAGCGCCCTCTATATTTATTTTTCGCTCTTCTTTAGAGAGTTTGCTCTGTGAAGGGGTGTATATTTTCCTAAGTAGTAATTTTTTAAGAAGCGTTAGATCTGTTTTTTTTGATACTGCTTTAGCTAAGAGTTCTGCTTGGTTGAATCCCCGTTCTTTTAATTTTCTGCGGTGTAGTGGTATATAGCTTATGAAATCTATATTTTCAGAAGGAAGAATCTCTTCCTTTAAAAATAGAGCAAGTTCTCTTGATAGATAGTTCAAAAGGCTTAACCCTCTTTTATATTTAAATCTCTGTAATCCATCTTGAATTAGACCTCTATACTGGAATAGATAGTAGGCTTTTAAATTGTCTCTCTCCTCTTTAAGTAGGCACTCTTTGCATAGCTCACTATATGTATGCTTGCCGCATCTATTACAGAAAGGTGGTGGGTTTTTTTTGATTTTGGACTTACAATCTTGACATATAAACTCAATCTCTTCTGCCGGAATTTTATCCATACAGAAGATACAATATCTAGGTTGAATTATTTCTTCTAAAGCTTTTAAAGTACTTCTTAATAAAGTATGCATGACCCTATTATTATATATTAAAATAAGTATTGAGGCAATTTGACAAGGTCCGATTATATGTTACACTTTATAAAGAAGGTAATAGGAGGAATAAAACACTGGAATTCGGATTTATAGATTTAATAGCAGGTTTAGTCTGCGGTATTGGGTATATAAGGGGTAGAAAGAAGGGAATATTCCCAGCCTTATATAGCCTTTTATCAGTAGGGGTGGGGGTCTTTATGTTTTATAGATTAGGCAATTTTTATGAATATTTAGCCCAGAGATTTAATGCTAATATAGTCTATGGTTTGGGCATGATCTCTACTGTAGTGGTAGTAGTTTTAGTCTTTAAATTGCTGGGTGTATTCATAGATAGGTTTTTTGATATCAGGCCGAATTTGGGTATCACTGAGATAATAGCTGGGCTTATCGGTCTTTTATCTGGATTGCTCTGGATGGGTATATTTACCAGGGTATTCTACTATTTTAACTTATGGGGTTTTAGGAGATGGATTACAGATAGTGTTACCTATGAGTTTATATTGCCTATACCCAATGCAGTTTATAGTGTTATTGCAAAAGCTTTACAACTAATTACACCTGGAGGTGTTTAATATGAAATTGAAGAGTCTCTATGAAGAGGTTGTACGGATCGGGATTGAAAATGATCCACGGGGAAAATCTGAAGTATTGAAGATACTCAAAGAGAGAGAAAAAGAGTATCAGAGTATGGATAAAAAAGAGCAGTCTTATTTTGATATTGAGAAGCTAAAGAGCCCTTTTAGTGATACCAGGATACTATTCGGTGACCCTGAGATTGATGTTAAGAATGTTTTAATGGGCATAGATATAGAAGGACCTGAGATTCTTTTGGCAGATAGGTTGAGAGATAAAGGTAAAAAAATAGATCTGGCTATATCTCATCATCCTGAAGGAATTGGACTTGCTAATCTATCTGATGTTATGAGTGTTCATTCCGATGTTTTATCAAGCCTTGGGGTATCAACCAGCGTGGCAGAGTCTTTAATAGCTGATAGAATTGCAGAAGTTTCTAGAAGGCTTTTGTCGGCTAACCATATGAGAGGAATAGATTTTGCTCGGCTTTTAAATATTCCTTTTATGAGTATTCATACAGCTGCAGATAATTGCGTCAATACGTATCTAACTACTTTTTTAAATAAAAAGAACCCTAGAAGTTTAGGGGACGTTGTTGATGCTCTTCTTACAATTGAAGAGTATCAGGATGCAGCCCGTATTAATGTTGGCCCAAAAATAGTGGTTGGAAACAAGAAGAGCAAGGCTTCTAAGATACTTGTCGATATGACAGGAGGCACAGAGACATCAAAAGAGGTCTTTAGTAAGATTGCAGATAGTGGTGTATCAACGATAGTATGCATGCATCTATCTGAAGAGCATCTTAAAAAAATAAAAGAAGCACATTTAAATGCAATAATAGCAGGGCATATATCATCAGATAATTTAGGTTTAAATCTTCTCTTTGATAGGGTTGAGAAAAAACAGAAGCTTAATTTCATAGAGTGTTCTGGATTTAAAAGAACCAGGAGATTGAAAAAATAGAATGGCTATTGCAGAAAATATAATAAATGATATCAGGGATAGAGCCGATATAATTGAGGTGATAGACTCTTTTATTCACCTTAAAAAAGTCGGAGGAAACTTTAAGGCTCTCTGTCCTTTTCATCATGAGAAGACACCATCTTTTGTTGTCTCTCCGCAGAAGCAGATCTTTCATTGCTTTGGTTGTGGAGAGGGTGGTAATATCTTCCATTTTTTAATGAAACATCAGTCGATGTCTTTTGTGGAAGCTGTTAATTATGTGGCTTCTCTTGTAGGAATTGACATTCCAGATCAAAAGAGAGGGGAAGACCTTAGTGTGTTTTTGGATTTAAATAATAAAGCAGCCCAGTTTTATGCTAAATCTCTTTTCTCATCTTCAGGAAAGAGCTGTAGAGATTATATTAAGGATCGGGGGCTAAGAGAAGATACTGTAAAACTTTTTAATCTTGGTTATGCACCTAAGGACTGGGGGTCTTTAAGCGGGCAGTTTAAAGGCGAAGGTTATAACGACGATTTCTTGATTAGATCCGGGCTTATGGTCAAGTCTAAGGAAGGTAAAGGTCTCTATGATATATTCAGGGATAGATTGATATTCCCTATAATAGATCACAATAAGAAGATAATTGGTTTTGGAGGCAGGGTTCTTTCAAAGGCTATGCCAAAATATTTGAACTCACCTCAGACGCCTGTCTATCAGAAAGGCAAGACTCTCTATGGTGTAGACGTAACATTGCCGGACATAAAGAGAGAGAAGGTTGCTATTATTGTTGAAGGCTATTTGGATGTAATTATGCTTTATCAGGCTGGAGTTAAAAATGTAGCAGCCTCTTTAGGCACTGCATTGACTCAGGATCAAGTTAGGTTTTTAAAAAGATATAGTGATGAAGTAGTAATTGTCTATGATGGTGATGAGTCAGGTCAGGTTGCATCTTTAAGAGGTTTGGATATTGTATTTGAATCAGGGATTAAAGCCAGTGCAGTTATGTTGCCTAAAGGTTACGATCCGGACAGTTTTGCTAAAGAAAAAGGTGGAGAAGAGTTTTTAAAGTTGCTGGCTAATAAGAGAGGAATATTTGATTATAAACTAGATGTTTTAAAGAGCATCTATGGCGTAGAGTCCTTAGACTCTAGGATAAAAATTGTAAATGAGATGTTTGCTTCCATTGAAAAAATTGGGAACCATTTAATAAAATCAGAATATATTAAAGAGCTATCTAATAGGATGGGATTTGAAGAGAAAGTTCTCTGGGATGAGTTTCATAATAAGTCAGGTAGAATTGAAAAAGATGTTTTCAAAGAGGATATTTTACGTCAGAAAAAATATGCTCCCGTTGAAGCTTCACTTGTTTCTATCATGATTAATAATATCGAGATTATTCCTGAGATTAGAGAGATTCTTGATTCTGAAGAGTTTATATCTGATCAGATTAAGAATTTAGTTAAGATGATATATGATATTTATCCAGATAGTGAGAGATTAAAATTAGCCAATCTGCTTAATGTGGTAGCAGAAGAGGAAGCGCGAATCTTAGCTGAGATTATGGCCGAGGATGTAGAGTTATCAGAGGATGTTTTTGAGGAGCATTTAAACCAATGCATTATTAATCTAAAAATTCAGAAAATAAAGAGTTATTGTAATTTTCTGGAGAAGGAAATTAAGAAGGCGCAGCAAGATTCAGATAATAAAAGATTGGATGTTTTGTTTAGGGAATTAAACGATATCAAGAAAAAAGAAGTAGAAATATAGGAGGCTATTATAATGGGCGGAAAATTGAAAGAGAAGAGCTTAGCTAAGCTTCTATCGTTAGGTAAGGCCAAGGGGTTTCTTACCTATGAAGAGGTTAACAGCATGATTCCTGATGAGATTATATCATCGGATGAGATCGATGATATACTTACAATCTTAGGGAACGAGAATATCGAGATCGTGGATGCATCTAAGAAGGATGAAGAAGAGGAGGAAGACGTTGAGTTTAACGAGCTTCCAAGTCAAGATAAAGATACAGCTCCTGCAGTTCATATTGAAGATCCGGTGAGACTCTATTTGAAACAGATGGGTCAAGTCCCTCTTCTTACACGCGAGCAAGAGGTTGAGATCGCTAAGAATATAGAGGAGAAGAAAGGGGTCTATATAGAGTCGATATATAAGTGTAAGATAGCGAAAAATGTTGCCTTAGATATTACTCAGAAGGTTTTAAATGAGGAGCTTAACTTTGATGATTATATTAATGAGGATGATTCTACTCCTCGCGAGAAAAATATAAGAAAGGCTAAGAAGCTTCTTGGGCGTCTAAAGCTTTCCAGGAATGAAGATACTATATATCAGATTTTGAAAAAGTTTGAGTTTACTGGTAAATCTCTAGAACGGATGGAGGATTCAATCAGGTTCTATGTGCGTATAGTAGATAAGTCTCAAAGAAAGATAAGACAGATTGACAAGCTTAGAAAGACTAAAAGTAGACGGGAGGAAATATCTCAACTGACAAGAGAGATCAAAAAGGTAGAACTTCTTTTTGTTGAGTCTAAGGAGATGATCAAAAGGCGTCTTGGCGATATAAGAAGAAAAGAAGTCTACTATATTGAAGCTCAGCGTAAACTCATAGAGGCTAATTTAAGGTTGGTTGTGAGTATTGCAAAGAAATATACAAATAAAGGCCTCTCTTTCTTGGATCTTATCCAGGAAGGCAATATAGGTCTTATGAAGGCTGTCGAGAAGTTTGAGTATAGAAGAGGATATAAGTTCTCTACCTATGCTACCTGGTGGATTCGCCAAGCCATTACACGTGCTATAGCTGATCAGTCTCGGACTATAAGAATACCGGTCCATATGACAGAGACTATAAATAAGCTTGTCAGGGTCTCAAGGAACTTTGTTCAGACCCAGGGTAGGGAACCAAATCCTGAGGAACTCTCTAAAGAGCTAGAGTTGCCGATCGATAAGGTTAAGAACATAATGAAGATAGCTCAGACTCCAATATCGCTTCAGACTCCAATTGGAGATGAAGGCGATACACATTTTGGAGATTTTATCGAAGATAAGAAGGCTATCTCTCCTGCTAATGCAACGGCATATTCAATGCTTAAAGAGCAGCTGGATGGAGTATTGAGTTCTCTTACAGAGCGTGAGAAGTCTGTTTTACAGTATAGGTTTGGAGTAGGGGATGGTTGCCCTAGAACCTTAGAAGAGGTTGGTAAGATGTTCAATGTTACTCGTGAGAGAATACGTCAGATTGAGGCTAAAGCATTAAGAAAGCTTCGTCATCCTGTAAGGTCGAGAAAGCTGAGAAACTTCTTAGATCTTGTTGTGAGTGAAGAGAGAACTCCTATTTAAAAAGGTAAGCCAGTAAGTATTGGTTTACCTTAAATATGGCAGCTTTTCCTTCAATTTCATTGACATTTCTTGCTGAAAATATATAATCTAGAAGATAATTATTCGGCTACAACTCTAAGATAATGGAGGTATTATGGCTAAGATGACTATAAGAGATTTAGACCTTAAGGATAAGAGGGTTCTTATGAGAGTTGATTTTAATGTGCCCTTGACTGATGATTTAAAGGTCTCTGATGATACTAGGATAAGAGCAGCACTTCCTACTATAAACTATGCTCTTGAAAATAGCGCCAAGGTTATTCTTATGAGCCATTTAGGTAGACCTAAAGGTGAGGTTTTAGATAATCTTAGACTCGATTCTGTAAAGGATAGGCTGAGTGATCTATTAGGTCAAGAGGTTAAAAAGGTAGATAGCTGTATAGGCCAAGATGTTAGAGAAGCGGTAGACGAATTGAAAGACGGAGAAGTCTTATTGCTTGAAAACGTACGTTTTCATAAAGAAGAGACTAAGAACGACCCTAATTTCGCTAAAGAGTTATCTCTATTAGGAGATCTCTTCATAAACGATGCTTTTGGTTCTTCACATCGTGCCCATGCTTCAGTTGTAGGAGTTGCTGATTATCTTCCTGCAGCAGCTGGTTTCTTATTGATGAAAGAGATAGAGTATTTCGATAAGATTCTTCAGGACCCGGAACATCCTTTCTATGCAATATTAGGGGGAGCAAAGGTATCAGATAAGATAGAGGTTATAAAGAACCTCTTAAATGTAGCTGATAAGATTTTAATAGGCGGAGGCATGGCCTATACATTTCTTAAGGCTTCTGGAGTTAGCATAGGTGTATCTAAGCTTGAAGAAGATAAGATAGAGCTTGCAAGAGAGCTTATGAGTTTAGCAGAGAGTAAGGGAAAGAAGATAGTATTGCCTTTAGATCATATTGTAGTAGATGAAATAAAAGATGGGGTAGCTACAGAAGAGGTAGGACTTGAGATACCAGATGGTAAGATTGCAATAGATATAGGTAAGAAGACAAGGGAGTTATTTAAAGAAGAGTTAAAAGATGCTAAGACGGTTGTCTGGAATGGACCTCTTGGAATCTTTGAGATAGAAGCATTCTCATATGGCACTAGAGATATAGCTCAATTTTTAGCTAAAGTTCAAGCTATTAAAGTTATAGGAGGCGGAGATACCGCAGCCTGTATTGAGAAGATGGATATGGTAGATCAATTTTCTCATATTTCAACTGGAGGCGGAGCTTCACTTGAGTATCTTGAAGGTAAGGTTCTACCTGGAATTGCAGCATTAAAGGAGAAATGATATGGTTAGAAATTTAATTTTTGCTGGAAACTGGAAGATGAATAAGACTATTAAAGAGGCACTTGAGCTGGTCAATGGACTTAAGCGTGAGCTTATAGATATTGAAGAGGCTAAAATAGTTTTAGCGCCACCGGCTACAGCCTTAAGTTGCGTCGGTGATACAATATTGGATAGCAATATCGATTTAAGTGCTCAGAATGTACACTCTGAACTTTCCGGTGCTTATACTGGTGAGATATCAGTTTTGATGGCAAAGGATGTAGGGTGTAAATATGCTATCATCGGACATTCTGAAAGAAGAAAATATTTTAAAGAGGACGATGCTCTTATTAATAAGAAGATAAAACTGGCTCTTGAGAATAGTTTAGAGGTGATATTCTGTATCGGAGAGAGCTTAGAAGAGAGAGAAGATGGTAAGATGGAAGATGTTGTTAAGACTCAGCTATCAGGGGGTCTTGAAGGCATATCTAAAGTGGATTTAGCCAGAATAGTCATAGCCTATGAGCCTGTTTGGGCGATAGGTACAGGCAAGAATGCAACGCCTCAGGAGGCTCAAGAGGTCCATGCTCTTATAAGAGGAGAGTTGGCTAAGAAGTATGACCAAGAGGTAGCAGATAGCACTTCTATTCTTTATGGAGGAAGCGTTAAATCTGAAAACATAGAAGAGTTGATGAGAGAAAAAGACCTTGATGGTGTGCTTGTAGGCGGAGCAAGTTTGGATGTTGAGGGTTTCTCCAATATAGTCAAAAAAGGTTTAAGTGCAAAAGGATAACGGAGGTTAGAATATGTATACGTTTTTGATTGTAATATATTTAATTGTTTGCGCAACACTTGTCTCTGTAATTTTAATGCAGAGTGGAAAAGGTGGCGGATTATCTGAAGCATTAGGCGGAGCTTTTCAGTCTGTTTTTGGACCTAAGGTGACAACTGTCTTAGTAAAAGCAACATCTGTTTTAGCTGTACTCTTCATACTTTTAAGTATAACTTTAGCAAAGCTTTCTACAGAGAAGAGCAGATCTTTGATGGAAAGAGTGCCAGAGGAGAATACCGCAGAACAATCTCAATGAAATTATTAGCTCTCTTTCTCTTTTTGCTTACCTCATGTGCAAATAATGAGAAGAGCCTTGAGGTAGAGAGAGATAATTCCAGATATGGAGGCTATCTAACTTTTGCTTCAATATCTGATCCTAAATCATTTAATCCTGTCTTAGCTAAAGAGTCTTCTACTACTGAAATTACTAGTCTTATCTTTGAAGGTTTAACCAGAGTAAATGTCTTTACAAAAGAAATTGAGCCCCATCTAGCTAAATCCTGGCAGTTAAAGAGAGGAGGTAGAGAGTGGGTCTTCTATTTAAGGGAAGATGTTAAATGGAATGATGGCGAACCTTTTAGTGCCGATGATGTAGTCTTTACTTTTAATAGCCTTATCTATAATCCTAAAATTCCATCTAGTGCATCAGATGTACTTAAAGTAGATGGTGAGCCTTTTAAAGTAGAGAAGATAGATGACTATAGCGTGAGATTTACTCTTCCATCAGGTTACGCCCCATTTCTAATGGCAATGGGCATCAATATATTACCCAAGCATATTTTAGAAGATGTTGTTAAGGAAGGTAAATTTAATAGTCTTTGGACTCTTGATTCAGACCCAGATGATATTGTAGGGACAGGCCCTTTTAAGCTCTCTAGGTATATCCCTGGCCAGCTTGTTGAGTTAGTTAAGAACGAATATTATTGGAAAGAGGACAAAGAAGGTAATAGGTTACCTTATATTAATGGTGTAAGGTTTCTTATAGTCCCTAATAGTGATACTGCACTTTTGAAGTTTCTTGATTCAGAGATT
Organism: uncultured Planctomycetia bacterium; assembly: GCA_964627735.1. Lineage (GTDB taxonomy): Bacteria > Omnitrophota > Gorgyraeia > Kaelpiales > Kaelpiaceae > Kaelpia. Next base: position 4,825 of record CAZVIC010000005.1, on the reverse strand, counting down.
GATTATTACTCTTTAAGAGGTGGAGATTATGCTATTTTAAAACCAGAAGAGAGCAGTAAGGGTTTTAAGATTTATGAGACTGGACCTGAATTTGGACCTAATTTTATTGTTTTTAATCAAAATGATCGTATTAATCCTGAGACCAACGAAACCTATATAGATAAAAGGAAGTTAGAATGGTTTAGAGATAGAAGATTTAGAGAAGCCATATCTTATGCTTTAGATAGAGCTTCTATGGTAGATATAGTCTTAAATGGGTTTGGCTATCCTCAGTTTGCTCCTCTATCTCCATCTTCAGGTTATTTTTGTAATTCTGATATAGAAGGGTATGATTATGATTTAGATAGATCAAGAGAGCTTTTGGCTAGCATCGGTCTCTCTGATATTGATTCCGACGGCATCTTAGAGGATAAGGGCGGAGAGGATGTGAGCTTCAATCTCTTTACCAATGCAGAGACTGATATAAGAGTAAAGATTGCTGAGATCATAAAAGAGGATTTAGCAAATATCGGTATTAAGGTTAATTTCCTACCGCTTGAATTTAACAACTTAGTTACTAAGCTTTCTAGTAGTTATGATTGGGATGCTATCATCTTGGGTTTTACAGGAGGCATTGAGCCTCATTTCTCATCTAATATCTGGCTCTCAAGTGGGCATCTTCATATTTGGAATCCAAAGCAAGATAAGCCATCTACGCCTTGGGAAGCTGAGATAGATAGATTATTTAAAGAGGGTGTTCAGGTATTAGACAGAAAGAAGAGAAAGGTTATCTATGATAAATGGCAGGAGATTGTATCAAAAGAGTTTCCTCTTATATATACAGCTATACCTGAGAGTATATTTGCAGTAAGGGATAAGTTTGGCAATTTAAATCCCAATCCTTATGGAGGAGCTTTTCATAATATAGAGGAGATCTATATAATAGATAGAGAATAGTGACACTATGTTAATTTATATTATTAAAAGATTCTTAATAGCTCTGCCTTTAATTTTGGTTATTTCTCTGATTGCCTTTATTTTCATAAATCTGACACCTGGAAATTTCTTTAACCAAATGCGTCTCAATCCTCAGATATCTGAAGAGACTATAGAAAAATATATAGAGCTTTATCAGCTAGATAAGCCTGTATTGATACAGTATTTTGCCTGGCTTAAACGTATAGTCCACCTTGATTTTGGATATTCCTTTGCCTACAACATACCAGTTACAAGAGTTTTAGGGTCGAGAATCCTAAATACATTACTTCTTACGCTCTGCTCTTTTTTCTTTACCTGGCTAGTAGCTCTTCCTCTTGGAATAATTGCTGCAGTTAAAGTAGATAGAGCCTGGGATAGATTGATATCTTTCTTCTCTTACATCTTGCTCTCTATTCCAACTTTCTTTATGGCTTTTTTAATGCTCTACTTTGCCTATTTAGCAGGAATATTACCGCTTGGAGGTATGGTCTCTGCTAATTTTACAGAGCTAACTCTCTTTTTTAAGATATTAGATCTATTAAAACACTTAATTATACCAACTTTAGTTATATCGTTAGGAGCAATAGCATCTTTAATAAGAATAATGCGAGGGAACTTACTTGAAGTATTAAGATCTAATTATATTCTTGCCTTGCGCGCTCGAGGTATAAGTGAGAAGAGAGTTACCTATATACATGCATTGCGGAGTGCAATAAATCCTTTAATTACTATATTTGGTTATCAGATATCAGGCTTATTATCTGGTGCAGCATTAACAGAGATTATCTGTAACTGGCCTGGACTTGGCTCTCTAATGTTGTCTGCTGTAAGAAGCCAAGATATCTATCTTGTTATGGGCTCAATGCTGGTCTCATCTTTTATGCTTATAGGCGGTAATCTTATTGCGGATATATTACTTGGTTTTGCAGATCCGAGGATAAGGGTCAAATGAAAGAATTATTACAACATAGACGAGGTTTAATTGCGGTTATCATTTTGTTCTTCCTCTATCTTGGTGCTATATTCTCAGGTTTTATCTCACCCTATCATTATAGAAGTGAAAAGAGGTTGCTATCTTATGCTCCTCCCTCAAAGATTCATTTCTTTGACTCAAAAGGAGGTTTTCACTTAAGACCTTTTCTCTATAAATACACAATGAGTCTAGATGAAAACAGAAAGAGAGTCTATGGGGAAGATAAGAGCCAGGTATATCCTGTAGAGTTTTTTACTAAAGGCGATAGCTATAAACTGCTTGGCCTATTTCCTGCTGATATCCATCTATTCGGAGTTGATTCTGAAGTAAAAATATATCTCTTTGGTTCAGATTCAAGAGGAAGAGACCTTTTCTCTCGTATAATCTACGGTGGAAGAGTATCGCTTTCAATAGGTTTAATTGCTGTTATAATCACGTTCTTTATAGGTTTGATTGTTGGAGGAGTAGCTGGTTACTTTGGAGGTAAGATTGACAATATTTTAATGAGGCTATGTGAGATGATAATGCTTGTGCCAGGGTTCTATCTCTTACTTGCTCTGCGTTCTTCTTTTCCTCCTGAGATAGGTACGGTTAAAATATATTTTCTGATAATAATAATACTGTCTTTTATAGGTTGGGCATCTCTTGCTCGTGTAATAAGAGGTATTGTTTTAGGTTTGCGTGAGAAAGAGTATGTATTAGCAGCGCGTTCTATAGGACTATCTAATTTTAAGATTATTATAAAACATATTCTTCCTAATACATCATCCTATACAATCATAGCCCTTACTCTTTCTATTCCTTCTTATATCTTAGGTGAATCTGCTTTAAGCCTTTTGGGTTTAGGTATTCAGGACCCTGTCCCTTCTTGGGGTAACCTATTAAAAGATGCTATGGCAATTGTGCAGATAAAACTTCATCCTTGGATATTGATACCGGGTCTCTTTATCTTTCTTGTGGTTGTTGCTTTTAATATGCTTGGAGATGCACTTAGGGATATATATGATCCAAAGAGGAAGATAGTCTGATGAAGATCTTAGAGATAAAAGGTCTAAATATTGATTTTAAAAAAAGAAAATCTTTTATAAATGTAGTTCAGGGTTTAGATTTAGATATATTAGAATCTGAAATTGTTGGAATTGTAGGCGAGTCTGGCTCTGGTAAGACTGTATCCACTTTAGCTTTAGCCGACCTTTTGCCTAGCGGTAACTCTAGAGTAAGCTATAAGAGCTATAAGATAAAAGCTAATAAAATAGATAAGAAACAGATTCCTTATTTTAGAGGTAGACTTATATCTTATATTTTTCAAGATCCGATACCAAGCCTTGACCCTATGTTTACAATAAGATATCAGTTTAAAGAGATATTAAAGGTAGGCTCTAGAAAAGAGGTAGATGATAAACTGATGGGTAAGCTTTTATTAGATGTAGGGTTAAAAGATATAGAACGAGTACTCTCATCTTACCCTCATCAACTATCTGGAGGTATGGCTCAGCGTGTGGCTATTGCATTTGCGCTTGGATCTAACTCCAAGATATTAGTTGCAGATGAACCTACAACAGCTCTTGATGCTCATATTAAAAAAGGCATTCTTGAGTTACTTAAAAAGATAAGAGATGAAAAAGGATTGAGTATATTTTTTATCTCACATGACTTAGAACAGACTTTCTATGTAGCAGATAGAGTCTATATTTTTTATGCCGGATCTATAATGGAATATGCCAAGAGCAGTGTGATAAAAAAAAGCCCCCTCCACCCTTATACGCGTGCCTTACTCGATTGTGTTCCAAAAAGAGGGATAGAAGAATTGAAACAGATTGGAGGAAAGAGCCCTAATTTTGGAGATCTTCCAAAGGGCTGTCTTTTTTATCCCCGCTGTTCTTTTGCTATGGATATATGTCAGAAGAAGAGGCCGCCTCTAGTCGAGGTAAAGAAGGGTCATTTCTTAAGATGCTTTAAAGAAAAGATATGAATGAGATATTAGAGGTTAGAAATTTAAAGAAAAGCTTTAAGTCCGGAGGTGCTTTTCTTAAAAAGAGATCTGAGGTGGTTGCATTATCCGATATCAGCTTTAATCTCTACTCTAAAGAGACAGTTGGTGTAATTGGTGAGTCTGGATCTGGCAAGTCAACACTTGCTTTTGTTTTAGCTGGACTCTATCAGCAGGATCAAGGCAAGGTTCTTTTTAAAGGTCGGGATTTAAATAATCTTTATAAGAAAGATTTAAGAGTAAGAAGAGAGATCCAGATAGTATTTCAAGATCCTTATAATACTCTAAATCCAAGATATACTGTATTTGACACATTGAGAGAACCTCTCTTAGTGCATAATATTGTACCTAGAAAGAAGATCAAAGAAGAAGTTGTAAAGACTTTAGATACTGTTGGATTACGCTTAGACTATCTTTTAAAATATCCTCATGAGCTATCAGGAGGAGAACGTCAGAGAATAGCTATTGCACGAGCTATTATACTTAAACCTGAGCTTTTGATCTGCGATGAGCCAACATCTAATCTCGATTTATCTATTCAGGCTCAGATATTAAATCTTTTACTTAGCATTAAAAGAAAAGAGAATTTAAGTATTATATTTATAACTCATGATATTAATATTGCTTCCTTTATATCAGATAGAATAATAGTCTTATATGATGGTTCTATTGTAGAAGAAGGAAATAGCGGCGATATTCTTGACAATCCTCAAAAAGATTATACCAAGGCGCTTTTAAAGGCCAGTCTATTGTAAGGTCAAAAAATTAGCGATATTTTTGCAATATTTGAAATCTAAACCTATATAATTTCTGTTATTTCTTTGAAAAGATGTTCTAATTTGTGTCTAAATTAAGTTCTTTATTGTCAATAGTTGAAAAATATGATACAAAAGATGCCTATGAAA
>CAZVIC010000004.1:0-27008 GCA_964627735.1 uncultured Planctomycetia bacterium | reverse complement strand
TTCTCCAGATGACCTATTGAATGAACTGCAGATAGTGACTATTTTAGAGGAAAGATTAAATCTTAGCGCTGAGCAGATTCAAGAGATTAAAAATAACTCCTTAAATATTTCCAAGAGATTTATTTGATGCAAGTCAAGTTTCTTCAGATTTCAGATTTCCATTTAGATTCTAAATTTTTAGGTTTTCAGGATTTGGATAAAATTTCACAGAGAAAGAAAGAGTTAGAAGAAACTTTTAAAAAAGTTATTCAGTTTGCTAACTCTATTAAGGATGAGTTAGATTTTGTATTGTTTGCTGGTGATCTATTTGAGGGTGATTATTTTTCGCCCAATACTATTAAATCTTTAATTATCTACGGAATCGAGTCTTTAAAACCTCTACCTGTCTATATTGTTGCTGGCAATCACGATATCTTAGAAAATAGCTCACCTTATTGTATATATAATTGGCCTGAAAACGCACATATCTTTGGACCTGATTTTGAAAAAATCAAGATTAAAGAGAATATTTATATTTGGGGTGTTTCAGTCAGCCCTGAAAATGTTTCTAAGAATTTACTTAAAGATCTAGATATAAAAAACAGGGATGAATTAAATATTGTTTTAATGCATGGGTCTGAAACAGGAGGCATTGAGGAGTCTATATTTGGCGACTCGCTTCCTTTTTCATCGGCTGATATGGGGAGCTCAGGAGCTGATTATATTGCATTAGGTCATTATCATAATTGTAGGCCGGCTCCAAAGTCGAGTGATAAAATCTTAGGTTATTACTCAGGATCTCCCGAGTCTTTAAGTTTTAAAGAGTTAGGCGAGAGGTTTATACTTAAGGTTAGCCTTAAAAAGGGAGAGATACCTGAAGTAGACAAGATCTCTTTCCAAAGACGTTATTACAAGGAGGTTTTAATTGATTGTAGCGGTGCTCTGTCTTCAGATGAAGTTAAAGATCTGATTAAAGACAATAGTGATAAAGATGCTATAGTATCTATTGTTTTGAATGGTGATGTTGACCCAGATATAAGGATAGATTTAGAAGACATTGAGGACCATATAAGACAGAATGAACTGTTTTTTGCTTTTAATTTAAAGAGTGGAATAAGGTCAATATATTCACAGAAATTAATAGAATCTTCGTTGCTTGGAAAGAATTTTATCAAAATATTACAAGAACAGCAAAACTCAAAAGAGGTTATAGATATTGCTACTAAGATTGGGCTTGATGCTATTTTTACAAAAGAGATAAGAGGTTGGAATGAGGTTTAAAGATGTTGAGGTTTTTGGATTTGGAAAGATAAAAGATAGCCTTAAAGTTTCTTTTGCTAAAAATATCAACGTAATACTTGCTCCAAATGATAAGGGTAAGTCTACTTTGATAGAATTTATTCATGCTATTATCTATCCTTTTGGCGACCTTAAAACTGAATCTGGTAGAAAGAAGAGGATGAGATTTAAGCCTTGGAACTCAGATCTTTATGGTGGCAGAATAGATTTTTCTCTTAATAATAACGGTAATTATAGAATTGAAAAGATAATTGAATCATCGCCTCGGGAAGACAAGTTAGGTGTGTTTGAATTTAAAGACGGTAGTTTTTCAGATTTAAAAATATTAAAACAGGATAAGCATTTAGGTTTGCTTGCTGGAGAGCAATTTTTAAATATAAGTAGAGATGTCTTTGAAAGCTTAAGTATGGTGCGACAGTTCGATGTTGCTACAATCGGAGAAAGCAAGAAGATCTTAGATGAGGTGAGGTCGATAATAGAAATAGGAAAGAGCGGTGGAGGGCTGTCCGGTGCTTTAAAAAAGATACAGGATAAAAAATCTAAGATAGGTGTTTTTGAAAAGAGAGGCAAGAGAACAATAGCCGGAAGTAAGCAGATTAAATATGACCAGGTAACTAGAGATATTGAGATTTTAAAACAACAATTTGATAAGAATAGGCAGTTGCTTCTAGAAAGAAGAGCTTTAGATTTAAAGTTAGAAAGTTTAAAAATTAAACTTAGTACTGAAATAGCTCCTTGCTTTGAAAGACTTAAAGAGAAGCTAGCTCTTTTATCTGCTGCTATTAAAAGGAGCTACGAAGCTATGCCTCTGATGATACGCGATATGGATTTAAAAGAATTACAGAATTTGAAGAGATGCGGCGATATCATCAAGGAGTCTAAGTTTAAGTTTCAAAGTATGGCAAGTGTCTTTGTTGCTGCTCAGAGAACATTAAAGCATAATATTCTTCTGTTTTGGCTAGCATTTTCTGGTTTCTCTATGTTTTTGATTCTATCGCTTATTTTGGAGATAGATCAAGCAAAGTATCTATTTCTATCTTTCTCTCTATTTCTTTTAATTACTGGTTTTTATTTTTTGAGTTCTGTCAAAAGAGAAAGAAAAATTATTGTAGATTGTAATAAAAAAATGAAAGAGCTTAAAGCTGAGATTTTAGTTAGAATATCTAAGCTAGGCTTATTTGAAAACCTAGAAGAGCCTAAGGAGATTGATTTTTACGAACAACTATGGGATGGTCTTTTGAGTGAACTAGAGACCTCAGGCATAGAGGAGCTGGAGTCTTTATGGCATCAAGGTAAGGATTATTTTAATATTCTAAAAAAGTTCTCTGAGTTAAATATCGAGCTTAATACTAGAGAAGATTTAGGTCTTAAGCTGGATTTTAATAAAGTGGATTCTGATATTTTAGATTTTAAAATTAATATGCAAGTCAAAAAGGATTTAGAAGATGAAATCAGAAATATTCAGATTAATATCGATATGCTTGATAAGACAATAGAAGGCTATTTACCCCAAGATGACATCGCTATTTTAAGCGCCGAGAACTCTGTTCTAGAGAATGATATCAAAAGGATAACTCTTTATAGAGAAGCATTAGAGCTTGCATCAATAGCACTTCAGGAAGCAGGAGAAGAGTTGTATTCTGAAGTCTCTCCATATATAAATGATTTTGTTAATAAGCATTTTAAGTATTTAAGCGAAGATTATGATTTTATAAAAGTGGATGTTGATTTAAGTATATATCTTAAACCTAAAAATTATCCAGAGTTTATCTCTATAGAACAAACCGGGAAAGGGATACAAAGTTCTCTATACCTGCTTTTACGTTTTGCTATTATATCTCTTTTTAAAATCAATAATGGGGAGCAGTTACCATTTATACTGGATGAGACTTTGAATGTGTTAGACGACTTTGATTATAATCATCAGGAGAAGTTATTGCAGCTGCTTTTAGATTTATGTTATGAGTATGATGTGCAGATACTCTATTTTACTTGCCAGAAGAGAGGGCAGTATCTACCTATAAAAGATTTTTTTGAAAGCAAGGGTTTGTCTTTAAAAGAAAATGTTTCTGGAGATTTTACAATTTTACAAGGAGGAAAAAATGAGCATGAATTCAGTTAGAGAGGTCGATATAGCGGATCTCAACATGTTTCGTAGAGGTAAGGTTAGAGATGTTTATGAAATTAATGGAGATTTATTGTTTGTAGCAACTGACAGGATATCTTGTTTTGATGTTGTTTTGCCAGATCCGATACCACTTAAAGGTATAGTCCTAAACAAGCTTTCTCTTTTCTGGTTTGATTTGACAAAAGATCTTATACCTAACCATCTTATAAGTTCTGATATTTCAAATATAGCTCAATTGTTGGATTATCAAGATATTTTAAGGGACAGGTCTATAGTTGTTAAAAAGACAGAGCCCTTATCTTTTGAATGTGTTGTCAGAGGATATCTGTCTGGCTCGGGATGGAAAGACTACAGAGAAGAGGGTAAAGTGTCTGGAATAGAGCTTAAGAAAGGATTAGTTGAATCTCAAAAACTTGATCAGCCGATATTTACACCTTCAACAAAAGAAGATAGCGGCCATGATATGGCTGTCTCTTTTACTCATGTAGCTGATAATATCGGTTTAGAGCTTGCATCTAAGGTGCGAGATAAAAGCATTGAGCTCTATTCTTTTGCTCATGATTATGCTTTAGAAAGAGGAATAATTATAGCTGATACAAAGTTTGAATTTGGAATTTTAAATGGAGAACTTATATTGATAGATGAAGTTTTAACTCCAGACTCTTCTCGTTTTTGGCCCAAAGATGAGTATGCTCCAGGGCGGGCTCAAGATAGTTTCGATAAACAGTATGTTAGAGATTGGCTGGAATCTGTAGGTTGGGATAAGATACCACCTGCTCCGAACCTTCCTCAGGAAGTGATTGAGAAGACAACTCAAAAATATCTGCTTGGATATAAAAACATTGCAGGGGTAGATTTATAATAGTATAATCTGGCTCTGGTTTGGGGAATAAGACTATAATTTGTTGAAAAAAACTCAGTAGCTGATATAATTTAAAGGTTAATTTGGAGGTTAATATGAAAAAAGATACACACCCAAAGTATTTAGAGACTACGATTGTATGTGCCTGTGGTAACATTATCAATACTCGCTCTACTAAGGAGAATATAAAAGTGGAGGTATGTTCTGCCTGTCATCCTTTATATACAGGAGAGAAGCAGAGGATAGTAGATACTGCAGGTAGGGTTGAAAGATTCCGTAGAAAATACGCTAAATTCAATAAGAAATCTGAGTAGTTTAGTTGAAATTAAGTTGCGGGAGTAGCTTAGTGGTAAAGCTCCGGCCTTCCAAGCCGATTACGGGGGTCCGATTCCCCTCTCCCGCTCCAATATTGTTTTTTATCAGGAAAAGATAAGATGAAGATAGAGATTGAGAGAGCTACCGAAGATAAGTTGAAGAGTCTTGGAGTCGATTCTTGGGGTTCCTGGAGTTGCGGTATCTCTGAATTTGATTGGGAGTATGACTCTGATGAGCGTTGTTATATTCAAGAGGGCAAAGCGATAATAGAAGCAGAAGAAGGTGATAAAGTAGAGATAAAAGAGGGTGACATTGTTCTGTTTTCTAAAGGATTGAAATGTTCCTGGAATATTATTGAGCCGATTAAAAAGGCTTATCGGTTTGAGTAACCATTGTCACTTCTGCAGATTATAAGTGCTCAAGATATCTGTGAATTATACGTGCTGCATCTGGCATTTCATCTTTAATTTTTTCATACAGCTCTAGAAGACCTGCTCTCTCGTAATAGCAATCTATATGAGAGATAATTGTATCCATCATTGTTGTATTGTTCTCAATAGAAGCATGCATATAAGCTTGATATATTAATACTTTGAATGTTGTATTTGAAAGCGTGAAAGCTCTAAACTCATCTAAGCTTAAAGATGTATCTACTACTACGTCAGCATTATTTTTTGTAGGAATTATATAGTCATGTTCAGCTTCTGTAACATTTGGCCATTGACTAGATGTGTTATAGGGACTGTATCCTCGAGCTATAGAATCTCTTATGGTTCTTCTCCAAAAACGTGTCTCTTTATCGGCATTAACAAAAATACCTACAGATGGATTTAAATGGCCTATCGATCCTGTAAAAAGTGGATTTAAAGCATGGATCCCCTCTACTAAAAGTACGTCTCCGGGTTCTAATTGTTTAAATATTCCTGACTCAGGATTGCTGATTCCAGTTTCAAAATCATATGATGGTAATTCGACGCGTTCTCCATTTAATAGCCTTTTTAAGTCATCTCTAAATCTTTGAAAATCTAAAGCCCTAGGATTATCAAAATCTTTTTTTCCGTTTTTCATAGGCATATGAATTCTATCTATAAAATAGAAGTCCATAGGCATTACAACAACATTTCTATTGGTTGAAGGTGCTATAAAATTATGTCCTCCTACAATGTTTATATTTGCATCGCTAAGATGGTCAAGTATTCTTCCTACGCCAGGTGATTTACCAGCAGAAGATAACCCTGCCATTAGTATAACGCTTATTTTATCTGATTGAGGGATAATTTCTTTATCTATTAAGCTCAAGGCCTCTTGATACATCTCATCGTTTAATCCAAAGAATCTTTCTTCTGCTCGGGCCTCTGTCTCTCTTACATTCCAAAAAGCATCAGAATAAGCATCATAAGGCACATGACTGAGTAGCGTTAAGCTAGGATGTTCTGTAAAAGAATTTAGCATGACAGGGCTAATTTTATAAAATGTGTCTATTGCAATTTCGATATTAAAGTTACCATCTGAATCTCCGTTGATAGAAGGATAAGGATTCACTCTGAACCCCACAATTTCTCCTGTATCGGGAACAACAGCAGCAAATTTTAATTGATTATTTCTGCAGAATGCATATATCTTTGTATGTTCATCCCGTATTATCTCTCGAGCTCGAGCATTATAATGCGTAACTGCAACATTAAAGTCTCTGGAGCTAACTGCTAATGGACTATCTTCCTGCTTAAAAAATTCCGGAAATTGTAAGCAGTATTTTAGCGCATGGTCATATACTGCCAAAGGATAATTTGCATATTGATCAGAGGCGTAATTGCCCCAAGAGATAATAGAATTAGTCCTATATTGCAATAGAGCTTTAGAGATGGATATTACAGACATGTCATTTGTTGGCAGAGGTTCAAATTCTCTATTTATACCTTCCTTAAAATAGATCTCTCTTTGTACTGGAGCATCTAAAGCTCCTAGAACCCAACTTGTTTGCCAATAGTAATAAAATCTTTGAGGGTACTTTTCAACCATCTCTTCGTAGAAATCACGAAGCATTAGATAGGCTTCACGTTCATAAGGAAATTCTCGTTGTAGTTCCAAGAGCTCTTTCTCTCTAGCTAAGTCTATAGAATCTATTATTTCATAATCAGATTTTTGTTGGGGTTTTATAATATAAGTTATGAAATTGCCGTCTTCTAGTGAAGAAAAATCAAGTAGGTCATAATTGGAAATCATATTATCAATTTCAGACAAGATGTTATGTATATCTTCACCTTGGATATCTCCCCAGCCCAGCCTAAACCAGAGATGGGTTATCATCTCTCTTGCCTTAGGACAAGATGATATAGGTTGGCGATATCTTAAGTGGTTAAATATCTCATTTGATATAGACGGTTCTATGTTAGGTATATCATCTGTAGGAATTATAGTGTCTATAGCTTCTAGTACTATGCGATGCAAAAAGAGCTCCCAATTAGAAGTTTGGGGCGTAGACTCTGGGTCTATATTTTCAACATCATGATCTACAATGGATTCTGGGTCTAAGACTCTTCTTGCTGTTGCTTTTTCAGGTAGGTGTTTTGTTTGAAGCCAAAAGGTAGGTTGTAAAAACAGGACAGATAAGAGAATAAATAGAAACAATTTTTTGATACTTCTTTGTATCACTGCGTCTCCTCCACTATATAAATATAACATATATAAGAAGATAGTTCAAATGGAAGGGTACCTATCTTATTCTTGACAATAGATTTGATATATTGTATTCTATTCTAAATTGCTGCAAAGGAGGCAAGTGGGTAAATGACCCACTTTTTTTATTAAAATGGACAATTTAGACAAGATTAAGGCTCAAATAGAAGAATATTTAGAACCCTTGGTTAAAAATGAGGGTTTTGAATTGATTGAACTCTCTATTGTTCAAGACAGAGCGAGGTTATTATTGCAAATTACCATAAACAAAATAGGCGGAGTGACACTAGATGAATGTGTTAGTGTTAATAGAAAGTTAGGATGTTTCCTAGAGGAGAAAGACTTATTGGATATGAGTTATAATTTAGAAGTTTCATCTCCTGGGATTGATAGAGTTGTAGAGAGTGAAAAAGAATATAGCTGTTTGATTGGAAGAGAATTAACTGTTAAAATAAAAGACAGCTCTTTGGTAGAGGGTATTCTTAAGAGCGTTAAAGATGGTGTTTTAATAATTGGTGTAAAAGATGGAGATGTTAATTTAAATATTGCTGATATTAAAGAAGCTAAGCAAAAAATTAAATTGTCAGAGGTTTAGTTATGAATGAAGAATTCTTATTAGCTTTGGAGTATCTTGGTCAAGAGAAAGGTATAAATCAGGATAAGCTTATTGATGCAATTGAGGTTGCTATGGTTACAGCAGCTAAGAAGGTTTTACATGCAGAGAAAGAGGATCTAGAGATAAAGTTTGATATTAAAAATGGTGATATGAAGGTTTATCTAAGAGGAGAAGAAGTTGTATCTCAAGGGTTGGGTAGAATTGCTGCTCAGACGGCAAAGCAGGTAATTATGCAGAAGTTGCGCGAAGCAGAGAAAGAGACTGTTTACGATGAGTACAAAGACAGGGTCGGAGATGTCTTAACGGCCATGGTTCATAGATTGGAATATGGCGATGTCATTGTACAGCTTGATAAAGCCGAAGCTATTTTACCTCGTTCAGAACAAGGCCGAGGCGAGAGCTATAGACAGAGGCAGAAGTTGAAAGTCTATGTTCTTGAGGTTAAGAAATCTGGTAAACCACCTCTTGTTGTTGTATCACGCAGGAGATCGGAATTAATAAGAAGACTTTTTGAAATAGAAGTGCCTGAGATTCAAGATAAGACTGTCGAGATAATAGCAATTGCTAGGGAGGCTGGAGAAAGAACCAAAATAGCTGTTAAGAGCAATCAGGATGGTGTTGATCCTGTCGGTTCTTGTGTAGGCATGAAAGGTGTAAGAGTAAAAAATATAGTAGATGAACTGGGTGGAGAGAAGATAGATATTATTCATTATAGTGATAAGCCTGCTGAATATATAAAATCAGCATTAAATCCAGCACAGATAACAGATATAAAGATTTTCAAGGAAAAGAAAAAAGCATTAGTTATAGTTGCAAAAGACCAGCTCTCTATTGCTATTGGTAGACATGGTCAGAATGTAAGATTAGCGTCTCAGTTGACAAACTGGGAGATAGACGTTAGAAGCCCTGAAGAGTTGGGTGAAGAATCACCATTACTAAAGGTTAATGGAATAGGTCCGAAGATTGCAGAAGCATTGAGCAAGTCGGGTTATGAGAGAGTGGATGTTCTAGCTAAGGCAGATGCCAAGGTTTTAAAAAAGATAGATGGTTTGGGCGAGAAAACAGCTCAAAAAGCAATAGATGCTGCAAAGAAATACTTAAAGGGTAAAAATGTCTAGTATAAGAGTTTATACACTTGCTCAGGAGTTAGGTCTAGATAGTAAAGAACTCATAGAGTATTTAAAAGATTTAAATGTAGAAGTTAAATCTCATATGAGCAATCTAGATCCAGATACAGCGGAGCTTGTTAAAAGCGAAGTTCTCTCTGTTTTAAATAAGAAAAAGAAAGAAGAGCTTGATAAGAATCCTAAAATAGCTGTTGAATTTCCTATAACTGTCAGAGATCTTGCGGTTAAATTAGGCGCCAAGCCTAATGATGTGCAGAGAAAACTACTTCAATGGAAGGTATTTGCAAGTATTAATCAATCTCTAGAAGAAGATGTTGCATTAAAATTGGCTGAGGAGTTTGGGTTTATTTTAAAACGCCAGCTGACTAAAGAAGAAGAAGTTATAAAGACACATAAAGATAAAGAAGAGGGTTCTCTTAAGAGTAGATATCCTATTGTTACTCTTATGGGTCATGTTGATCATGGTAAGACTACACTATTAGAGAAAATAAGGAATTTAGAATTGACGCATAAAGAGGCCAGAGGAATAACTCAGCATATTGGAGCTTATGAGGTTGAACATAAAAATAAGAAGATTACTTTTATAGATACACCAGGACATGAGGCCTTTACGGCTATGAGGGCAAGAGGTGCAAATGTAACTGATATCGTAATTTTAGTTGTTGCGGCCGATGATGGTGTTATGCCTCAGACAATTGAAGCTATTGACCACGCAAAGGCTGCAGAGGTTCCTATAATAGTGGCTATAAACAAGGTTGATAGGGCCGAAGCAAATATTGATAAAGTTAAAAGAGAGTTAGCTGAAGCTGGTCTTGCTCCAGAAGATTGGGGTGGAGATATAATTACGGTTAATGTCTCTGCTTTAGCTGGTAAGGGGATAGATGTTTTATTGGATATGGTGATATTACAATCAGAGATCATGGAGCTTAAGTCTAATCCTGATAAATTAGCTAAAGGAGTAGTTCTGGAGTCTAAAATTACTAAGGGAGGACCTTTTATCTCGGTTATAGTTCAAAGCGGTACTTTAAGAGCTGGTGATATGCTTTTAGCTGGCACTTGCTTTGGAAAGGTAAGAGCTCTTTTCAATGATTTGGGCCTAGAGGTCGAAAGCGTTGGTCCATCTGATCCTGTAGGGATATTAGGCTTAAATGGAGTTCCAGAGTCAGGGGAAGGTTTTCTAGTTATTGAAGATGAAAGTAAAGTTAAAAATATTGTTGAAAAGAGAAAGAATGAAATCAGAGTTAAGAAACAGGTTCCAGCTCAAAGGATGAGTCTTCAAGATTTAACCAAAGAAGGGCAGAAATTATTGAGGTTAATATTGAAAGCAGACGTCTATGGTTCACTCGATGCTGTAATCGACTCTTTGGAAAAACTTAAGAATTCTCAGAAAGAGTTATTGGATATCAAAGTATTACATAAAGGTATAGGTGGCATTACGGAGTCAGATGTTGTTTTAGCTCTTGCTTCAGATGCTCTTGTTGTAGGTTTTAGTGTTGGTATTGATGATAAGGCTAAATCTAGAGCAAAGAAAGAGAAGGTTGAAGTTAGGCTATATAGTATAATATATGAACTTATAGAAGATATAGGCAAGGTTTTAAAAGGGTTGCAAGAGCCGGAGATAGAAGAACGTTTTCTGGGTAAGGTTGAAGTTAGAAAGGTTTTTGATGTCAGTAAAGTTGGCAGGATAGCAGGTTGTTGGGTTAGCAAGGGTAAGATACAGAGAAACTCACCTTGTAGGTTGCTAAGAGGGAAAAATGTTGTTTACGAGGGTAGAATTACATCGTTAAAAAGGTTTAAAGACGATGCTAAAGAGGTCTCCGAAGGTTATGAGTGTGGCATAGGATTAGAAGGACATAACGATATAACTGAAGGGGATATCATAGAAGCATATACTATGATTGAAGTCTGATGAAGAAGAGAATTCTATCCGGAATGAGGCCGACAGGCCCTCTACATCTGGGTCATCTTCTTGGGGCATTAAGTAACTGGGTTAAGCTTCAGGAGAATTACGAATGTTTTTTTATGATTGCCGACTGGCATGCATTGATGGGGGAATATGCCAGCTCAAAGAAGATTGCAGAATATTCTCTCGATAACCTTAAGGATTGGCTTGCTGCAGGATTAGATCCTGATAAATCAGTAATATTCAAGCAGTCTGATGTTGCAGAACATGCAGAGTTGAATCTGATATTTTCTATTATAACTCCATTAGGTTGGCTACAGAGATGCCCTACCTATAAGGAGCAGATAAATGAGTTAAAAGATAGAGATCTTAGTACACATGGTTTTCTAGGATATCCTGTACTTCAGGCTGCAGATATATTGCTTTATAAGGCGGAGAAGGTTCCTGTAGGTGAAGATCAGCTACCGCATTTGGAATTAACTAGGGAGCTAGTGAGAAGATTCCATCATCTATTTGGTAAAAATATCTTTCCTGAGCCAGAAGCCTTGCTTACAAAGACTTCAAAGCTTTTAGGTCTAGATGGGCGTAAAATGTCCAAGAGTTATGGTAATTATATTGCTTTAGCTGATAAGAGTGAGATTATAAAAGAGAAAGTCAAAGGAATGTTTACTGACCCTAAAAGAATAAAACGTCAGGATCCTGGAAGGCCTGAAATCTGCAATGTCTATAAGTATTATGAATTGTTTTCTCCTGATAAAGCTGCTGATATTGGTAGTAAATGTAGAGAGGCTAAAATAGGATGCGTTGAAGATAAAGAAAATTTTGCAGAATTACTCATTGATTATCTTAAGCCGTTTCAGAAAAAAAGAGAAGCTATAGGGTTAGACACAAGTTACCTCGAAAAATTGCTTAAAGACGGGGCTGAAAAAGCCAAAGAGGTTGCTTCTAAGACAATCTCTGATGTTAAAAAATCTATAGGTCTATGAATGATTACAAGATAAAGCTTAAAATTTTTGAAGGGCCATTAGACCTGTTGCTTTATTTGATTAAAAAAAATGAAGTGAGTATTTATGATATACCTATTTCTGAAGTAACTAAGCAATATTTGGAATATCTTAAATTGATGCAAGATTTAGATCTTGATATTGTTGGAGATTTTCTTGTTATGGCTGCAACACTCTTATATATAAAATCAAGAATGTTATTGCCTCAGGAAGATATGGTTTTAGATGAAGAGATATCCGATGATGATCCAAGAGAAGAGCTTATTAATCGATTGATGGAATATAAAAAGTTTAAAGAAGCAGCAGGTTTACTTAGAGACAAAGAGGAAGAAGGAAGTGAGGTTTTTAAAAGATATTTATCTCAGTCAGATATCGATTTAACGCAGGGTGAAGATCTATCTTCTGAAGGATTTGAAGCCAGTATATTTGACTTAATCTCTGCTTTTACAGAGGCTCTTAAAAATATACCCAAAGAAGATTTTAAAGTCGTCTTGGATGAAGAGCATACGGTTGAAGAGAAGATGGAGTTCGTGATGTCACTCTTAGATCGTAAAGGCGCTATCTATTTTAATAACATTTGGACTAGAATAAGAAGCAGAATAGAAGCGGTGGTTTTCTTTTTAGCATTATTAGAATTAATAAGGTTGAAAAAGATTATAATAAGACAGATTGGTCTTTTTGGAGAGATTAAGATATTTAAACCATTGCCAGTTTTGAATAATGATGGAAAATGAAACTGAAACAAAAAGCATAGTTGAGGCGCTTCTCTTTGTTGCTGATAAACCGTTATCAATAGAGCAGATAAAAGCTGTTGTAGAAGCAGGTAAGTCAGAGATTAAATTAAGTTTAGAAGAGCTAAAAAAAGAGTATGAGCTGAATCATAGTTTTAGGGTTCGTGAGGTTGCTGGAGGCTTTCAGCTTGTAACAGATCCTGTTTATGCGCATTGGCTCAGGAAGTTTTTTCAGGGTGGTCGTAAAGGTAGGCTTTCTAAGGCAGCGCTTGAGACTCTTGCAATAGTTGCTTATAAACAGCCTATTACAAAGCCGGAGATGGAGCAGATTAGAGGGGTAGATGTTGATGGAGTTGTAAGGAAACTACTTGAAAAAGGCTTGGTTAGAATTTCAGGCAGAAAGAATGTTATTGGTAGGCCATTAATGTATGCAACCACTAAAAGGTTCTTAGAGTATTTCGGGCTAAACTCTTTGGAGGAGTTACCTGATTTAGATGAATTCGTAAAAATGGAGCAAGAAAATGATGAAGATAATTGAGATTAGAAAAAAGATTGATGATTTGGATAAAAAGATAGTAGGTCTTCTTAATAAGAGAGCAGAGTTAATAACTAATATTGGAAGTATTAAAAAAAAGAGCAATAAAAGCATCTATGTTCCTGAGAGAGAGTGTGAGGTTTACAGGAAAATTAAAAGCTACAATAAAGGTCCGATACCAGGAGAATATCTTAAGCATATATATCGCGAGATAATGTCTTCTTCATTAGCCCTTGAAAAAGAGATATCTGTAGCTTTCTTAGGTCCTAAAGCTACTTTTACACAATTAGCTGCTCTTAAAAAATTTGGCTCTTCGGTTAAATATATAGAATGCAGCGTAATAACAGATATCTTTAATGAGGTAGAGAAAGGTAATGCAGACTTTGGAGTTGTTCCTATTGAGAATTCATTTGAAGGTGCAGTAAATCATACATTAGATATGTTTATTGATTCAGAGTTGAACATATGTTCTGAGGTATATTTAAAAATAACTCATTGTCTTTCGTCAAAATCAAAGAACATAAAAGAGCTAAAGAGGATATATTCTAAATCTGAAGTCTTTGGTCAATGTAGAAAATGGTTGGAAGATAATGCTCACGGGGTTGAACTAATCGAAGTCTCTTCTACTGCCAGAGCTGCTCAGATAGCAGCAGAAGAGAGGGGCTCTGGGTGTATAGCCAGTAAAATGGCCAAAGATATTTATGGGCTAAATACAATTGCCTCTTCAATAGAAGATGCTCCTTGCAATGTAACAAGATTTTTGGTGATAGGAGAGACTTTAGCTAAACCTACCGGCAGGGATAGAACCTCCGTAGTGTTCTCTGTCAAAGATAAGATAGGAGCATTATATGCAATGTTGCTTCCTTTTAAGAAGCATGGTATTAACCTGACAAAAATAGAGTCTCGCCCCTCAAAGAAGAGGGCTTGGGATTATTATTTCTTTATTGATATAGAAGGACATTGTAAGGATATTAAAGTTGCTAAAGCTTTAGCTGAGCTTTCTGATGTAACTTCTAATCTTAAGATATTAGGCTCTTATCCGAGAGCCTAAGGAATAAATTTATATGGACGTTGAAAAACTGATAAAAAATATAGTTAAGGAAGTTAGGCCGTATAAGCCTGGTAAACCTATAGCTGAAGTCAAAAGAGAACTAGGGCTTAAAAAGGTCTATAAATTAGCCTCAAATGAAAACCCCCTAGGTCCTTCACCTAAGGCTGTAGCTGCTATAAAGAAGGTTTTAAAAGGAATAAATCGCTATCCTGAGTCAGGTTGTTTCTATCTTAAAAAAAGATTGGCTGAGATTTATAATCTTGAACCGGATAATTTTATAATGGGTAACGGCTCTGATGAACTAATAGCTCTAACATTAAGAGCCTTTTTAAATTCTGGAGATGAAGTTATAGTTTCTAAGCCTACATTTTTAATGTATGAACTTTACTCTCAGTTGGAAGGAGCAGGCCTGAGAATAGTTCCTATGAATAATTTTAGATATGATTTAAATGCAATCTTAAATGCTGTGACAGAGAAGACAAAGATAGTCTTTATTGCTAACCCTGATAATCCTTGCGGAACTTATGTTACAGAAGATGAATTAGAGAAATTTATGGATAAATTACCCAGAGATATTATTCTTTTTCATGATGAAGCTTATTATGAATTTATGCAGATGGATGATTATCCAAACTTATTTAAATATATTGAAGATAGACCTGTCATTATAGCCAGGACTTTCTCTAAAGTTTACGGTTTAGCTGGATTAAGAATAGGTTATGGTATAGCGAACAAAAAAATAGTCGAGTATATGAATAAGATCAGAGATCCTTTTAACGTTAACTCTTTAGCTCAAGTTGGAGCACTAGCTGCTTTAGATGATAAAGTTTTTGTTAAAAAAGTTGTTGAATTGACCAAAAAAAATAGAGAGTATCTTTTTGGTGAATTTGAACGCTTGAATTTGAATTATATTAAGTCTTATACCAATTGTATAGTTGTTGAGATCGGAGAGAAGGCTCAAGATCTAGCGGGTTATCTTTTAAAGAATGGTGTCATAGTTAGAGAGATGTCTGCTTGGGGTCTTAATAGGTACATAAGAATTAGCGTTGGGCTTGAAAATGAAAATAGAGAGTTTATTAGACTTTTAGAAGAATTCATAAAAAAGGAGATTAGAAGATGATCATTGTTCTTAAGCCGAATATTACTAAAGAGGAGATTGACCATCTAACAGAGAAGATTAAATCATGGGGTTTAACTCCAATGATATCAAGAGGCATAGAGAGGTCTATTATAGGAGTCATAGGTGAAGAGGATGTTTTACGTAGCCAGCCATTAGAAGCATTTCCTGGTGTTGAGAAAGTTATTCCGATTCTAGCTCCGTATAAGCTTGTATCTAGAGAGTTTAAATCTGAGAATACTATAATAGATGTAAAAGGTATTCGTATTGGAGGTAAGAAAATAGTAAGTATGGCTGGGCCTTGTTCAATAGAGAGCTATGAACAGTTAAAAAGCATTGCAGAGAATATAAAGAGATCAGGTGCTCAGATTTTAAGAGGAGGGGCTTTTAAGCCCAGGACATCTCCTTACAGTTTTCAAGGATTAGGGGAAGAGGGCTTAAAGATGCTGAGAGAGATTGCCGATAATCTTGATATGGCTGTTGTAACAGAGATTATGGATGCTAGGGACTTAGGGTTGCTTGAAAAATATACTGACATTATCCAGATTGGTGCTAGAAATATGCAGAATTTTGCGTTGCTTAAAGATGTTGGACAGTCTAAGAAACCTGTTCTTTTAAAGCGAGGTATGAGTGCGACTGTAAAAGAGCTTTTAATGGCGGCTGAGTATATACTCTCAGGAGGTAATTTTCAGGTTATGCTCTGTGAGCGAGGTATTAGAACTTTTGAGACTGCAACAAGGTTTACTTTGGATATCAATGCCATTTCGGTTATAAAACAGAAATCGCATCTCCCGGTTATAGTAGATCCTTCTCATGGTACAGGTAAATGGGATTTGGTAACTCCTGCTGCTGCAGCAGCGGTTGCAGCTGGAGCTGATGGATTAATAGTTGAAGTACATACTAGCCCTGAAGATGCTTTTTCCGACGGAGAACAGTCATTACTTCCAGAAAGATACTCTAAGATGATGGAGCTTGTTGGTTCGGTTGCTAAAGCTGTAGGTAGAGAGATATGAGTAAGGAGTTTAATAGGGTAGCTATAGTTGGAGTTGGTCTTATAGGGGGATCATTAGCCAGAGCAATAAGAGAGAGTGGGATTGCCTTAGAAGTTGTAGGATATTTTAGAAAAGAGAGCTCTTTAAAAAAGGCTAAGAAATTTAAGATATTAGACGGTTATTATAGGGATCTACCTCAAGCTGTTTTGGGAGCAGATTTAGTTGTGCTAGCAACACCTGTTTATAACATAATAAATATTGGAAGACTACTTAAAGGTTCTCTTCCAGATGATGCTATTATTATGGATGTTGGAAGCACTAAGAAAGAGATAGTATCTAAACTTACTAATCTCTATTCTAAGAATTATCTTGGTGCCCATCCTCTTGCTGGATCAGAAAAAAGAGGGTTAGAACATTCAAATCCAGAGTTATTTAAAAACAGGATAGCAGTATTGACACCAACAAAAAAAACTTCAACTGTGGTTCTTAGGAAATTAAAATTATTTTGGAAAAATATAGGCGCGAAAGTGGTTATTCTTAGCCCTGATGATCATGATAAGAAGCTCTCTAAAGTAAGTCATCTTCCACACCTCTTGATGTATCTATTGCTTGAGAACACAAGTAAAGATGATTTAAGGTTTGCTTCTAGGGGTTTTTATGATGCAACACGAATAGCGGTTTCTGATAGTGAAATTTGGAGCGAGATTTTTTTATCTAACAAGAAGAATATTGTTAAAGATATAGATAATTATATCAAAATGTTACTTAAGTATAAGAAACTAATAGAAGATGAATCTGTAGATAAACTTCAGTCTTACATAGCTAATGCAGCTACCAAGAGAAGGCAGCTTAAATGAAGACTGAAAAGGTAGTCACAATAGATGGTCCTGCCGGATCTGGCAAAAGTACGGTTGCAAAATTAGTTGCTAAAAGATTAGGCCTTGACTATCTTGATACAGGAGCAATGTATAGAGCTCTTACTTTGGCTTCTCTCGAAGCCAAGATTGATCTTTCAAATAATAGTGCTATTTTGGATATAGCAGAAGGTTTGGATTTAAATATCTCTTATTGCAATGGTAATCTTATTGTCTATCTTAATGGAAAAGATGTTTCTAGTGCAATAAGGCTTCCTTTGGTTAATGAAAACATATCAAGAGTTTCAGAGGTTTCTGAGGTTCGAGATATTATGGTTTCAAAACAACGGAAACTCGCTAAGAATGGTGCGGTTGTAGAAGGGCGGGATATTGGGACAGTAGTCTTCCCTAATGCGGATTATAAGTTTTATATTGATGCTGATTTCGATGTTAGAGTAGAGAGAAGATATAAGGAGATGCAAGCAAAAGGTCTAAGTTTATCTAGAGAAGATGTAAGTATAGATCTATCTAAGAGAGATATCAGTGATAAAAATAGACTCCATGGTCCTTTGGTAAAAGCAGAAGATGCAATAGTCTTAGATACAACAGGGATGTCTATAGATGAGGTTGTTGATAGGATCCTCTCTTACTTTGGAGAGAGGGATGGTTCTTAATAGATTTTTAAGTTTAATAGGTCTTCTTGTCTCCAGAATATTTTTTTTATTACGTATTGATGGTGTAAGCAATATTCCTGTAAAAGGGGCTGTTATAATAGCTAGTAATCATGCAAGTTTTTTAGACCCTATTTTGTTAGGAGCAGCTTCAAAACGTACACTGTTTTTTATGGCTAAAGAGGAATTGTTTCGCTTGGGTCTTTTTTCGAAGTTACTATTAAATGTCGGTGCATTTCCAATTAAAAGAGAAGCTCTATCTAAAAGTACCATAAAACAGGCTCTTGGTATTTTAAGAGCTGGCAATGCTCTTGTGATATTTCCTGAGGGTACCCGCTCTAGAAATGGAGAGATAGGGAGAGGAGGGTCTGGAGTAGTCTGGCTTGCAAAGGCAACAGGCGCTTCTATAATACCTTCAAAGATATCTGGGACAGGTAGGGCTTGGGGTGTTAATAGCGGTATAGTGCGGCCTTACCCTGTCAAAGTTGTTTTTGGAAAGTCTTTAGAGCTATCTGATTTGAAAGGAGAAGATTTGGATAGTATGTCAAATAATCTAATGGAAAGAATAAGAAAATTATGAATATAGAGATCATTAAGCCTTGCGGTTTTTGTGCAGGGGTAAAGAGAGCTATAGATTTAGTTCAGGATGCATTGAAAAATTATAACCCAGTCTATTGCTTGGGAGATTTAATTCATAATGAGACAGTGATCTCTGGTTTAAAAAAAGATGGTCTTATTGTTATTAAAGATCTTTCTGGTTTAACAGGAAAAGACCTCTCTAATTCTGCAGTAGTCATAAGAAGTCACGGAGCAAAGAAAGAGGTTTATGATTTCTTAAAGAGTAACAATGTTGCAATTGTGGATGCGACATGTACTATTGTTAAAAAGATTCAGGGGTTATGTCAAAAATTTTGCAGAGATGGTTGTAATACGATAATATTTGGAGATAGGCTTCACCACGAAGTACAATCTTTAATGGATTATTGTGACGGGAAGGTAGATGTAATAGCTAGAATAGAAGATCTTAGCGAAAATGTAAGTTTAGATAATTCTATACTTATAAGCCAATCAACTAAAGACGAGAAGCAACTCTTAGGGCTCTATGAAAAGCTTTTTAAAAGAGGTTTGCCAAAATCAAATTTTTATAATACAATATGTTCCGATATAAAGACCAGGCAGAAAGAGCTCGACTCTTTAGCTGGTAGGGTGGATATTGTTTTAGTGTTAGGGAGTAAGCAGAGTGCCAACACAGCCAATCTGTTCTCTATAGCAAAAGAGAAGTGCGGTAGGAGCTTTTTGGTTTCTGAATTAGATGAACTCCCGGAAGTTGAAATAAGTGAGTCTAGCAATATTGCTATTGCAACAGGTGCTTCGACCCCTTATAGTTTTTTAAATTTTGTTACAGAGAGAATCAAAAATCTATATAAATGAGGTGAATGGCATGACAGAAGGAAAAGAGAAAATCGATCTTAGTAATGGAGAAGAAAGCTTTAAAGATAGCCTTGATAGGTTATATGAAGAGAGCTTTCAGCAGCTTAAGGAGGGTTCTATTGTAAAGGGTACGGTTATACATGTTAAAAACAATACTGTGCTTTTGGACCTACATTATAAGGCAGAAGGTGTCCTTTCTAAGGATGAGTTTTTGGATTCATCTGAGGTTGATCTTGGTAAAGAGGTTGAAGTCTATGTCTCCAGTTTAGAGAACGAAGAGGGTCTGGTTGTGCTTTCTAAGAGGAGAGCTGATAAGATTCTTGGCTGGGAGAAGATAAATAAAGACTATAAAGAGGGCGATGCTGTTAAAGGTAAAGTGATTAAGAAAGTAAAAGGTGGATTGATTGTGAATATAGGAGTGGAGGCTTTTCTTCCAGCTTCTCTTGTAGATATTAAAGGTATTCCAGAGTTGGATGCTATGGTAGGTAAAACGATTGATTGTAAGATTGTATCTATCAATATCAAGAGAAAGAATGTGGTTATCTCCCGCAAGGAGTATCTGATGGCTGAGATGGGACAGAAAAAAGAAGAGTTGTTGAGTAAGATAAATTCTGGTGATGTTGTTGAAGGCATAGTTAAAAATATTACTGACTATGGAGCCTTCATAGAGATAGATGTTGTGGATGGTTTACTCCATATATCGGATATGAGCTGGGGTAGGATCAATCATCCTTCTGAACTCTTGGCAGTAGGCGATAAAATCAAAGTTAAAATTTTAGATATTGATGATGAGCACCAGCGTGTATCTCTAGGTCTTAAGCAGTTAAATGCTGATCCCTGGGAAGAAGTGGAGAAGAAATTTACTTTAAGTTCTCAGATTAAAGGAAAGATAATAAATATTCTTCCCTTTGGTGCTTTTGTCGAGCTTGAGCCAGGAATTGAAGGTTTTATCCATGTTTCTGATCTTTCTTGGACAAAAAAAATAAGAGATGCCCATGAAATGTTTGTTATAGGTGACATAATAGAGGCGATAGTTCTCTCTGTTGACTTGGATAGAAGAAGGATAACTTTAGGCATAAAACAACTAGAGCAAGATCCTTGGAAAGATATAGAGTCTAAGTATGTCCTTGATTCTACGATCAGCGGTAAAGTTACTGGCTTTAACGAGGATGGAGCTTTCGTAGAGATAGAAGATGGTATTGATGGTTTTATCTCTAAGAATGATCTATCTTGGACCAGACGTATAAACCATGCTTATGAGATTTTAAAGAAGGGGCAGAAGTTGGATTTTAAGATAATAGGTATCAACAATGCTTTTAGACAGCTTATTTTAGGATTGAAACAACTTAAGCCTGATCCCTGGCCTCAGATAGAGGAGAAATACAAACCCGGAACTATTCTTAACGGAGAAGTTACGAGCGTATTTCCTTTCGGTGTTTTTGTGCAGCTTGAAGAGGACTTAGAAGGATTGCTTCATATATCAGAAGTAGGCAAAAAGTCAGATACTTTACAAGATATGTTTAAGCCGCAAGACAAAATGGAGGTTGTTGTTCTATCTATTGACAAAGATAAAAAGCAGGTAAGGTTGACTTTAAATAATGGTGATGAAATTTTAGATTCAACCGATGATTTGGATGCTGAAGATGAATTAGATAATAGTATTGAAGGTTTTTCTGAGGAAGATATTAAGACTGATGACTCTGAAGATATTAAACTTGAAGATAGAGTAGAAGAAGTTTCTGACCAAGCAGATATTGACGAGGAAGCAGAAGAGGCTTCTGATGAAAAAAGAGATGAATAATCGGGTTACCCCTGATGAGCAGTTAAAGATAATCAAAAGGGGTTTAGACGAGCTGATTACAGAAAAAGATCTTTTAAGAAAATTAGAGATTTCATACAGATCTAATAAGCCTTTGAATATTAAAGCAGGTTTTGATCCTAGTGCACCAGATCTTCATCTAGGTCACATGGTGCTTCTTAAGAAACTCAAGGATTTTCAAGATTTGGGTCATAGGGTCTATTTTTTAATAGGCGATTTTACAGCTCGAATAGGGGATCCAAGTGGACAGAAAGAGATGAGACCTCGGTTGACTAAAGAAGAAGCTAAGCAAAATGCCAAAACTTATAAAAAACAGATATTTAAAGTCCTTGATCCTGACAAAACTAAGGTTGTCTTAAACTCAGAATGGCTTGAGAAGATGAGCTTTGAAGATGTTTTAGAGCTTAGCTCTCATTATACAATTGCTAGAATTTTAGAGAGAGATGATTTTATGTTGCGCTATAAAGAAGGGAAACCTATATCTTTAACAGAGTTTCTCTATCCTTTGATTCAGGGTTATGACTCCGTTGCTTTAGAGGCTGATATAGAGTTAGGCGGAAGAGACCAAAAGTTTAATCTTCTTGTTGGGCGTGAGCTTCAGCGGGATTATGGGCAGAGTCCTCAAGTTATAATCACTTTGCCTATATTGGAAGGTACGGATGGAGTACAGAAAATGTCTAAAAGTCTGGATAATTATATTGCTATAGAGGATTCGGCCAAAGATATATTTGGAAAAGTTATGTCTATACCTGACAATCTTATTCTAAGATATGCAGAATTACTTACTATGTTGAATTTGGAAGACATAGAAGATGACAATGCACGTGATTCTAAGCTTTTATTAGCCGAGGAGATTGTTGCAATATTTTACGATAAAGATGAGGCTAAAACCCAGAGAGATAATTTTATTAAGATTTTCTCTAACAAAGAGATCCCAGAAGAGATTGAGGAGTATAAGATTGATGCTAAAACATGGATAGTAGATTTGATAGTAGACTCTGGCTGCGCTGCAAGTAATTCTGATGCTAGGCGCCTGATAAAACAGGGAGCTGTAACCCTGAACTCTAACAGAGTAGAAAACGAAGGTTTTCAGTTAGTAGAACAAGGCGAGTATATTCTTAAGGTGGGGAAGCACAGGTTTAGAAAAATAATTTTTAAAGATTAAATCTTGCATTCTCAACTCTTTCCTTTTACTGGAAAAAGAATAATATCTTTAATCAAGCCTGTAATTAATAATCCTTTTGTGTTTCTTGAGAGCGTATCTTCTGATTTTAGCAATCAAAAATCTTTTCTTTTTTATGATTTTGAGGATTTTTTGATTTTTAATCCAGGAGATAGTCTTGATGATTTTTTTGCAAAAATTGATTGTTTTTTAAGAGACGGTTTCTGGCTTAGTGGTTTTTTTTCATATGAGGCAGGTTATTTTTTTGAAGACTCATTAAAGAATCTATATCAACCGAAAAGTACTTTTCCTATTATATGGTTAGGTGTTAGCAGGAAGCCTTTAATTATTGATCATAAATATAATGACATCTCTCCATCACTTGATTTACCTTTAGATCTAGGTTATGAATTATCCGGGTTTAAATTAAATATTACAGAGGAAGAGTACAATAGCTCTATAGCAAAGGTTAAACAGCAAATTGAAGAAGGTCAGACCTATCAGGTTAATTATACTTTGAAGTGTAAATTTGATTTTAAAGGAAGTTGTTTAGGTCTATATCTTGATCTGCGTAGGAATCAACCAACGTCATACAGTGCTTTTATCAATACTGGCGAGCATAATATTGCATCTCTTTCTCCGGAACTGTTTTTTAAAATATCTCAGAATAATATTCTGACTAAGCCCATGAAGGGTACTGTTTCTCGAGGTCTCTCTAATTCAGAAGATAGAGACCTCGAGGCTTGGTTGGCTCAGGATATTAAAAACCGCTCTGAAAATATTATGATAGTCGATCTATTGAGGAATGATCTGGGTAAAATTTCTCGCACAGGTAGCGTTAAGGTTGAAAAATTGTTTCAAGTCGAAAGATATCGCACTTTACATCAGATGACATCTACTGTAACAGGGGTTTTAAATGATGGTATTGGTTATCAGCAATTATTTAAATCTCTTTTCCCATCCGGTTCTGTTACCGGAGCTCCAAAGATAAGCACTATGAGGATAATAAGAGAGTTAGAAAAGGAGCCACGCCATCTGTATACAGGATCAATTGGATATATATCGCCAGATAGAGAGGCCTGCTTTAATGTAGCGATAAGAACTATTGTTTTTGATAAGAATAAAGCTGAGATGGGTGTAGGAGGCGGCATTACATATGACTCTTTAGATAAAGCTGAATATAAAGAAGCTGTTCTTAAGGCCGATTTCTTAAATAAAGATTTTTCTGGTTTCAATCTTATAGAGACCATACGTTGGGATAGAGCTAGAGGGTATTATCTCATCGAAGAGCATATAAGCAGAATATTTAATTCAGCATTATATTTTCAGATTCCGCTAAATATTGAGATTCTAAGAGAGAGGTTGTCTAGTCTTGAGAAAGAATTTAAAGAGGATAGATATAGAGTGAGGTTGACGCTTGATATGGAAGGTGATATTAAAATAGAATTTAGTCTATTAAGTAATATTAGTTGTCCTGTTAGGGTTAAGACCAGCTCTACCAAGATAAACCCTGACAATGTATATCTCTATCATAAGACTACTCAGCGGAATATTTATGATAGAGAGAGAGCAGAGGCTATCAAGGAAGGTTTTTTTGATGTTCTATATACAAATATAGAAGGCGAGCTTACAGAGGGTGCAATATCGAATGTATTTCTATCTATAAATGGTGAGTTATATACTCCTTTTGTGAGGTCTGGTTTACTTCCTGGAGTCTTAAGAGAGCATCTTCTGACTAAGAGCGGTGTGAAAGAGAAAATTCTTTATAAGGAAGATCTATTCTTAGCGGATAAAGTCTATATAGCCAATTCTCTTAGAGGGTTTATAGTTGTGGATGGTATAGTTTGACAGGGTTTGATTGCTTAGGTAAAATTGGTAACAATGATCTTAGAAAATATTAGCTTAATAAGAGAAAGAATAGAAAAAATATCTCTGAAGAGTGGTAGAAATTCTGATTCTATAAGGTTGATTGCTGTAACTAAGAATGTAGATTCAAAGAGGATAATAGAGTTTTCTTCTTCAGGGATTTCTGATGTTGGAGAAAATAGAATTCAGGAGGTAAGAGGTAAGATAGATAGCCTAAAAAGTCTCAATCTCTGTTGGCATATGGTTGGACATCTTCAGACTAATAAGGTAAAATATGCTGTCGATATCTTTGAATATATACACTCTTTAGATAGCTTAAGATTAGCTGATGAGATAGATAGGTGCTCTAGAATTAAAAATAAGCATCAAAAGGTATTTATAGAGGTTAATACTTCTGAGGAAGAGACAAAGTTTGGCGTTAGTGAAGAGAACGTAGAAGATTTAGTCGATAGAGTAGTAAAATTTAAACATTTAGATTTAATGGGTTTTATGACTATAGCTCCTTATGTAGATGATAAGAATATGATTAGAGAATCTTTTAAAAAACTTAGAACTATAAGGGACAATATGAGTAAAAAATTAGACAGGAATCTTTATCTCTCGATGGGTATGAGTGATGATTTTGAGATTGCAATAGAAGAGGGGTCTGATTTTATAAGATTGGGTAGAGCAATCTTTGGGGAGAGACTATGAATATAGGAGTTATTGGATTGGGCAAGATGGGTGAGGCTATAGCTAAAGGTTTAGTAGGTTCAAGAGGCTATAGGATTTATTTTAGCGATTCTGATAGTTTAAGATCTAAAGAGATAGTTGGTAGATATAGAAGATTTAAAAATGTTGATATTGAGAAACTTATAGATATTTCCTCTATTATTATACTTGCTGTTAAGCCTCAGAATTTAAAAGCTCTTTTAAATGATATTAATACTCTTAAAACAGAAGGAAAACTGTTCATTTCAATAGCAGCTGGGGTCTCTATAGGTTTCATAGAAAGCGAAGGTTCTTTAAGTAAAGTGATTAGAGCTATGCCAAATATGGGTGCATTAGTGGGAGAGTCTTTTACGGTTATTTCTTGCTCAGAGAAAGTTAGCTCTAAAGAGCTTGATTTAGCCAGGACGATATTTTCTAAGATAGGAGATGTTAAGGTAGTAAAAGAAGATTTACTAGATGCTGTTACCGCTATATCTGGCAGTGGTCCTGCTTATTTTGCTTATTTTATTAGGGCGATTGAGGAGATTGCGATTGAGATGGGTCTTAGAGATATATCTCCTAGTATTGTTCTTAATACTTTGGAAGGAACTTTAAAAATATTAAGAGAATTAAATATTTCAACAGATGAATTGATCGAGAGGGTCAAGTCTCCTGGAGGAACAACGGAGGCCTGTTTAGATTATTGGCAACAGAGTAATCTGTCAAATATTATAAAAGAAGGGGTTAAAAAAGCTATAAACAAAACAAAGGAGCTTGAAAGATAATGTTTATAATTGCTAATTTAATTGGAGCCATAGCTGAAATTTTAAGCGTTCTACTCACTATCTACTACTGGTTGATTCTGATACGTGCTTTATTGTCTTGGGTTAATCCAGATCCCTACAATCCAATAGTTCAGTTTCTATATAAAGTTACAGAGCCAGTTCTCTCTGTTATAAGAAGAATTTTACCTTTTGGATCTGGAATTGGAATCGATATATCACCAATAATTGCGTTTTTTATAATAATATTTTTGAAATCATTTTTAGTTAGAACATTGCTTGAGATAAGTTATTATCTTAAAGGAAGTATTTAAAAAGGAGTTAAAATTGAAAGATTTAAGAAAAAAAATTGGTGAAACAAGTTCTTTTATTAAAAAGAATATTAAAACTAAACCAGATGTAGCTGTTGTTTTAGGTTCAGGTTTATCTGCTTTTGGGGAGAAAGTCAAAGCTGCTAAGAGTATAAATTATGCTGATATTCCTCATTTTCCTCTCTCTACAGTAGATGGCCATAAAGGAGAGTTGATTTTTGGAAATGCTGGTACTAAGAAGGTTGTAATTATGGGGGGAAGGTTTCATCTTTATGAAGGTTATTCTGTTTATGATGTTGCTTATCCGATACGTGTCATGCGTGCTCTTGGTGCAAAATATCTTATAATATCTAATGCTGCAGGTGGAATGAACCCTAACTTCAATAAAGGTGATCTTATGTTGATAGATGATCATATAAATCTTATGGGTGTGAACCCTCTTATTGGTCCTAACGACGATAAGCTTGGGGAGAGGTTTCCAGACATGTGTGAGCCTTATAATAAAGAGATGTTGAATTTGGCGATGGATTTAGCTTTAGATTTAAAGATAAGAGTGCATAGAGGTGTATATGTTGGCTTAACAGGTCCTAGCTTAGAGACTAGAGCAGAATATCGCTTTTTAAGAACTATAGGGGCTGATTGCGTAGGTATGTCTACTGTACCTGAGGTTATTGCAGCTGTCCATTGTGGACTCAAGGTTTTAGGCATAAGCTGTGTTACAGACCTATGTTTGCCCGATGCATTGAAACCGGTAGACTTTAAAGAGATACTTAGGACAGCAGCAAAAGTAGAACCTAAATTAGCTCAGCTTGTCTATAAGTTGATATCGCAGCTAAGATGAAAGATTACAAAGAGACTTTAAATCTTCCTAAGACTAAATTTCCAATGCGAGGGAATCTTCCTCAAAGAGAGCCAGTCTTTATTGAAAAATGGGAAAAAGATGATTTATATGAAAGTATTAAAACAAAGAATAAAGATAAGACTCCCTATGTTCTTCATGATGGCCCGCCTTATGCCAATGGAGATATCCATCTTGGTCATGCTTTAAATAAAACATTAAAGGATGTAGTTTTAAGGTTTAAATCTA
>CAZVIC010000003.1:0-27973 GCA_964627735.1 uncultured Planctomycetia bacterium | reverse complement strand
AAATAGGACATTTCTACTTGTGTAAGAATAGGACATTTCTAAATGTGGTTGACATCCCCTAAAAATTTTCTGGATATCTGTCGTATCTATTGTATAATGCTGAAGTGTTGCTCATGGTAGTTGCCGTTTAATTTAAGAAACCGGGGGATAGAATGAGCGGAATCTTTGGTGTTATTTCAAAAAAAGACTGTTCTCAAGATCTAGTTTACGGGGTAGACTACCATTCACATCTAGGTTCAGAATATGGTGGTATAGCTATTTCTGGAGAAGAAGGTTTTTTTCGTAGAATTCACAATATAAGTCAGAGTCAGTTTAAATCTAAATTTTATGATGAGACAGAGAACGTTAAAGGAGATAGAGGGATAGGAGTAGTAAGTGATTCTGATGAACAACCGATATTTCAAAACTCCAAGTTAGGTTCTTTTTGTATAGTTACCAATGGCAACCTTGCAAACTCTAAAATTCTAACTGACAAGATATTTGAAGATGGTATTACTTTAAGCGAGGTCACGAAGGGTGGTATCAACATGACGGAGTTGGTTGCCAAGATTATTGCAAGAGAGAGTTGTTTTATCTCTGGAATTGAAAAATTATTTGATCTAATCGATGGAGCTTGTTCTCTTTTAATTGTAAACGATGATGGTATATATGCTGCAAGAGATAGGCTTGGGTGTTCTCCACTAGTAGTTGGGAAAAAAGACTCTTCTTGGGCTGTTACAACTGAGACTGCAGCGTTCCACAATCTTGGTTTTGAGGTTGTGAAGTACCTCGAACCTGGAGAGATAGTCTTGATTAATAAGGATGGCTTAACTTTAAAATCTGAACCTAGAGACGATATGCAGATATGTTCTTTTCTTTGGATCTATACAGGTTTTCCTGCTTCAAATTATGAGGGCATAAATGTTGAGATTGCCAGAGAACGTAGTGGCCGTCTTTTGGCTAAAAGAGATAAAGATTTAAAGCCCGACCTTGTATGTGGTGTTCCTGACTCTGGAACTGCTCATGCGATTGGTTATGCTATGGAGTCTAAAGTTCCTTTCCGCCGCCCTCTTGTTAAGTATACTCCTGGTTACGGCAGATCTTATACGCCATCCAATCAATCTAGGAGAGATCTTATAGCAACAATGAAACTTATCCCTATTCGCGATGTTATTGATGGTAATAAAATAGTTTTATGTGAGGATTCTATTGTTAGAGGTACTCAGCTTAAAAATTTTACCATAACAAAACTTTGGAATTCAGGTGCTTCTGAAGTTCATGTCAGAGTGGCGTCTCCTCCGCTTATGTTTCCTTGTAAATATAATGTATCAACTAGAACTACAGGAGAGTTGGTAGCTAGGCGTGCTATAAAAGATATAGAGGGTAAGGATGTAGATGATGTTACAGAGTATCTTGACTCCACAACAGATAAGTATAGCAAAATGGTTGATTGGGTAAAAAAAGATACAGGGGTTAGTAGCTTGCGTTATCAAGCAATGGATGACATGGTTGAAGCGATAGGTTTACCTAAAGAGAAGCTTTGCTTGCAGTGTTGGACTGGAAAATGCTCTAAGTTGCTTTGTAAAAATAAAGGTAATACTATTGTTGTTTGATAATAGAGTTATTGACTTTAATATCCATAAGGCATAAAATGTTTTCTTAGTTTTACTAAAATAAAGGAGGTGTAAGGATGAACAAAGGTGATTTGGTGGAAGCAGTATCTAAAGTAACTTGCACAAAGAAAGAGGCTGCTCAGGCTGTAGATATTATCCTAGATAGTATCACTGACACTCTAAAGAAAGGTGATTCTGTTTCAATCACAGGTTTTGGAACTTTTAAGATTTCTCAGAGAAAAGCAAGAACAGGTAGAAACCCAAAAACTGGTGAGGCTATTCAGATAGCTGCAAGAAAAGCACCTGTTTTTAAAGCAGGTTCTGGTTTAAAGAACGCTGTAAAATAAAGTTGATTTAATTCGGGGTAGATATTTTTTCTACCCCGTTTTTATGTTCCTTCCATTTTTCTTTATATCTAGATATAATACTCTTATTAATTAAGGGAGGTATTATGAACCTATTGCTGTTTTTTGTTATTCTGGTTATATCTTTTATAGTTGTAAGAATCGGGGCTATTGCTTTTGAACTTACTGGAGTTGATTGGTCGCTTGCTAAGTTTCAAGCCCTCTCTTGTTTTACTGGAACAGGATTTACGACTAAAGAGTCAGAGCTTATAACTGCTAATTCACAGAGACGGCGCATAGCCTCGGTTCTTATGGTGCTTGGTAATGCTGGTTTGGTCTCTCTTGTGGCTACATTTGCGAATTCTTTAAGATCTGATGTTTTAGATTTCAAGCTTCCTTTTTTGGGCTCAGTCTTGCCTTATCGAATAGTACCGCTTGTAAATGTGATAATTATAGCTGTTGTGCTTTTTTTCGGTTATAAGTTTTTTAATAAAACAAATATCTCTCGTAAGCTGACCAGAGCACTTAGAGTGAAAATAATAAATAGAGATATGGTCAAGCGTGTATCGTTTGAAGAGTTAGTTATATCAACAGGTGGATATGGTATATCTAGCATAAAGATATGTGATAGTAGTCCGGTATTAAATAAGACTTTGCAGGAGTCTCACCTTAGGAGTTGGGATATAACAGTTCTTGCAATAGAAAGAAACAGAGAGACAATACCAAATCCTCAAGCTGCTATGAAGATAATATTGGATGATACTTTAATATGTTTTGGTAAGCTTGAAAACATAAGATCAAAACTTTGTGAAATTAGCTGATGTTTTTTATTGTAAAAATTAGTTCTGGATTTATAATGGTGATTGGAGGTTGAAATTTGATATGGATCCAAGTTCTTTAGGAATTGAAAGAAGAAGACATCAAAGATTTAAGGTAAATTTTACCGCAGCATGTAAAACTCAAGAACTCTTTAGGTCTAGAGCTTTTGTCGAGCCTAAAAACATTATTGTCAAAATGTTTGATGTAAGTGAAGGTGGGGCAGGGCTTATATCGGACTATGATTTTTCTCCCAAAACTAATATCGAGACTAAATTTACATTAGTGAATTTAGGTGCTAAAGAGTCTGAGCGTTATAATCCTATGAATATTATCTGTGAAATTTGTTATAATCTTCCTTTTAGAGAGAATTTGCATAGACTAGGGGTGTTATTTAGAAATATTGCTCCGCAAGAGAGGCGAGTGATATCCTCTTTTGTAAATGCACGCTTAGCCTAGTAACATTTTTATTAATTTTTCCTTGCTTTTCTTAAGTTAAGAGTTAGAATAATTATAATAGGTTTCTTAATTATACTATGAATAGAGAAGTGTTTTCAACATATCAAGTTGCACGTATCTGTAACGTTCATCATACGACAGTCATAAATTGGGTCAAAGAGTCCATATTAAAGGCTTATACAACTCCTGGTGGACATAGAAGGATTCAAAAAGAAGATTTGATTGAATTTATGAAGGGCTATGGAATACCTATTCCAGATTCAATGCATAGAAGGTTTAAGCAAGTTCTAGTGGTGGATGATGATCCTGAGGCATTAGAGGAGTATAAAGATGCCTTAAGTGGTTCTGGTTTTGATCTTGATTTTGCAGCCGATGGTTTTGAGGCTGGAATGAAGATATATCGTCAGAGGCCAGATTTAATACTTCTTGATTTTAAGATGCCTGGGTTGGATGGGTTTCAGGTTTGTGATATATTGCATCGAGACGAAGAGACCAAAGAAGTTCCTGTTATTGCTGTTACAGTGCTTTCATCAGAGGTTGAGATTGATAAAATTAAAGATTGCGGAATTAAAGGGTATTTTTCAAAACCGGTTGACATGGAAGGGTTGATTAAATCTATTAAAGATATCTTAGATATTAAAGTCTAAGTTTTGATAGAAGATGAAAAAGGTAATGGTTATAGATGATGATAGGGAGTTTTTAGATGAAATATCTGAAACTTTGCAGCTAAGTGGTTATGAAGCTATAGCTGTCTCTGAAAGCAATAATGCCATCAAAAAAATCCAATCTTTAAAACCCGACGTAGTTTTGCTTGACTTAAGAATGGATGGAATAAGTGGTTTTAAGATAGCGGATATATTAAGCAAGAATAGCAAGCTAAAGAATATTCCAATCGTTGGTATCACTGGCTACTATACTGAAAAAGAGCATAAGACCTATATGGCAATTTGCGGTATTGCTGAATGCTTGATAAAGCCTTTCAATCCTTTAGATGTAATAGTGGCTATTGAGGATGCCATTAAGCTTAAAAATTAGACCTTCCTAGTTTTAATATTCTATGTTATTGACAGCGTAGATTATTTCAATAATAATATTAAAACGGAAATTTAATATAATATGAGATATGCTTGATTCTATTATTAAAGAGCTAAAAGAGCATGCCCCTTTTACTGCTTTAGGAGCGGCATCAGGAATTGCTCTTATGTTTTTTTTCTCTAAGATACCAAGAGATGTATCTTATGACATCTTTTATCTTTTGCATCCTTTACATGTTTTATTGAGTGCTCTTGTTACTGCCTCAATGTATGGGCTCTATAAATGTAAACCCCACAAGATTAGATGTAATATCTTTGTTCTTTTAATTGTAGGTTATTTTGGCTCTATAGGTATTGCTACGATAAGCGATTCTATTATTCCTTATATAGGTGAAACTTGGTTAGGTATGCCTCATAGAAGTATTCATATTGGGTTTATTGAGAAATGGTACTTAGTGAATTCTTTGGCTATTATAGGAGTAGCAATAGCATACTTTAGGCCTTCAACAAAGATACCTCATTACGGCCATGTTCTTCTAAGCACTTGGGCTTCCTTATTTCATGTTATGATGGCTAAGGGCGATTCTCTTCAAGGGGTAGGGTATATTATTGTATTTATCTTTCTTTTTTTCGCTGTTTGGTTGCCTTGTTGTATTAGTGATATAGTATTTCCGCTTGTGTTTATAAAAAAGAAAAAGTAATATCTGTCTCTAGTTAAAAAAAATAGTTTCTTTTCGTTTTTGTTTAAATGTTAAATTGTATGTTTATCATTTATGATGTTTAATGATAGAGATTTTAATCTTATTGAAGCAGTGTTTAGTGTTTTTTAAATTATTTAGTTATGAATCGTGCAAAAGAGATAGGCGAGAAATCGATAGGTTATCTTTTGATAAAGTTTTCTTT
This sequence comes from uncultured Planctomycetia bacterium, assembly GCA_964627735.1. Taxonomy (GTDB): domain Bacteria; phylum Omnitrophota; class Gorgyraeia; order Kaelpiales; family Kaelpiaceae; genus Kaelpia. The sequence goes on along the minus strand of CAZVIC010000003.1, from coordinate 22,825 downwards.
GCCTTCGATATTCAGCTTAGTCCTCCACTCTCTATATATAGTAGTTGATAGAATATTTATAGGTCGTGGTGTGGGTTCACTTGCCTTGGCTGGTGTCACTATCGCTTTTCCTGTGCTCCATATAGTTTTCGCCTTATGTATTCTCTCTGCCAGTGGATCATCCGCTCTTATATCAATATATTTAGGTCAAAAAGATAAAGAGAGAGCAGAGGATGTTTTTGGTAATACGCTTGTTATGATAACACTTCTTGGTTTTTTGACATCTTTTTTTGGACTTATGTTTAAAGATCAGATATTGAATATTTTCTCTGTAGGTCCTGAGGTTTTTTCATATGCACGGGAGTATTTAAGCATATTTATAAGTGGATCGATATTCTTTTTTTATGGTTTTACTCTAACATTTATTATAAGAGCAGAGGGTAATCCAATATATGCTACTCTAATGATCGTTTTTGGAACACTTTTAAATGTTCTTCTTGATTATTTCTTTATATTTGTTTTTTCAATGGGTATCTCAGGGGCTGCTCTTGCAACAATAATATCAGAGGCTTTTGTTGCGTTGATGGGAATATTTTATGTTATGAGGAAGAGAGGTCTTTTGCATGTTCGTAGGAGTCATCTATCTTTAAATTTAGCTAATTTTAAAAAAATATCTCTCTTAGGTCTATCACCAGCTTTAGCTAATATTGCAGGTAGTGTTCAAATTGCTTTTTTGAACAAGAGGCTTATTCTTTACGGGGGCGAGATTGCCGTTGCTGCTTTGGGTGTTGTTTTTTCTATAGGTTCTATAGTTAGGATGTTCTCTTTTGGTATGGCAGCTGGAATGCAACCTATCGTTGGATATAATTATGGAGCTAAACTCTCTAACCGTGTTAGGGATACTTTTTTTTATGCATCTTTAAGTGGGTTTTTGATTACGCTTTTAATAGTTTTAGCCATCTGGTTCTTTGTTAAGCCTATCTCTGGGCTCTTCTCAAAAGGCGATGATGAGCTTATTAGGTTAAGTAGCCATGCCCTTAGAATATTTTTGATTATGAGTCCTTTTGCAACAATTCATATCTTAGGAACACGGTTCTTCCAGTCCATTGGTAAAGGCGGTTATGCTATATTTCTTGGGCTATTGAGGCAGATGGTTATTTTTATACCAGCTCTTTACATGCTCTCTTTTTTCTTTGATTTGGAAGGCGTATGGTTAAGCGGTCCTTTTACTGACATAGCAGCCCTTGCTATAACTGGAACTTTAATTGTAAGAGAGCTTAGGAAGATTAAGTATTCCAAGTTTTCTGCTGTATAGATCAATATTTAAACATAGCTGTAGTATTTTAGTTTAATTAACTGTTGCTGTAATTAGAATATTTCATATAATGTATTGGTTAATTGAAATTATTTTAAATAAAGGAGATTACTGAAGATGAAAAAGCTTATACTCTTAAGACATGGAGAAAGCATTTGGAATAAGGAGAATAGATTTACAGGATGGACTGATGTTGATCTATCAGAGAAGGGTATTCAAGAGGCAGAGAAGGCAGGTGAGGTCTTAAAGAGAGAGGGATATAGCTTTGATATTGCATTTACTTCTGTCTTAAAGAGAGCCATCAAGACGCTTTGGATAGCACTGGACAAGATGGATCTTGCTTGGGTTAAAGTTGAGCGATCTTGGAGGTTAAACGAGAGGCATTACGGAGCTTTGCAAGGCCTCAACAAAAAAGAGACTGCTCAAGAATTCGGAGAAGAGCAGGTTCATATTTGGAGAAGAAGCTATGATGTTCCGCCTTCTGTCCTTGAGAAAAAAGATCCAAGATATCCTGGTAATGAAGCTAAGTATAAAGATTTAACAGAAGAGGAGCTCCCTCTTACAGAATGCTTAAAAGATACGGTAGCCAGATTCTTACCCTATTGGCATAATGTTATAGCTCCTGTTTTAAAAGAGAAAGATACTATCCTAATCGTTGCTCATGGTAACAGCCTAAGAGCTCTGGTTAAATATTTAGATAATATTTCAGATCAAGAGATTCCAAAGTTAAATATCCCAACTGGTATCCCACTTATCTATGAATTAGATGATGAATTAAAACCGTTAAAGCATTATTATCTTGGTGATGAAACAGAGATCAAAAAAGCTATGCAGGGTGTAGCCAATCAGGGTAAATCTAAGTAGTAGCTTTGACGCTTGATTTTTTCTAAAAAGATAGCCGCAGAGTATAGTCGGTTTATTATAATCTAAGTCTTCAGTTTTTTAGATATCGATATATTGGTTATAGCTGTTGTCTCTAGACAGAATCCATATTGATATTTATTATATAGAAGTGTTATCTTAAGAGAGAGGAGAAAATCATATTTTGACTAACTATGATATAGTTGTAATTGGCGGTGGCGCGGCTGGTTCTATGGCGGCTATAATTGCTGCTTTATCCGGGAATAATGTTGTTTTAATTGAGAGGAATAACTCTATTGGTCATAAAGTTTTATTAAGTGGAAAAAAGCGTTGCAATATTACTAACTCTGCTGATATTGATAGTTTTATCGAAGCGTTTGGTGAACAGGGTCGTTTTTTAAGACAGCCATTCAACTCTTTTTTTAATGATGATTTAATAGATTTTTTTAAAGATAGAGGGCTTGAGATGAAAACCGAGAGACAAGGACGTGTTTTTCCTGTTACTGATAAATCATCTTCTGTTGTAAAGGTATTAGAGGAAGCTATTTCAGAGAACAAAAACATAAAAACTCTTTTTAACGCGTCTCTTGGAAAGATAAGTAAGAAGAGCGAGCATTTTAGTCTAGCCTTAGAAGATAATAAGAGCATCTATGCTAAAAAGGTAATTATCGCAACTGGAGGTGCTTCTTACAAAATGACAGGCTCTCTGGGGGATGGTTTTGGTTTTGCTAAAAAATTAGGTCATACAATAATACTTTTAAAGCCCGGTCTTGTGCCTCTTAAGACAAAAGAAGATTGGGTTAAAAATTTACAGGGTTTAGCGCTTAAAAATATCAGAGTTACATTTGGTTCTAGAAAGACTAAAGACAATAAAAAGATAAATAAAATAATATCTCCTATTGGAGAGATTATGTTTACTCACTTTGGGGTTTCTGGTCCTTTGATTTTGGATTTAAGTGCCGATGTTGTCTCTATGCTTCAAACATCTGACGAGGTCTCTATGCTTATTGATCTTAAGCCAGGTTTGAGCATTGAGCAGCTTGAAGAGAGAATTTTGAAAGAGATTAGCTTGAAAGGTAAGATGAAGCTTAAGAATATTATCCGCAGTCTATTGCCTAAACGAATGACGGAAGTATTTATAGGTCTTTTGGAAATACCCGAGGATAAGAGAGTTAGCAATTTAAATAAAACAGATAGAAAGAGAGTGGTTGAACTATTAAAATGTTTACAGTTGACGATTGTAGACTCTTTGGCTATTGATAGTGCTATGGTTACTAATGGTGGAGTATCTACAAAAGAGATTGATTCTAGAACTATGGAGTCAAAAATTGTTCCGAATCTTTATTTTGCAGGTGAGGTTATAGATGGTTGTGCTAAAAGCGGAGGATATAATCTTCAACAGGCTTTTTCGACAGGCTATCTTGCCGGAAGGAGTGCGGGGAATGGCTAAAATTATTTTGGCTTCAAAATCAAAAGCCAGGCAAGAGCTTTTAAGGCAGATAGGATTAGATTTCAGCGTTATAGTTCCAAATATAAAAGAGGAAGAAGAGTTAAAGTCAAAACCTAAAGACCTTGTTATTTCTAATGCATTAAAGAAGGCAGAGAGCATTGCTTCTAAGTTAAAATCCGGAATAATTATTGCTGCAGATACTGTTGTTTTTTCCGATGGTAAAATAATAGGTAAGCCAGTTAATATTACCCAAGCCCATCTAATGCTTAAAGAGATGTCGCAAAAACCTCATTGGGTATATAGCGGTTTGGTTGTAATGGATGTTTGTAGTGGATTAAAAGAGGTAGGTTATGAAAAGACAAAGATTACTATGTATCAGTTGTCTGATAAAGATATAGCAGGTTATTTTAAGAAGGTTAACCCGATGGATAAAGCAGGTGCGTTTGATATTCAAGGTCTGGGAGCGATCTTTGTTGAGCGTATTGAGGGTTGTTTTTATAATGTAGTTGGATTACCACTTGCTAGATTAACTATAATGCTTAAAAAGCTTGGAGTCTCTGTTTTGATTTGATGGTTTTTTAGTCTGGTTTATATTTTGATAAGAATGATTGATATTGTTAAATTTAAGTTTTATGTCCAGAAAGATAAAGCGTAGCGGGTCTTTCTATGTATATATGCTGGAATGTAATGATGGTACATTTTATACTGGCTATACAAATAATATTGAAGCGCGTATAAAATTGCATAATAGTGGTAGAGGGGCTAAGTATACAAGAGATAGAAGGCCGGTTAAGTTGGCTTGGGTCAAGGAGTACAAGTATTTTAAGAGAGCATTTATGAAAGAATTAGAGATAAAGAAACTGAGTAGAAAGAAAAAAGAGGAGCTTGTAAATTTTTATTTGGAAACTAATACTAAAACGATAAAATAGATGATGGATATTGTAGAATAACGGGGAGTTGAAAATGCTAAAAAAGCAGCTGATGAAATAGGTGTTGAGGTAGAGGTTGTTAAAGTTGAGGATATGAGTAAAATTATTGAATACGGCATAATGATAACCCCTGCTTTAGCTATAGATGGTGAGGTGAAGGTTTCAGGGAAAGTTCCTTCGTCTGAGGAGATCAAGTAGTGGTTAAAAAAATAAGAAAGGATGGCTTATTGTGAAGATCTATTTGGCTGGATACAATGTAGATGCAGGGGTTTTAAATGAGCTTAGCGAGAAAAGGGAAGAACGCAAAGATTTAACACCTGAAGTTCTTTCTGCGGCTTATGCTCGCATAAGTCGGGATCCTCGCCCTGTTAATGAGATAAGAGTGGATGCTAGAGGAGAGGTTGATCAATCTAGGCGTTCTAATTCAGCTATTATATTTAAGATGGGCCATCATTCTGTAGCTGAACATGCGGTATTTAATTTAGATATTTTAGGTGTTTCACGTTTTGCTATGGAAGAATTAGAAAAGTTTAGACTCTGTTCTTATACCGAAAAATCTCAACGTTATATTACGCTTGATAATGATTTTGTTACTCCTGAGGAGATTAAGCAAACACCTTTAGAAGACATATTTGTCGATATGATCCATAAACAGAATGGTGCCTATTTTAAACTCCTTGAAAAATTAAAAGAGCATGTTTTTAAAAAACATTCTGATCTTGCTAAAAATACAAAAAATCATAATCTTCTTGAAGGTTGGGCTAAAGAAGATGCTCGCTATATTACAGCTTTAGCGACAGAATCACAAGTTGGAGAGACTATAAATGCTCGCAATCTAGAACTTTTGCTTCGAAGATTTGCATCCAACCCTTTAGCCGAAATTCGTCAACTTGGTAAATCTATATATGAATCTGTTGCTAATATAGCTCCATCTGTTATCATCTTCCATGAAGCCAATGATTTGGATAGCAAAACTTACTCTAATCTTAAAAAACTTACTAATGATATAATCTGCTCTGGATCTCAATCTTTAAAATTGGATAGCAAAGAAGAGGTTAAATTAGTAGATTTTACAAAAGATGGAGATCAAGTTATAGTAGCAACTCTTTTACATGTATCCTCAGGATTGCCTTATGAAGAATGTCGATCACTCATGGATAATATTTCTACAGACCAGCAGAAAGAAGTTTTAAAAACAGTATGGCAAAATGTACAGCTGTATGATTCTATGCCGCGTGAATTTGAATATGTGAATCTATCTTTTAATATTATATTGTCTGCTGCTTGTTTTGGGCAGCTGAAACGCCATCGTATGTCAACAATTACAGCACAACCTTATGATGTCGGTCTAGGGCTGACGATACCTGAGTCTATAAAAGAAGTTGGCATGGATAAGTATTTTCAAGAGATAGTTGATGAAACAAACGGTGTCTATGAAACGATTAAGAAAGAGAATCCTTTAGTTGCTCCATATATTTTAACTAATGCCCATCGGAAACGCGTATTAATAAGAGTCAATGCGCGCGAATTATATCATATTTCACGGTTAAGAGAAGATGTTCATGCCCAGTGGGACATTCAAAATATATCTTGTGAGATGAGTAAGCAGGCAAAACAGGTTATGCCTTTGATATTTGCGTTAATCGGAGGTAAAGATAGATATAACGATATATATAAGAGTGTATTTGGATATTTACCCAAGGTGACAGAAGTTGTCTTACCAGGTGTGCGGAACACTAAATAGTTAAGTTTATCTGCACTTTGATATAATGTTGTTGGATATTAAGTAGAGTTACTTTTAGTTGTCAATAGAGGAGATTAAAATGGTAAAGTTCATTAAGAAAAATTCCAAAACAGCCGGGCTTATACCAGGTGAGATTATTCATATAGGAGAGAGAAAGGCAGATGAAGTAAAGATTTCAGTCATCGATTACGATGATAAAAATTTTCAGGAAAAAGAGATTGTTGGTATTGAAGAAGCTTTGCCTTTTAAAGATATTCCGACAGTTACTTGGATTAATATTGATGGACTACATGCAGTTGATATTATTGAGAAGATTGGCAATGTTTTTGAAATACACCCTTTGACTCTTGAAGATATTGTCAATACTGGTCAGCGTCCCAAATATGAAGATTTTGATAAGTATATCTTTGTGGTTTTAAAGATGCTTATGTTTGATGATCTAAAAAAAGAGATAGTTTCAGAGCAAATAAGCTTAATATTTGGTTCTAATTATGTTATATCTTTTCAAGAGAGAGAAGGCGATGTCTTTGATTCTATTCGTGAGCGCATACGTAATGCTAAAGGAAGGATCAGAAAGATGGGAGCGGACTATCTTGCTTACAGCATTTTAGACGCTGTTGTAGATAATTATTTTGCTATTTTAGAGAAACTGGGTGATAAGATTGAAGATGTGGAAGAAGGTTTAGTGGTAAACCCTACCCCGCATACATTACAGGCTATTCATAATTTAAAGCGCGATATAATATTTTTGCGGAAATCTGTTTGGCCCCTACGTGAAGTTGTTGGTAGTCTTGAGAGAGGGGAGTCTAAGCTTGTTAAAAAAAGTACAAGTATATTTTTGCGTGATCTTTATGATCATACTATCCAGACTATTGATACCATTGAGACATTTCGTGATATGGTCTCAGGGGTACTTGATATTTATCTATCTAGTGTAAGTAGTAGGATGAATGAAATAATGAAAGTTTTAACGATATTTGCGGCAATTTTTATCCCTTTAACTTTTATAGCCGGAGTCTATGGTATGAATTTTGAGTTTATGCCTGAGCTGAAATGGAAATGGGGATATTTTTTAGTGTTAGGAATTATGACTGTTGCTAGTTTTGGGATGTTAGCATATTTTAGAAGAAAAAAGTGGATATAAAGGAGGAGTTTATGAAACCTAAAAATATTACGATAGTAGTTTTGGTAGTATTATTGTTTATTGTTTTACTGCAAAATACTCAAGTCGTTTCTATTCGTTTTTTATTTTGGAAATTAAGCATGTCGCGGATTATCCTACTGCCTTTATTTATGATTTTGGGAGCTATCGTAGGTTTTTTCATTGGACGTAAGTCGCGTGATTAGTGTAATTTGTAAATTATTTAAATACATAAAAGGAGGAGAATCATGGGAAGCAATAAAAGTTTTAGTTCCGAAGAAGCAAAAGCCATAGGAGAGCAATTAGGTTTAAAGTGGGACAAGTTTGATGTTGAACAGTTTCGTATCGGGATGGATGTTGAGCTTGAACATGGATTAGTAGACCCTTCCACTAATGTTACTAACAATGACTCTTTAATTACAGGCAAGATTGCTCTTGCTCATCTTAATGAATTTCCAGATTATTATACACGGCTTGAAAAGATGGAAAAAGAAGCCGATGATTTTTGGGAAAAAGATTAAAAATATTTTCTGATTCTTACCAAAGGCAACAGAAGCTGTCTTGCTAGGTGTGTTAAATGCTAAATAGATAGTTTTTTCTTTACATGTAATGCCATAATAATTTCAATTTGAACATTTATATGTAATAGTATATATGTTAGTTTGCAATTGAATATATTATAAAAAGAAGGTAGATTCCTTTTATTATGATAGTTAATAAAGCTAGAAAAGATAAAGCATATCTATACGGAGTTATTCTGTATCTTGTATTATATTTTTTTATTCAGTGTTTTTGGCTCTGTAGTTGGATGCCAGAAGATTCTACAATGGCGATGAGTTTTGAGCAAGGTAAAGATGCACTTACCCACGGCTCGCTTGTTGCAGAAGTTCTAGTAAAAGTAGAGAATAGTGGTTTTAGAGATTTTTTATCGATTTTGTCTTCAAATATTAATTACCCACCATTGTATCATCTTGTTATTGCATGCAGTTATCTATTGCTAGGAAAAAATTTTATTTTAGCAATGCATGGGGTATCTATATTTTTGGCAGTTTTAGTGCTTTTTGTGACATTTCTTATCGGTTCCAGATATTCGTCTGATAAGGTAGGGTTTTTCTCTTGTATTTTGCTATCGTTATTTCCTCAATTTTATAAGTACGTAGTAATATTGACACCACACATGGCTGTGGTTTTAGCAACGTCTCTATCTTTATATCTTTTGTATCGATCTCAGTACTTTAGGAATTTGAGATATTCTATTATGTTTGGCTTAGTTTTTGGATTATCTCTATACGTTAAACATGAAGTGTTGATTTTTATTATTCCGGCTTTGATTTATGTGCTAATTTGTGCTTTTAAGAGACGCGAAAAATATTTTTTACGTAATATTTTGTTATCTTTAACGGTGTTCTCTGTATTTTTTGTGATCTTTTTTTTGATTTATATTGTTCCCGATTTCGGGGGATTATATCATCGGATGAGATTAAGAGAACATCAGAACATTGTTGGTAAAAGTGTTTTCAGTTTTTCTTCTCTCATGTTTTACATTTGGATTTTTTTTAATATACAGCTGCATAAAATAATTGCTGTTTTTTCTTTATTCTCAGCCATGTTGTTTTTTCGAAATAAGTATATTAAGGATAAACTTCTATTGTTGGTATATATCGTTGCTCCAATAGGGATATTTACTTTTATACCTGCCAAGTGGCCAGAGTATGCTATGCCAATTCTTCCAATGGTAGCGGTTATTATAATCGGCGGAGTTTTTAGTATAAGAAGAAAGAAAATAAGTATGGTTTTGGCAATAAGCCTTTTATTGTTTAGTGCGACAACATTTATTCAACACATGAAAAACTATCCTCGTAAATTTCTATCTATCTATGGTGACACGTATTCAAATAATCAAAATAAAATTATTGAGCAAGTATATTCACGAATAGATACAAGTAGCAGTGAGACTGAATTGTGTTATTTAGAAGGCGTATTAGGCGGCGATCCTATTGAGGTAGCAAAGTTGTTAAGATTCTATGGCGAGTTAAATTTTCAGTGTAAAGTTTATATTATTCCTTTGCTTGATATGTCTTATCCTATGCAAGAAATAGGAATGAAGAATATGGACTACGTGCTTTATCGCACTAAAAGTAAAAATTTACAGTGGCCTACATTAGGAGCAGTTAAGGCAAGGTATGGCAAGCTTGCAATTTTAGATCCTAAAGTCGGTGAAGAGTGGTTTTTGGAAATAGTTAATGCACGTGAGTATTTTACGGAAATTAATCGCTTCCAAACTGTTTTCCGAGATAGGATAACATATTATTATTTGTACAAGAATATTGTTACAGACTCGAGTGATTAGTCGATTAACTATCATCCTGCATGGTTTGTTGTGACGTGGGTTGCCTGAAGATGTAAAGAAGAAGAGAGCTTTAGTTAAAAAATACAAATTTAAAATATGATAAAATATTGTTCTAGATGAGATCAATAATCAAAAAATTAATTTCTATGATAAGCTATGTATTTTTTCTAATAGCTTTAGTTATTATTTTAGATCTCACCTATGCAAAATTCTTTGAACGGGTCCCCCTCTTAATGCAAAAAGTATATTTACAGATGGTTTCTCATTCTGTGCATAAGCGGACAGATATTCCAGGTCTTTTTTATGATCTGAGACCAAGCAGCAGCAACGAATCTTATACGATAAATTCGCATGGTATGAGGGATAAAGAGATTGTTTCTTTAAAGGATAGCTATAGGATTGTAGTTTTAGGAGATTCGGTGACATTTGGAGGTGCTGAGATAGACACAAAAGATTTATTCACAGAAGTTGCTGAGAAAATATTGAATGATTCTGGGAAGAAAGTAGAGATTCTTAATTGCGGTGTGAATGGATACAATACTAAACAAGAATTTATTGCTTTAAAAGAAAAGCATATGAGTCTTAATCCCGACATGGTTATATTTGCATATTGTATTAATGATGGTTTTTTATCAATGATTCAATATTTACCTCAAGATTATGTTCAGAAGATTTTATTAAAAGAGGAGAAAATTGATAATAAAGATGCTGCATATCATAGTTTAACTAAAAAGCAATGTTTAGCTTTAGTTTTTCCTAAACAGTTTAATATAGGTTATGAATTAGATAGATGGCTATTAATGAATAGCGGTTTGTATAGAAGTTGTTCTTTAATGAAATTTAAAAATAAAAATTCAATACAGAACTTAAAAGATTTAGCTAATTTTTTAACGCATAAAGACTACAATCTTTTATTACGCAATATCAAGGGATTTTCTGAAAAACATAATTTTGATTTAAAGTTTGTTATTCTTCCGGTCTCTGTTCAGTGGGATAGGGATTTTATGTACGATGCGCTAAATGAAAGTAAAATAGATTTTTGGGACTTTAATCATATTAGCGAAGAACATAAGAGAAGGAATACGGAGGTGTGGTGTGAAGATGGAACACACCTTACAAGTAAAGGGCATATTCTGGCAGGGAAGCTATTAGCAGAAAAATTAAGTGGTTTAGATTTTAGTTACTATGAACCTTAAAAAGGATAAAATGGTGATGGTATGGGGAGCAAGTGATATTTGGTTATAGTGATTTTTCATGAACAGAAATTTTATGACGAAGGAACTGAAAAAGCAGAAGAAGAGATAAAAAAGATTAAATAAAATAATGAACTTTTTTAATCGAAATTACAAAAGATATGATGTCTGGTATGATAAGAATAAATTTGCTTTTTTATCAGAGATTATGGCTATCAAGAAAGTTTTACCCAAAAAAGGTATAGGGCTTGAAATTGGCGTAGGAACAGGCAGATTTGCTTCTGCTCTTGGTATCAAGTGCGGTATAGATCCCTCACGAAAAATGCTTGAAATGGCAGTAAAAAGAGGAGTAGATGTAAAGTTAGGGTATGGGGAAAAACTGCCATTTAAAGATACTACTTTTGACTACACAGCAATTATTATTGCTATATGTTTTGCTAAAAATCCCCAGAAGGTCATAGAAGAAGCAAAAAGGGTTTTGAAAAAAAACGGAAAAATCATCGTAGGGATTATTGACAAAGATAGCTTCCTGGGAGAGTTTTATCAAAAGAAAAAGAGTGTTTTTTACAAAGAAGCCATTTTTTTTAACACCATAGAGATAACGGATTTGCTTAAGAAAGCAGGTTTTTTAAAATTTTCTTATTATCAGACGTTGTATAAGCTTCCAGGTGAAATAATATTAGCGCAGAAACCAAGAAAGGGTTTTGGTCAGGGTGGATTTGTAGTAATTTCAGGAGAAAATAAATAAAGTATAATATTTAGGCAGTGTTGAAATGAATAAACTTTCAATTTTTTTACTAATATTTTTTGTTTATCTTGCGATAGGTCAAATTTCTATGTCTGAATCAATAGCAGGAGAGCCTATAAATACAAGTAAAAATTATAAGTATTCTTATGAATCGTATAAGAAAGTCGTTGATATAGAAAATGAGAATTTTAGCAAGTCAAATTTTACTTTAGTGGAAAATAGTGAGGGGTTAAAAATAGGCCACTTTCTCCTGAGGGATAATTTTGGGGGCTTGTGGTTGTTTAAAAGAAGTGATTCTGAACGGATTTTAAATGGGGTAATCGGTTATCGTTTATTTAAACTATTCGGTTGTGAGACTCCGGAGGCACATACAACACTGCTAATTAGAGGGGAAAGTATCTATGGTTATATACAGAGATTTATTCCAGACGTAGAGATGTTAAAACTCGAAGATATTGATTTGTTGTCTGTAGAGCAGATTGAATACTTAATTCTGCAAGAGATTCTCGATTGGCTATTTGTAAGCAACGATACCGATTTTTTAATAAATTACGATAATTCAGGAAAAGTTGCCAAATTGATAGCTGTGGACAAAGATCAAACTTTAGGCTCTGAGCTTTTTTCTTTTACTCATTTTTATAGTTATATGTGGGACAAATATGTAAAAGGCGAACTAGATATTGATCTTGAGATGTGTTTTAATAAAGCTAAATTTGTAGCTGATTTTCCAGACGATATTCTTATAGAGGTACTAAGGCCTTATGTTGATCAGTTTTTTTTATTAGGGCCCGTTTATAGAGATAAAGATGGGCAGTTGGTCTTATTGGAGAACGAAGAAGAATTCTTTAAGTGGTTAATTCAACGCAAACAAAGATTGTTATCATATTTTAAAGTGCGCTATACTAATTTTGTTGAATCACGTAGCTTGATTGTTAACCCCTCATTGGACTTAAACAAAATCAAGGAGTTATGAAAAAATTATGCCTAAAGTCTACATTAAGACATTCGGCTGACCCTTGGATTATTCTCTACAAGTATTTCAAACCATTCCTTTTTACAGTTTTTAATCCTGAATTGCTCTCATGATGCACCGCCCGCTTCCGCCTCCTGAACGTCGGCTTCAGCGGGCTACGTGGGTTTCGACTTCTTCGTATTTGTCGCATTTTGCCGCCACCCAAAATGCGACAAATACTTTACGTTCTCTTCCTCGCAAAAATTCTCTTAAATTATTCTTTTTATTTTATATTGTCCTGTGGAATTTTGCAGTGCAAAATTTCCAGGATTTAGTCCCTGGAAATCTTCGATTTCATAGGGAGCGGCGAAAAAACTTGTCCTGAGAGAAATCGAAGGATTTATAAAAGGTGTTTTTGCTCGGTTTCGTCCGCCCAGCCGCCAGAAGAATTTCATAGAAGAGAAACAGGTGGCTGGGAAGCCGAATCTTTCGTGGAAGCAGAGAGGCCCGCCCAAAGCAGTCTATGTGCTCGGACTTCATCCGCTACAAATCTTGTCGGATTTTGTTGCCTGTGCTCAAAGACTGCTTTTCCCCTTTAGGAAAATAGTGTTATAATATAATATATTAGATAGCATTTCTGGTATATTTTTATTAAAAGTTTTACGTTTTATCTACTCATTTTTTTAGATACCTTCATTAATTTGAGCTATAATATGAAAAAGGAGGAGAAATGAATAGCGAAAAGATTTTAATAGTTGAAGATGATAAACATATTTCTAAACTCGTTAAATATAATTTAGAAAAAGCTGGTTTTGAATGTATTGTGATTATAACCGGAGAAAAGGCATTAGAAATTTTAGATAAAGAGTCTGTTGATTTAATAATTTTAGATATTATGCTTCCTAAAATGGACGGATTCGAAGTATGTAAGCAGATAAAGCAAGATAAAAAACTTACTGCTATCCCAATAATTATGCTTACTGCTAAAGGTGAAGAAATGGATAGAGTTGTTGGTTTTGAATTGGGTGCAGATGATTATGTGGTTAAACCTTTCAGTCCTCGAGAACTCATTCTGAGGGTAAAGGCAATTCTTAAGCGAAAAGAGCTTTTTGAGACCACTAAAGATATACTAAGCAGGGATAAGCTAAAAGTAGATATCACCCGGTATAAAGTGACCATAGATAAAAAAGATGTAGAATTAACTTCAATGGAGTTTAAACTTCTGGTTATTCTTATGCAAAGAATTGGTCGCGTTCAATCAAGAGAAATGTTGCTCAATAATGTCTGGGATATATCTGCTGATATTACTACCCGCACAGTTGATACACATATTAAACGTTTGAGACAAAAATTAGGGAAAATGGGTAAATTAATTGAAACAGTCCGGGGTATAGGGTACAGATTCAGCGAATAGGAATGAGATGCTTTGAAAATACCTACCTATTATAAAATTACGTTTATTTTCGGAATAATTATTGCCGTTATACTTTTTGGAATTTTTTTCTACCTTAACAGGAATTTACAAGTAGATACTTACCAGCGTATTAAAACGAACCTGATAAAACAAACTGATTTAGCTAAATCTTACCTGGAGGAAGATTTCACTCAAGACATTCAATCTTACAAGTTAGATGCTATAGCTGATAGAATCGGTAAAGCATTAGATTTACGGGTTACTGTTATTGGCCTAAAGGGAGTGGTTTGGGGAGATTCGGAATTAGATAGCAAGGAACTTACCGAAGTTGAAAATCATCTTTATCGGCTCGAAGTCCAACAGGCTTTAAAGTCTGGAATTGGAGAAAGCAGGCGGTTTAGTACTACGATAAAGAAAGATATGCTTTACATTGCAGCTCTTTACGGTAAGGAGAAGGCAGAGGGTATAGTGCGATTATCAATCCCGCTTTTAGAAATTGAATTAATATCAAATCGTTTGAAAAAATTGCATTTGGTGGCATTTATATTTGCTTTTATTCTGGCGGTTATAATGAGTTTTGCAATTTCAGTATTGATATCAAAACCGATAAAAGAAATTTCACAGATTGCCCGAGGTATTGCAGGAGGAGATTTTTCTAAAAAAGTTCTGGTTTCAACAAATGATGAAATAAGTGATTTAGCAAAAGCATTTAATTATATGTCAGAGCAGATTAGATTAAGAATCGAGGAGATTACTTCAAGCAAATTAAGATTAGAAGCTGTGCTTTTAAGTATGTTTGAAGGAGTTATGGTTGTTGATTTAGAGGGAACAATTTTATTAATGAATCAAACTCTTAAAGACTTTTTGCTCATTAGAGAAAATCCTGTGGGCAGGAAGCCTCTTGAGGTAATACGTAATATTGAAATTCAGGAAATTGTAGATAGTACCTTACAAATAAAACAGTCAGTTCAGTCCCGCCAGATTACACTTTTACTTCCCCAAGAGAAAATTCTATTAGTGCATGCAACGTCAATTGTCCGAGAAGGAAAAACTGAGGGTGCGGTTTTGGTGTTTCATGATATAACGAACTTAAGGAGGCTTGAGAAGATGCGTCAGGATTTCGTAGCTAACGTTTCTCATGAATTAAGAACTCCCGTATCAAGCATTAAAGGTTATGCCGAAACATTGCTGGAAGGCGCATTGGAAGATAAAGAAAATGCGCGTGATTTTTTGAAAATAATTTATTCTGATTCTGACCGATTAGCTAAATTGATTGATGATCTTTTAGATTTAACCAAAATAGAATCAGAGAAACTTAAAATGGAATTAAAACCATGTGTGATTAGTCCTGTAGTTGAGCGGGTTGTTTCCGGGGTAAATAAACAGGCAAAAGATAACTTGATTACGATTAAAATGGATATTCCTCGCGAGATACCGAATATTTTAGCTGATGAGGTTAGAATTGCTCAGGTTTTGTTGAATCTGATAGATAATGCTATCAAATACAATAAAGAAAAAGGTTTTGTTATTATATCAGCTAAAGATAAAGATGGATTTATTCAGATAGATGTTTCTGATACTGGTGTTGGTATTCCGGAAGAAGATTTACCCCGGCTCTTTGAACGGTTCTATCGTGTAGATAAAGCTCGTTCCCGGGAATTGGGTGGAACAGGCCTTGGGCTTTCAATTGTTAAACATATTATTCAGGAACATCAGGGAGAAATTTCAGTTCAGAGTGTATTAGGACAAGGCTCCACTTTTAGTTTTACCATTCCAAAGGTTTAAAAAGCCTCAGATATTGTAAATTCCTCGATTTAATAATTCACAAAAAATTCACTTGTTCGTAATTTTTTCTTCACATCTATAATCTATACTTTTGTCCAAAGAAAATGAAGATTATTTTTTGGCTAATAATGTTAATCTGTTTTGGCTTGATGGGATTTCTCTATTATTGCTTATGCAAAAAAACTTCAGATGAAGTATCGGGTATATTGAGAAATGAGAAAAAACAAAAAGCGAGAAGAAATATGGGAAATAAAGATGGAATAACCAAGGGAGAGAATGCAGAAATTAAGGATAAAAATAAAAAACGAAAAGGAGGTGATGGAATATGCACGAGATATCATGTCTATCCAAAGATTTTTTAGCTGCTCATCTTCGTTCTCAGCTTGATACTTTAAAAGATGTATTAAGCAATATTGAGAATTCAGAGAAAATGGATGTTAAAGACAACTATGTTATTGAGTCCTTACAGCGGGCAGAGATAAATTTACGCAGCTTAAGAAAATTTTTGAATAATTAAAAAAGGAGATTTAGGAATGGGAACAACTTTTTTTTGTGAAAAATTACAGTGGACTAAAAGAAGGAGGAAAAAATGAGTAAAATAGGTAAACTTTTTTTTATCTTAAGTTGTTTGCTTGGTTCAGTGCTGATATCAACTACAGCGTTTGGAGGGGAGATTGACATTTTAGTAACTAAGTTGGTTGAAAAAGGTGTTTTAACACCGGTTGAAGCGCAAATAATCCTGGATGAGACTAAACAGGAAGTTGCTAAAGAAATAGCTCAGGGTAAATCTTATGCGGTTCCTGGATGGGTCCAAAATACCAAACTAAAAGGTGATTTAAGGTTGCGTTATCAGTACGATGATAAGGATAAAGATTCCAGGTCTGGTCGCAACAGGGGAAGAGTAAGATTTAGACTTGGCATGGAATCAAAAATTGCTGATTCCTTTAAAATAGCTGCAGGTCTTGCATCCGGAGGCACAGATTCGCGTTCGACCAATCAGACCTTTCAGGATACATTTTCTACCAAGGGTATAAACTTAGATCATGCTTATGCCCAATATACTGCAGCGCCCTGGTTAACGCTTTTTGGCGGTAAAATGAAAAGAAAATCTATTCTCTGGGAGCCTACGGATCTTTTATGGGATGGAGATATAAATCCTGAAGGAGCAGCAATACTGTTATCCAAGGGGATGGATGATGTTGACCTTTTCATGAATTCGGGGTTCTTTGTGCTTGATGAATCAAGTAGCAAATCTAATGAGCCCTGGATGGCATATTTACAACCGGGGATAAACTGGCAACTTAGCGAGTTAATAAACTTAAAAGCAGCTGTTACGGGGTATTTAATTAATACCAAAGGTTATGATATGGACAACTCTGCCAATACTAATACTTTAACAGGAGCGAATCATTGCTATGATTATGATGCCATAAGCCCTGCTGTTGAGTTAGGAATAAAAGAGCCTTTTGCGGGATTATTTCCCTACTGTGCTCTTTTTGGTGAGTATGTAAATACTTTCGATCCCAACAGTGACAACGATGGTTATGCTTTAGGTTTTAAGTTTGGAGATAAAAAAGTTAAAAAGCCCGGACAATGGCAGTTCAAGTACGTATATAGACGTCTGGAGAGAGATGCTTGGTTTGATGGTTTTCCTGATTCAGATGCTTATGACGGCGACACCAATGTGAAAGGGCATGAAGCAGCCTTTACCTATGGTTTGAGAAAAAATGTTACTTTAGGCCTTGACTACTACTATATGAAGCCTATAAAAACTTTATCCGGTGTTTCTGATCATAGTCTCGGTTCGGCTAATAACCAGCAGGTTCTGCAGGCTGATTTAGTTTTGAAGTTTTAAGATGTTGCTAAAAATTTATATCAATGTCACATAATTGCCACAAAATGAAGTTAAAATTTAAATTGAAAAAAAGGAGGTAAGATAATGAAGCGCTATTTAAGAATGTTATTAATTGGTATTAACTTGTTGTTTTTAACTATCAATGCTCAGGCAGAAATGCTGCAGATAAAAGGATCAGATACACTAATAAATCTTGTCCAGAGATTAGCTGAGGTTTATATGCAGAAGAATCCCGGAAAGTATATTGCCATTACAGGTGGCGGCTCAGGCACTGGAATTGCAGCTTTAATTAATGGGAAATGCGACATTGCCAATGCATCGCGCTTGATGAAATCCAAAGAAATAACTCAAGCTAACGAAAGAGGAATTAGCCCTAAAAGAGCGGTAATTGCCATGGATGGTTTGAGTGTTATCACTAATGGCCAGAATCCTGTTGATGGGCTTACTATGGAGGAGATTGGCAGAATATTTCGCGGTGAGATTACTAACTGGAAGGAAGTCGGCGGAGATAATATGTCTATTGCGCTTTATGGAAGGCAATCTAATTCAGGTACCTTTGTATTTTTTAGAGATGCGGTATTAAAGGGAGATTACTCACAAAAGATGAAGCGGATGAATGGCAATGCCCAAATAGTAGAGGCAATAAAACAAGATGTTTCCGCTATTGGTTTTGTTGGCGTGGGCTATGTTAAGAATGAAGGAGGTTTGAATGTAGTGAAAGTTGCCTCCCGTCCCGGAGCAGATTACGCAAGCCCGCTTAATGCTATTGATGTTAAAACTGGGAAATATCCGATTTCCCGGCCTCTTAATCAATATATAAATGGAAGAGCCGAAGGTGCAATCCGTGATTTTATTGCTTTTGAGTTAAGTGAGGAAGGGCAGGAAATAGTTCAGGAGGAAGGATTTTTTCCAATACCTGATGAATATAAAAGATTTAATAGTAAAAGTGCTGGAATGTAAAATGGATATAATGGAAAAAAAGGGGCTGTGGCTATGATTAGGTTAAAAGAGAAAGCAATCCATGGCCTCTTTTTCTTTAACGGGGTATTAGTGGTAATAATACTTTTAGGGATATTGGCACTTTTGGTTTTTACTTCAATTCCTGCATTTAAAGAAATAAGATTAAGCGAATTTTTATTCAGCACTAATTGGAATCCGACATCTTATGTTAAATCATGTTATGGAATTGTTGCTATGCTGGTAAGCACATTTATGGTTACTTCAGGTGCTCTTTTAATAGCCATACCTTTGGGTATAGGAACAGCAGCGTATTTATCCGATGTAGCTACTCCGCGTGTGAGAGAGATTGCCAAACCTGTTGTTGAAATATTGGCAGGTATTCCCTCAGTAGTGATAGGATTTTTAGGTATTGTTTTAGTAGGGCCTGCTATTGCTAAGATTTTTGGTTTGTATAATGGCTTAAATGCAATAAATGGTTCTGTTCTTTTAGCCATAATGGCTTTACCCACAATCATCAGTTTATCTGAAGATGCTCTAAAAAGTGTGCCTAAATCCTACCAGGAGGCTTCTTTGGCATTAGGCGCAACTCATTGGCAGACACTCATAAGAGTAAAAATACCGGCTGCTCTTTCAGGTATTATTGCTTCTTGCATGCTTGGTATGGGAAGAGCTGTTGGAGAGACAATGACAGTTCTTATGGCAACTGGATGTGCTCCGGCAATGCCGGGAAGTTTTTTAGATTCAGTACGCACAATGACCTCAACTATTGCTATTGAGTTGGGAGAGGTGCCGTATAATACTACTCACTATTATGCTCTTTTCGCTATTGGATTGGTGCTTTTTATAATTACATTTATTATAAATATGGCATCGGATATTATTCTGCATAAATACCAAAAAACAGCAAAATGAACATTAAGCGTTTAAAGGAAATTCTGGGGTTTGGTTTATTGAGGATATCTGTGGGAATTGTAATTTTGATTTTGGTAGTCATTCTCTATGATATTATCAGCAAAGGAATGGGCAAAATAAGCTGGGAATTTCTTACCTCGATGCCCAGAAAAGGTATGACCGAGGGTGGGATTTTCCCTGCTATCGTGGGTACGATTATAGTAACTGTTATTACTGCTGTATTATCCATACCCTTAGGTATGGGGTGTGCCGTATATTTAAACGAATATGCCAGTGATAACAAAATAACAAGACTTATTCGAATAGCTATCAGAAATTTATCGGGTGTGCCTTCGATTGTTTATGGTCTGTTTGGAGTTGTGTTGTTTGTTCAATTGATGCACTTAGGAACCTGTGTCTTATCAGCAGGATTGACTTTGGGGCTTATGACGCTTCCCTGGACAATTACTGCAAGTGAAGAAGCATTAAAGAGTGTACCTAATTCATATCGGGAGGGTGCCTTAGCACTTGGTGCCAGGAAATGGCAGGCTATCAGGACCAATGTATTACCTTATGCGGTTGGCGGTATGCTTACAGGAACTATTTTAGGTTTGGCGCGTGCTGCAGGGGAGACAGCGCCAATTCTATTTACCGGAGCAGCCTTTTCCCTTCCCCATTTGCCGAAATCTTTATTTAGTCAATTCATGGCTTTACCGTATCATTTATATATAATGTCTACTCAGCATCATGCAATAACCAAGGTTAGGCCAATTGCTTACGGGACTGCTTTGGTGTTAATAGTTTTAGTTTTTGCAATGAATCTGTTTGCTATAATTTTGAGATACCGCTTAAGAAAATTTAAAAGGGAATAATTATGGAAGATGTAAAGATAAAATCAGATAAATTCAGTTTTTACTATGATGGACTGAAAGCTTTGAAAAATATATCAATGGATATCAAGAGAAATCAGGTTATAGGCATAATCGGGCCTTCAGGGTGTGGAAAGTCGACTTTTTTACGCAGTATTAATCGTATGAATGATGTTATCTCAGGAACAAAAGCCGAAGGTAAAATTTTGATAGATGGTAAGAATATCTATCAGCCGGATATTGATGTTGTGGAAATAAGAAGAAAGGTTGGCATGGTTTTTCAAAAATCCAACCCTTTTCCTAAGTCTATATTTGATAACGTTGCTTATGGGTTAAGGATAAATGGAATAAAAAATAAAAGTTATATTGCCCAGAAAGTTGAAAAAAGTCTTAAAGACGCTGCTTTGTGGAACGAGGTAGAGGATAGGTTAAATAAGAATGCCTTTGAGTTATCCGGTGGACAACAACAGAGATTATGCATTGCCAGAGCCTTGGCTGTTGAGCCGGAAGTTTTACTTATGGATGAGCCAGCATCAGCTTTAGACCCAACAGCAACATTAAAGATAGAAGAGCTTATTCAGGAGTTAAAAAAGAATTATACTATAGTTATTGTTACGCACAACATGCAGCAGGCGGCACGGATTTCTGATTTCACGGCTTTCTTTATGCTTGGGGAGCTGATAGAATATGACATTACAAGTAAGATGTTTACTAAACCGTCTCAGAAAATCACAGAGGATTATATAACAGGAAGATTTGGTTAGAGATATGAAGAGAGTATTATTCGTTTGTATAGAAAATTCCTGTCGCAGCCAAATGGCACAAGGATTTGCCAATCATTTTGGCAAGCATATCTTAGAAACTTATAGTGCCGGCTCACAGCCTTCCGGCAAAGTCAATCCTAATGCAATAAAGGTTATGCAAGAGCTTGGTATAGATATTTCATCTGCTAAATCAAAAGGATTTGTTCAACTCCCTTTAAAAAAATTTGATTGTGTAGTAACTTTGGGCTGTAAAGATATTTGCCCCTTTGTTCCAGCGGATAAACATATCGAATGGCAGATAGAAAATCCAAAGGATAAAGATATAGAAGTGTTTAGAAAGGTAAGGGATAATATAAAAGATAAAATAAAAGCGTTGGTTAAAGAATTATCAAATTAGATTATAAGAAAGGGGAATATTATGAAGAGACATTTTGATGAAGAGTTAAGAAGAATTAATACAGACTTGTTGAAGATGGCTACTTTAGCCGAAGAGGCAATCCATAAGTCAATAGAGGCATTAAAAAATCGGGATAAGAGGTTAGCCCAGGTTGTAGTCGATGATGATCGCAAAATTGATGAATTGGAAGTCGTAATCGAAGAAAGGGCCATTGATCTTCTTGCCCTACGTCAGCCTATGGCCAGAGACTTAAGATTCATTACCACAGGAATGAAGATTAATGCAGAGCTTGAGAGGATTGCCGATTTAGCGGTTAATATTGCACAGAGAGTAATGGAGCTGGCAGATAAACCCTTGCTTAAACCATTAATAGACATTCCTAAATTGACTATCGTTGCACGAAAAATGGTAAAAGACGCAATAGATGCTTTTGTGAATCGGGATGAGAGTCTGGCAAAAAAGGTTATTCTTTCTGATCCAGAGGCAGATAGATTAAGAAATTTAGTCTACAAAGAGTTGATAAACGATTATATGTACAAAGATGGTGAAACATCTCCCCGAGCAGTACCTCTTCTTCTAATTGCCCGCCACTTGGAAAGAATTTGTGACCATGCTACTAATATCGCCGAAGATGTTATTTATATGGTTCGGGCAAAGATTGTAAAGCATCACTATGAAAAATTAGAAAATAACAGTGATTAGCTAATTTATCTAATATCCCCTCCCTCAGCAATCGCAGTCGTCCGGATTCAACCACCTTCGGCGTTTTTCGTTGCGGACTTTGTGCGCTTGCCTTCACCCACCCTTTTAAAAAGCAAAAACACCTTTTATAAATCCTTCGATTTCTCTCAGGACAAGTTTTTTCGCCGCTCCCTATGAAATCGAAGATTTCCAGGGACTAAATCCTGGAAATTTTGCACTGCAAAATTCCACAGGACAATATAAAATAAAAAGAATAATTTAAGAGAATTTTTGCGAGGAAGAGAACGTAAAGTATTTGTCGCATTTTGGGTGGCGGCAAAATGCGACAAATACGAAGAAGTCGAAACCCACGTAGCCCGCTGAAGCCGACGTTCAGGAGGCGGAAGCGGGCGGTGCATCATGAGAGCAATTCAGGATTAAAAACTGTAAAAAGGAATGGTTTGAAATACTTGTAGAGAATAATCCAAGGGTCAGCCGAAGGTACGGATGTAGATTTTTTTCGGTGAATTTTTGTAAATCTTTGATT
>CAZVIC010000002.1:0-36552 GCA_964627735.1 uncultured Planctomycetia bacterium | reverse complement strand
AATCAAAAATTTGGAGTTATGAATGTAAACCAATATTTTAAAAAGGAGGTAGAATGTCATGCATACGAAAGAATAACAAGTGTACGCCAGTAATAAGAGTGGAGAATTTTTAGTTAATCTACGCATATCTATGCTTAAATTTAAGTTTAAAGTTATTAGTAGAAATCCTAATAAATCTGTTGATTATTGTGGTTTCGGACATTTTCTATTTGAAAATCGTGGTTTTGATTCACGAGCAGAAATTTACCATGCTCTTGATACTATAGCCAAAGCATTTAATATTTATCCTAAAAAATCAGTTAAAAATATAAAAGATAAAAAAAATAAAAAGGAGAAGAAATAATGAAAAATTGTGGTAGGGGAGAGGACGCTTTACGAGCATCAATTGAGAGCCTGGCCAAGGATTGGGACACTAAAATTTTTGATATACTTGCTCCAACTGGTTTTCCTAACATCACCATCAAACAAATCTTCGTAGCACATATTTGGAAGGCTATAATAGAGCATGACATGAGCGAGATTTTAAAAAACTTAAAACGTGGAGAAAGGAGGTCATGACCAAAAAACAGAATAAAGTTAAAAAAGAAAATTGTTTAGAAGAATCGTCTTCTGATATCAGCGACTTATCTATACCTGAGCTTGCCAGGCTTATTGAAAACCAAACCGTTAATTCTAAAATGTTGGACAAGACAGTACTAGAAAAATTGGCTGTACATTATAAAAGTAGGCGAGGATATAAAAAAGAAGATATAGCAGAGATATTACAAGTGTGTAGTAGGACGGTAGAACGATATATTGCAAATGTAAGGGTAGAAAATTCTTTAAAAATTGGAGCAAATTTCCAAAATGAACTACTAGGAGAAATGCTTAGTAATTCAAGATTGCGCTATCAGAGATTATGGCGCCTATCTTATTCAGATAACTTATCAGATTATGAAAAAACTCGTATAATTTTCATGTGCGATCAAATTGAAATGAACGAAGCCACACTTTTAAGTCGTTTAGGATATCTAAGTAAAGAGCAAGGTTTAGATGCTATTGAAAGTGTAAAAAAAGAAGTAGAAGAGATGGACAGAGGAGAAATAGAATCATTAAAAAAACGAATGAATTCAATGAATTCACAGCAATGGCAAAATATTCTTGATGTTTCTAGAGCTATGGGAAATGAGAGAGGGGCTGTGATTGGAAAAATGATAGAAGGCTACGAAGCGGAAAATGAAAAACAAAAAACAATAACCTGAAATGTCGCTACATTTGAAAAACTTTATTGTAAAGTGTTTGTCATCAATGATTTACACAACTAGTGCTATCGAAAAACACGACAAAAACGACAGGCTATTTTAGGCGGTTTGCTCGCCTAACGGTTTTTATGCTCACATTTAGTGTAAGAGCTATCTTTTTGGCTACAAAGAGATCTAATAGAGAACATAGGCTTAAAGCAGTAATAACGATAGAAGAATAGAGTTGTATAGCATTTATCCAGCTACAAATAAGCCTGCCAAAGCTTATCAACTATCTGGAAAGCCAGAAAAGGCACTAATCTCAGACTCCCTCAATCTAAACTCACAACGTCCGATAATATATCTTATGTTAACTTCGCATATGAGGGATGTGCTTAAACATCAACGGCTTGCAAATAAGGGCTCTAAAACAGAGCGAACTACTTAAAACACAGATAATCTTCCCTGAATAATTGTAATATTTTGATTATTCAGGCCTACGAGTAATCTCTATTGGTGGTAATACTACAGAAGAACCTACTAAATCAAAAGACATATTAACAGAGCCACCTATTCCTGTCTGTGGCGACATATAATAACCTATCGCTCGATGAAAACCTACGTCTAAAACCTTAACAGCATTAAAAGTCTTCGCTCCTAAAATCTGCGAAATCTCCAATCCTAAACGTATAAGGGCTGTACCTATTCCCCTATATCGCAATCTGTATTCTTTATCCACTATAATCCCTGGACTTGAATTACGACCAGACGACATAAAGAACCAATCTTTATAACTTTTACCTCCATTATCAGAGTGATCAAAGTAATAATATGGAGCATATGTTCTAAAATCCTCATATCCATAAGCACAACCATCACAAACACGGAAACAAGTACATGCTATCTCTACGCCATCTGTCGTCAATACTGACACAACATACTTATCACCAGGAAATCTATCATCTGGAGCATACTCTTTTAACTCTAAATTAAACATAGTACCATCATCAGCTTCAATAGTAGCTTCGCCGTTCTGAATTAATTGTTGAGATATTGAATCAAATCTTATTCTCCTTGCTTGAGCAGAAAAAGAAAATAGAAACACAACCAGAAATACAGATAAAACAATACCTTTAAAATATTTTATATTCATTATTGCAAGCCCCTATAGCTATAAATATACCAGATAATAAGGCGGGATACAAATAAGGTGTTAAATACCTATAAACTGCAGTTCAACAGACCTATTTCGAGGCTTATTGTCACACTCTACAAATATAATCTGCTGCCAAGTCCCAAGAGTCAATTTACCCTCTCTAAAAGGTACGGAGAGCGAGGGGCCTATTAATGAGGCCCTAAGATGGGAGAACCCATTTCCGTCGCCCCAGGTGGCATTATGAGCGTATTTTCCCTCTCTTGGAACCAACTTCTGAAGTATTTGGGGTAAGTCATGAATTAAGCCAGATTCGTATTCTATGACGGTCAAAAAAGCGGTAGATCCGGGTATAAAACAGATTACTACACCCTTTTTCATCTTTAACCTAGATAGGGCTGATTGAACATCAACTGTTATATCGATTATATCCCCATCCCCTGTTGTCGAAAGACTCAGTTGCTCTCCTTCTACTCTAACACTATTATCTGCCATCTTTATTCAACCTCTTCCCTCTTTTAATTGTCTTTTTTAAAATAACTCTCTTCTTATCTTTAAAATTCAGCTCTGCCGTTTTATTCTGCCTATTATCCATCTTTCTCATAATATCAACCCGGAGGCCAGGAGAACTTCCTGCCACCTAGAAGATGTAGGTGGATATGGAATACTTCTTGCCCTGCATCTTTATTATTATTAAAAACTAATCTAAAACCTGACTCAGTTATGCCTTCATCTTCTGCTATCTTCTTAGCCACCAAAACCATCTTACCGACTAACTCTGCATCCTCTTCATTAAGATCTGATATTTTCTCAATATGTTTTTTAGGAATTATCAAGACATGTGTCGGAGCATGAGGATTTATATCACGAAATGCTACTATACTATCATCCTGATAGATTAAATCAGCGGGAATTTGACCATCAATTATCTTACAAAATATACACTCCATAACACCTCCTAAATATCTTTTATATCTACCTTAAGAGTATCTATATCTATTATTGCAACTGTAGATTCACCTGTTAGCCAGCCTGCAGCTTCACCTGGATTGACAAAGAGAGCATTATCCCCTCTTCTGACTTCTACATTATGAGTATGACCAAATAATACTATATCGGTCTTTTCCCCCTTATAATCTCTAATATCATGAACTACTATCATCTCTTTATTATCAAAATTTAAAATCAGAGGTGGCTCTTGTATCCTGTTTTCAGATTTCCTTTTAAGCCCCACTCTCTCTCCATCGCAATTCCCAAAGACTCCGACCCAATCACAGTTAAGGCTAGCAAACGATACAAGAGAGAAAGGCGCAACGTAGTCGCCGCAATGAACAACAAAATCAACTTTCTCTTTATTGAATAGATCTACAGCAGACTTTATTTTAATCGCATTATCATGAGTATCTGATATAACCCCTATTTTCATAATATTATAATTCTAACAGAACTAATCCTGTTTGCAATTTATAATTATTTATGATAAAAAGTGAAGGCAATGGATAAGATAAATGAGCTCTGGGATATAGTTAAGCAGCTCCGTGGTGAGAAAGGTTGCCCTTGGGATAAAGAACAGGATGAGAAGACTCTTCTGCCCTATTTGATAGAAGAAGTTTATGAAGTGGCTCAAGCAATTGAAGAAGACAATAAGAAAGGATTGCTTGAAGAGTTAGGAGATCTGCTCTTTACAGTTTTGTCCTATCTACATATTGCAGAAGAAAGAGGATATTTCTTAAAAGATGAAGTCATCGATAAAATATCTAAAAAAATGATTGAACGTCACCCCCATGTCTTTTCAGATAAAGATCTTAAGACATCTGATGAAGTCTTAACCCACTGGTATAATTTAAAGAATAAAGAAAATAAGAAAAAGGATAAATCAATTCTCGATAACGTCCCCAAGAACATACCTGCCCTCGTAAGAGCAACGCTTATTCAAGCCAGAGCATCCAGAGTAGGATTTGATTGGAAAGAACCAAAAGAAGCATTTAAAAAAGTGAAAGAAGAGATACTTGAGGTTGAAGAGCATTTAGATAAAACAGATGCCAAAGATAGATTGTCTGAGGAGTTTGGAGACCTCTTCTTTGCCCTTGTAAACGTATGTAGACTCTTAAAAATAGACCCTGAAATAAAACTACGTGAAGCAATAGATAAGTTCACTAAACGTTTTAACTATATTGAAGAAAAGATAAAAAATAAAAATAAAACTCTTTATGATGCTACTCTAGAAGAGATGGAACTTCTATGGCAGGAGAGCAAGAAAAAACTTAGTAATTAAATAAGACTAGAACGTCAAAATTAAAACTTCCACTCATCCCCTTTTAAAAACCCATCACCATGATTGAAAAGCTTATTGAGCATATCAAGCATATTGCGCTTCATCTTTCTTTTGAATTTACTCATCTCTTCAGGATGGTTAGACTGGATATGACCAAGGATATTATTCTGAATATTGCTTAATAAATCGACTAAATCATCTGCCTCTACAATAATTTTCTGACCACAATGACATTCAATTGCGATTCTATAGCTCTTTAATCCCTCTCGCATCTCACTCTCCTAAAGTTGTATTAATTATATCTGATTAAAAACTAAATCACAAATTCCAAATCAAAAATAAAATAAAAGCAAATATCACTATTCCAGCCACTATCTTTACCCAGTTAGGCTTCCCTCCTACTGATATACTCTCTCCGCAATAAAGACAGAAAAGAGAATCTTTTGGTATCATATTCTTACAGTGGGGGCACTCTATTGGATTATCAAAATCTAAATCCTCTTCTAGCTCTTCATGTTCAGCAAAATCTAAACGCTCATCATCCATATCTTACGCCTCTACGCTAATAGCTTTTTCAACAGCCTCTTGAACCGTTTCACAATGAATTAACTCGCCTCTTTTACACTCACCCTCGCCTTGAGCTATCTTCCAACTCTTTACAGCAAATAAAGGTTTTTTTGATATTAAAGCATAACTTATCTCGTTTAATGTTCCATATGAACCATCTATTGCAATAATACTATCTGCATTCATAACAACAAGAGCATTTCTTATCTCCCCAAGTCCTGTAAGTATTGCGAAGTCTATATATTTATTTGCCCTCTCCTTATCCCGCCCAGGTAGTATTCCTATAGTCATGCCGCCAGCCTCTTTAGCCCCACAAGATGCTGCCTCCATAACACCGCCTAGACCACCGGTAACTAGTATTGCACCGCTCTCTGCTATTAAACGTCCACACTCATGAGCCATTTTTAAAATCTCAGCTGTTGCTTTAGAACCGCCGATAACAGCTATCCTCTTTCTATTTTTAATATCACTATTGACCATAACCAACCCTCTTCAAGAAGATACTATCTTTTCTCCATTTATCATTAATCTTAACTCTTAAATCAAGATAGATTCTCTTACCTAAGAGAGCTTCAATATCTCCCCTAGCATCAATCCCAACCTCTTTTAACATACTCCCTTTCTTACCTATTAATATGGCCTTCTGGCCGCTCCTTTCAACGTATATAGAAGCCTCTACTACAACAAGGTCTTCTTTTCTCTCTAAAAACTCATCTACCGATACTGCAATAGAGAAAGGTAGCTCCTGATAAGTACGAGATAAGATTTTCTCTCTTATAATCTCTGCAACATGAAACCTAGTTGATTTATCACTAAGCTGGTCTTTAGGATAATAGAATGGACCCTGAGGTATCTTATTAGTTATTAACTCTAAGAGTTTATCGGTATTTATACCTTTAGTTGCACTAAGAGGCACATACTCGTCAAACTTATACCATTTTGATAACTCCTCTATTACGAAGAGAACATCCGGCTTCTTAACCAGATCAACCTTATTTAAGACAACAAACTTTGTCTTCTTTAAAGGTTTTATCATATCAAATATACGCTCATCCTCTTTCTCTATGCCCTTTTTTACATCTATCATGACAACTATAATATCTGCATCGTCTAATGATGACTCGGCCTCTCTAATCATATATTTATCCAATAAAAACTTGGACTTATGCATACCGGGAGTATCTAAAAATATTATCTGATAATTATCTTTTGTTAATATTGCCGCTATCTTATCTCTCGTAGTCTTAGGTGTTGATGAGACAATTGAAACCTTCTCTCCCATAAACATATTTATCAAAGTAGACTTACCAACATTAGGCCTACCTATAACAGCAACAAAACCTGAATATGTAGCCTTATTATCAGCTGATTTTTGCTCCATCTTCAACTTCCCTCTCTATGGTCAACATGGTTATACCTTTAGAATCTCTGGCCGCAAGAAGCATACCGCAAGACTCAACACCTCTTATTACAGCCGGTTCAATATTTAAGATAACAACTGCCTGTTTTCCTACTAAAGCATCCTTTTCATAAAAAGGCTTAATTCCAGCTACAAGCTGTCTCTCTTCAGACCCTAAAGATACCTTTAAAACATATAGCTTGTCTGCATCAGGATGGTCTTGAACCTCTTTAATGGTCCCGATAGCTAATTCCATCTCCTTAAAATCATTAAAACTTATCATCTTAATCTCCTCTTCTATCTCTTGGTTTAAATCTTTATCTGAAACAACCTCAATTCCTTCTCTCTTTAAAAGAGCTGTTGTAACCCCATCTCCATCTTTTAAGGTATGAGAAAAACTACCATCGTAGATTGAGCCTACCCCACAAGAGGGACTATTAGACTTCATTATCGCATATTTAATATTATTATTCTTTGCTATTTTTAAAGCTTCTCTGGCACCTTTAATAAACATATCTGTAAGATCATGACCTTCTAGATCTATAACTCTTGATGCTCCATTTAAAACAGACTCTCCGTCTCCAGAAGAAGCTATCTCTGATACAACCCTTGGGGTATTCAATCCAGCTAAAACCTCAGGACAGACATCTATCACTTTACGCCCCTGACAAAACTCTTTTACAGAATTATTCAACCTGTCTTTTCCATCGTAACAACATTTTTTACCGACAAGACAGGAGCTTACTAATACAACATCAGTTCCAGGAGGGATCGGACTTCTTCTTCTTTTTGACATATGTTGCTATCTTAGAACGATCTGTTTTCTTAAGATCACTAAAAAATATAGCTATACTGTAGTTATCAATATCATCAGATGGGTGCTCTGGATCTGTTCTTACTATTATGCCATCACAACTAATCTTATGAGACTTCTTCTTACCCACTGTGGGAATAAACATAACAATCCTAAGTTTTGTCATAACAGGAATAAATTTATCAATCTGACAGTATGCTCCGCCACAGCTGACATTTATTGTCTCTGTTATAAAATCAGCATCTGTATGAAATAGCTTAAGCGGTAATACCGCATCCAAACGATAATGTTTCCGTCTATTTTCTTGTTGCATGTTTATATAGTACCAAATTTCAGGTTTAAAAACAACACTGCTCTATCCTTAAAATCTGCCCCCTGGAAGAGTCGAACTCCCATTCCAGGCTTCGGAGGCCTGTGCTTTGTCCTCTTAAACTAAGGGGGCATAAAATACTAAACTAAATCCTAAGCTCTATATCCCGATTCAGATTCTTCTTAAAATCTTCTAAACTCTCTCCTGAATCAATTATACCACCATAATGCATTGGAATAACTATCTTAGCCCCCACTCTCTCTGCAGCACAAGCCGCTTCTTGCCCATCCATAGTATATGTACCGCCTATAGGAAGAAGAGCGATATCTACATTCAGATCATCCATCTCAGGTATTAAATCTGTATCTCCTGCATGGTATATTAACTCATCACCTATTTCTAATAGATAGCCTAACCAACCATTTGCTTTAGGGTGATTGTCTTTGTCTATATTATAAGCAGGAACTGCTTTAATTTTAAAACCAGCAATCTCTTTCTGATCATACGGTGCCATCTTGACAATATTGGCACCCTTCAACGAAGAGAGATCGATATTCTCAGGCAATACTACAGAAGTACCATCCTTTATTAACTTCAGGATATCTACTTCTGAAAAATGATCAAAGTGAGAGTGTGTTACAAGTATCAGATCTGCAGGTTTTGGATCCTTAATACGCCAGGGATCTATATAGATCGTTCTACCTTTATACTCTATCTTAAAACTTGCATGAGAAAGCCACTCAATAAAACTTAAGACTTCACTCATTCCTCTTTTTTATCTTGATCCTCTGAATCAAGCGCAATATCTTTCTTTTCTTGAGGCTCAACAACTTCCTCTTTAACCTCTTCTATCTCTTCTTTCTTGGGTTCTTCTGCTACCTCAACAATATCTTCTTTAATAGCCTCGGATTTAGGTTCTTCTGTCTCTATTTTTTCAGGTTCAACCTTGGTCTCCTCAACAACCTCTTCTTTCACTTCTACTTCTTTAGTCTCTTCCTGATTTTCAACCACCTCAGCAGATTCAACTTTAACCTCTTCTGCCTTAGGGGCTACCTCTTCAGCGGCTTTCTGAGCCTCTTCCTGTTTTGCTTTTTCACGTTCTTCCCTTGCTTTCTGAACCTCTTCTCTTACCTTATCTTTAGAATCAGACCAACAACGCTTAGAACAGAAATAGAAACCATCCCTGTAATACCATCTTTTAAGACTTAATCTTTTTTTGCAACCCTTACAATTGGTAGGTCTGCCTTGTCCTTCTTTTACTTTTCCCATGCTATTCTCCCCATTCTGCTTGAATTTTAGCTGTTTTCTTTTTTACTTTATTAAGCATACTCTGTACCTCAGAGAGATACCTGCCGCGCTTTATAGCTTTGGCCTTTGAAACATCAGACCTACTATAGGCAATATACTTAAGGCCAATATTGACTTTAGACGTATTTGGACCTGTGTTTTGAACAAAGACATCATAGACAATCTTTTTCTCTTTAGATCCGACAAAATCTGCAAACAATTCCTTGAAAAAACTCATCCCTACAGTCTTAAATCCGGTAAGAGTACCTTGTAGTCTATTAGAATGAGTAACTATTATCTCATGCTCCTCAAAGACATCTCTTAAAACATAGAAAGTAAGATCACTGCCTGCAAGAACATCGACTGTTACAACCTCACCCTCTAAATCCTTAACCCACATAACCTCCTGTATGCTTCTGCCTTGGACTTCAGAAGGCATATCAAACAATGACTTTCTATAAGAACCTTTGGTTATAGGTTGATCCTCTAAAGGCTCTTCTCTCTTGTCTTTTCCCTCCAAAGCCTCCTTAGGTGATATAGTAGCTCCATATGGATATATCGTAATAATATCGCCATCTTTAAGATAAGCTTCACTCATCATCTCTCTCACGTCGCAGGCCGACACATTCTCCTTTACTTTGACTACCTGTATCCTACCTATCTCAGCTCCGTCTTTTACAACAACAAATTCCATTCCAGATTCCATGCCATCAACTGAACCTTTATCTATCACTATAAAGCTATAGTGACTATCGTATCTAACAATCTTTACCGCTATTAAATCCTCTCCGTAAGAAGAAATATTTAAAAACAGGACTAAAAAAAGAGCGCTAATTACAATTATTCTTTTCATATTAACGGATATTATATCATTCCCATGCCCATTTTCAAGCACCGAGTTTCATTCCTAGCTCTATTCTATGTCCTAATAGAAACTCTCTGGCAACCATCCTCTTCTTGCCTTCAAGCTGTAAATCTAAGATATCAAGGCTTCCCAGGCCACATTTGACGCTGAAAGAATCATCGCTAATTCTAACTATCTCAGCCGGACTGGCATCTTGATGCTCTTTTAAATCCACCCTGGCTTTATATATTTTAAGCAACTTAGAGTCTAAATAGCTAAATCCACCTGGCCAGGGCAATAGACCCCGAACCTTGTTATAAATATCAACCGCACTAAGACTCCAATCTATTAAACCATCCTCTTTCTTCAACTTTGGAGCATAACTTGACTCTCCCTCTTGAGGATAGAGCTTAATATCTCCTCTCTTTAAAGAGTCTAAAGTTTGCTCTAAAAGCTCGACTGATTCATTGGCCAATATTTCCTCTAAAGAGATAGCATCTATATCTTCAGTAATAGCTATTTTTTTCTTGGCAACTATATCTCCTGTATCAAGCTTCTCGTTCATCTTAAAGAGAGTAACACCAGTATCCCTCTCTCCGTTTACAATTGCCCAATTAATAGGAGCAGCCCCTCTATAGTTAGGTAAGAACGAACTATGGATATTTAAAGGCATAATAGAAGCTAAACCCAAAAGCTCTTTTGAGATAATACTACCATAGGATGCAACTATAAATAGATCCGGGGAGAAACTTTCTATTTTTAAAATAGAATCTTTTGCATTTACATTGAGGGGTTTAAAAACTTCACCCTTAAAACCAGATGAAGCTATAAAACTCCCTACCTCTGTAGGTTGATAATACATACCTCTCTTTGCCTTTCTATCAGACTGAGTAATAACAGCCTTCAAACAGAGAGGCTCTTTGTCTAAGATAAACCTTAGAGCCGGGATTGCAAATTTTCCTGATCCAAAAAAAACAATATTCATCTTTCTCTTTTTAAAATAGCTCTTAAATACTTTTTACGTTCCTTGTAAGGCAACCTCTGAATAAATATTCTTCCATTTAAATGATCCATCTCATGTTGAATAATTCTAGCCATTAAACCCTCTGCCTTCATCTTAAAATCATTGCCTTCAATATCTTTTGCCTCTACTGTAACCTTGTTATATCTTTTAATAAAAGCACCAAACCCAGGAACAGAGAGACAACCCTCATGGTCTGTCTGAACCCCACTTCTACTTGTAATCCTAGGGTTTATAAAAATATAGACCTCTTCTCTCTTTAACCGAGGAGAGGCAACAAATACCCTTAAATCCTGACCAATTTGATTAGCTGAGAGACCCACTCCTTGAGTTTTAAACATAGCAGCCGCCATACGTCTTATAATTTTAAGGACCTCTTCATCTACGACCTTAACAGGCCTAGTCTTGTTTTTTAAAACCACACTAGGATACTCAACAACCTCTCTCTTAAGATCTTTAGAGCTCATAAGGGTCTACATCAACTATTATATTAACACCTTCCAAGCGTCTGTTATAACCAATAATGTTATACAAGAGTCTGGATATTTGTTCAACATTTTTAGTCTTAATAATTAAATTCCAACGGTAAACATCTTTTCTCTTTTTAATAGGGCTAGGCGCAGGTCCTAGAATATCGACCACACTATCTGAGGGCTCTAATAGCTTAGCTTTGACACTCTCCGCAACTTTTTTTACTTTTTTCTCATCTTTATGACGAAACTCTATTTTGATTAATTCAGAGAAAGGAGGGAAACCAGTATCCTCTCTTCTCTTTATCTCCTGAGCATAGAAACTCTCATAATCATGGTCTACGCTTGTCTTAATAGTAAAATGCTCTGGATTATAGGTTTGAATTATGACAGCACCCCTATTATCACCTCGCCCAGAACGCCCAGCAACCTGAGTAATAAGAGAGAACGTTCTCTCTCCGGACCTGAAATCAACTATATTTAACGATAGATCGGCCAAGATAATGCCAACAAGCTCAACATGAGGAAAGTCATGCCCTTTGGCCACTATCTGAGTACCTACCAAGATATCAATCTTCCTCTCTCTAAACCGACTGATTATCTCATCTAACTTACCCTTTTTGGCTAGAGAATCAGAATCAATTCGCTCAACTTTAGCAAAAGGAAAAAGCTTGCTTAGTTCAGAGACAACTCTCTGGGTACCTATGCCCCGTAAACTTAAATATTTATTACGACACTGAGGACATAAATCAGGAAGATTATCTTTATAATTGCAGTAGTGACATATAAGTTCTTTGGTCTTCATATGGTAGGTTAAAGCCAGATCACATCTTTTACACTTTGCAATATAACCGCAATTCTGACAATAGATAAAGGTAGAAAAACCTCGCCTATTCAAAAAAAGTATCGCCTGCATGTTTCTACTCAAAACCTCCTCCAGTTTAATTCTTAGAGGAGTTGTAAATATCATATTGGAGATACTCTTCTTTTTTATCGTCTTTAGATCTACAACTCCGACCACAGGAAGGCTCTGCTCTTTAACGCGCTTAGGAAGCCTAAGTAAGATATGTTCTTTTCTCTGAGCCTTATAGTAAGATTCCAGTGCTGGAGTCGCTGAGCCTAGTATAATAGGACAATTATTTATCCGAGCTCTTTTTAATGCAACTTCTCTAGCATGATAACGCGGGGTCTCATTCTGTTTATAGCTTGAATCATGTTCTTCATCTAGGACTATAAGCCCAAGGTTCTCAAGTGGAGCAAAAATAGCTGATCTAGTACCAATAGCAATCCTATTTGTTTTATCTTTTAACTTCTCCCATTCTTTAAAACGCTGAGCCTCGGTTAGACGGCTATGGAGTACAGATATCTTATCGCCTAAGCACTTCTTAAACCTAGATATAGTCTGAGGAGTTAATGCAATCTCCGGAACAAGCACTATAGCAGACTGACCTCTCTCTAGAACCTTTTCAATAACTCTAATATAGACCTCAGTCTTACCTGAACCAGTAACACCGTGAAGCAAAAAACTACTGAAAGAACCTATGCTTCTATCTATCTCCTTTAAAACTTCTTCCTGATCTTTCGTCAAAACAGTAGGCCTTATAAAACTATCGTCTGCTAAAGATAGATAGTCTTTTCTTGGCCCACTACTATCTCTGCCCTTTCTTAATACAGAGGGTACTATAGCCTCTATAGCCTCGCCCCAACTACTATAGTAGTAAGATGAGATCCATTCACTCAACTGAAGCATCTCTTTATTAAGCAGAGGCTTATCATCCAGCAACTCTATAATATCTCTTAATCCAGAAAAACTCTTACCGTTTCTATTAACACTTACAACATAGCCTACCTTAACACTGTTTCTAAACGGAGCTTTTACCCGAGAACCTATCTCAATTTCAGATATATTAGAAGGCAATGAATAAGAGAATACTCTGTCTACAGCTAATCCAAAAACAACATTTATAAGTACCTTATCCATTTTATTTTAAATTAGAATATCTTTTCGACTAAAAGATCAACTTACTATTTACTGACTTTAACTTCTGGGACCGGCAAGTCAAGTTCGCCTAAAACTTTCTTCATGTCATCCCAAGTCAACTTCTTTGCTTTGGGATTCATAAGAAGATATGCCGGATGAAATGTTGGAATAACAGGTATACCTCTAAATTCAAGAATATTACCACGCTCTTTTGTGATAGAGAAATTCTTTCCAAAAAGGGTCATGCCTGCAACCCGGCCTAACACAACTACTATCTCAGGCTTTACAATATCCAGTTGCATGAAAAGATAATGGATACACTCCTCAACTTCGTGAGGATGAGGATCTCTATTCCCAGGAGGCCTACATTTAAGTATATTCGCTATATATACCTCTTCCCTCTTAAGACCCATCGCAGCTACAATCTTCATCAATAGCTGTCCAGACCTGCCTACGAATGGACGAGCCTGCATATCCTCATCAGCCCCAGGAGCCTCCCCAATAAAGAGTAGACGCGCACCGGGATCACCTTCACCAAAGACAACATTATTTCTACTTAAATGGAGTGCACACTTTTTACACTTCTCTACTTTCTTGCGGAGACTATCTAAGTAATAACTTTTCTCTTTAGGCATAATAAAATCCTTTTTCATTTTAAGATTATATTTTTAACAGCATCATATAGATCCTTAGCCACAAAATCTGCTCCAGCATTAACATTAAAAACTTTCTCTATTTTAGTCTTACCGCTTAAAACAAGCACTGAGCTTATTCCAAAGTTTTTGGCACTCTCTACGTCTCTTTTAGTATCACCTATATAAAAAAGTTTCTCTCTCTCTAGATTGTCGTAATCATTAACAACCTCTTCAAACATCTTTGTCTTAGGTTTTCTACACTCACAATCATCGGAATCCTGATGCAAACAATATCTTACATCTTTAAGCTTAACACCATATTTTAAAAACTCTCTCTCCATAATAGAATTAATACTATTAAGAGTATCTTCCGTATAAAAACCTTTGCTAACTCCAGCCTGATTCGATATCAAATAAATATCATAACCATTTTCTATTAGGAGTTTTAAGCCTTCAGCTACATGAGGAAGAATCTCAAACTGCTCAACGTTTCTTACATAATCAGAACCGAAATCTGACGGCTCCCTATTTATAACCCCATCGCGATCAAGAAATACAGGCCTCATACTTAAAAAAGATCTCTATTCTTACTTACCCACTCAACGAGATAGTTTAAACCCTTATCCAGTTTTATAGAGGGGGCCCAATTAAGCTCAGATTTTACCTTAGTAATATCGGATATATATACCTTCTGATCAGAAGGACGCCAATCTGAAAATGATTTATCCATCTTAAGCGCAAGAACATCTTCAAGAAGAGATAGATACTCAATGAGTGATGTGGTATTTTCAGGACCGCCACCAATATTGTATAATCCAGATTTTTTACCTGAAATATGAAAAGCATTGAAAGCTTTTACCAGATCATCTACAAATAATATATCTCTAACCTGCTTTCCATCTCCATAGATAGTTATTTTCTTGTTCATGACAGCAGCTATTAGAAACCAGGCTAACCAACCCTGGTCTTCAAACCCAAACTGACGCCTTCCATAAATACAACTCATCCTAAAGATACAGCCTCTAATACCATAGGTATCTATATATTCCTGGAGATAGATATCACCTATATATTTACTCACACCATATGGAGTATGGGGAACAAGGTCTATACCTGTATTTTCAGATATTCCTTTTATATCTTTAAAAGAATATCTTTTCTCACTCTCTACTAATTCATATTTAGATACATTCTCACCATAAACTTTATTTGTAGAACAGAAGATAAAAGAAGCTTCAGGAGCATGCTTTCTTGTCGCCTCTAGCATATTAAAAGTACCTACCGCATTAATACTAAAATCCTCAGCTGGATTCTCTACCGAATAGCCAACACCCGGTTGAGCTGCAGTATGTATTATAAGTTCAAAATCATTTTTCTTGAAAACATCTTCTAATCCATCCTTATCTCTAATATCCAGATAGACTCTTTCTATATTTTTTAAACCAGAGAGATACTCCCAGTTATATTCAACCGATTTTTTATCACTCCCAAAAAGCTTTGAACGCATAAGATTGTCTACGCCTACAACCTCATTGCCTTCTCCAGCATAAAACTCAGCACAATTAGAACCGACCATCCCAGCAGCACCTGAAATCAAAACTTTCATACTTTTTAAGCACTCCTCTCTTTAAGAAGCTTGACCAATTCAACTAAAGGCTCGCTATCTTTTTTAAAAATCTTAACATCAGAGATAGCTTTCTTTGTGTATTCACTTATCTTTCTCTTGGCTTCCTCGCTTCCAGTGGCAGATATATAATTTGAGCTTACATCCATTCTAAGTGAGGTTTTACCAGTCTTTGAAACCATACCCTCAAGAGCTAAAAGATCATCACTTATTTGAAATATCATGCCAAAAGATTCAGCATATTTTAACAATGATTCAATCTGATTTTCATTGAGACCGCAAAGCAATGCAGCCACCTTAGAAGAGAGCGTAAAAAGAGAGGAGGTCTTCTTCTTGTGAACATTCTCCACCTCTTTCTTGCTTATATTCTTACCAGAGAGAGCAAGATCTAGAAACTGTCCTAACATCAGACCATCTTTACCTATCCCTTCAAAAAGATCTCTATTTATCTCTAACAGCTGTTCTTTATCCTCTATTGTCTTAATAAGATCCTCCGTTATCAACCTAAGACCATCAAGCATAAGTATATTGGCTGTCAAAATAGCAGTCGACTCTCCATAGACCTTATGCAAAGCAGGTTTGCCGCGCCTAAGCAAAGCATCGTCCATAGAAGGCAAATCATCAAGTATAAGCGTGCTAGAATGAATCATCTCAATTCCAGCTGCTGCATTCAAGACTTTTTCAAGACCTACTCCAGCTAAGTCGGCTATAGCAAGCATGATGATAGGTCTTATCCTCTTTCCACCATTAAACATTGAGGACCACAATGCCTCATGAATCTTATCAGGCTCACCATAGATCGGGAAGACACATTTAATATACTCATCAATAAGTTCTTTTCTCTGCTTTAGGTACACCTTGATATTCATATGGTCACCTCGCCCCTTTTTTTAAGCATTCAACAATATCTTTAGCGTGAAATCTCAACTTTTTAATTCCAGCTCTCTCTATCATAAAATTTTCTTACCCCCAACAGGTTTACCCAATGCGGAGCTGCCGAAAGGAAGATATAAAAAACCATGGCTATCAAGCTCTAAATGCTTGTAGAGATTTCTACCGTCAACAATAAAAGCAAGACTCATAATCTCTTTTAATTTTTTAAAATCAACATCTTTAAAATCATCCCATTCTGTTGTAAGTAAGATGCAATCTGCATCTTTAGCTGCTTCATATTTATCAAGCACATAGCTTATTCTGTCCTTAAAAACCTCTCTTAATCTATCCAAAGCTTGAGGATCAACCGCTACAACTTTAGCTCCCTCTTTAAGTAAATCCTCTATGATATCTATCGACGGAGCACCTCTCACATCGTCTGTCTCAGGCTTAAAAGATACGCCCCATAGAACTACTTTTTTATCTTTTAGTATCCAGAGCCCTTCTTTTATTTTTTTTATAACAAGTTTACGCTGTTCTTCATTTATCTTTCTAACCTCTTTAAGTAGGTTAAAATCGTAACCTAAGACCTCAGAGATATGAATAAAAGCATCAACATCTTTAGGAAAACAACTACCGCCATAACCAATACCAGCCTTCAAAAACCTCTCTCCTATTCTCTTATCCATACCCATACCTTCTGCGACTTTATCAACATCTGCTCCAACCATCTCAGATATCCTAGATACCGCATTTATAAAAGAGATCTTAAGAGCTAAAAATGAATTAGAGGCATGCTTAATAAGCTCAGCGCTTTTAATATCGGTAACAATAATAGGGGCCGCCAAAGGACTATAGAGACAGAACAGGAGATCTCTAGCTTTAGGGCTGTCGACTCCGACAACTATTCTATCGGGATGGAGAAAGTCAGCTACTGCTGAGCCCTCTCTTAAAAACTCTGGATTTGAAGCAACATCAAAATCAACCTCACCTTTGATATAAAGCTGCATGGTCTGTCTTACTTTTTCACCTGTCTCAACAGGCACTGTCGACTTCTCTACTATCAAACGATAAGAGTCCATATTGATAGCAATATCTCTGGCAACGTTCTCTACATAACTTAGATCAGCTTCACCATTAGGTTTAGGTGGAGTACCTACAGCTATAAATATTACCAAACCATGATTAACTGCATCCTTTATTGAACTGCTAAACCTAAGACGACCTTCCTGCTTATTCTTCAGGAGCAACTCTTCTAATCCCGGCTCATATATTGGGATCTTACCTTTTTCAATCTCTGCTATTTTGGATTTATCCACATCCATACAGAGAACATTATGACCCAGATCGGCCAAAGCTACACCTGTAACTAAACCTACGTAGCCAGCTCCTATAACAGATACATCGAGTCTCTCTTTAAGTTCCATGGCTTACCTTATTTTTGAAATTAGATTAATATTATACCAGAAAATCAAAGAATAACAACATCTTCGGTCTTCTCCCAGAATCTCTGAAAGAAAAACCATTGTTCAGGATAATCTCTAAGCAAATCTTCTACAACCCTATTAACATCGACTATAATTCTACGCATCTCATTAAGAGTAAAACTCTTATAGATAAAAGGACCTTTGATTATAGTCTTATAACCTAAGCCATCTCTAACTGTAACTACAATAAGAATAGGAACTTGAGCACGTAGAGAGATTAAAAACGGAGCTTTTGGAAAATAGCAGTCCCTACCAAAGAGCCTGCCTCTTACATAGTTGCCTGTAAAATCACGATCGCTCAAAAAGCCGACAATCTTGCCTTCTTTAAGCTTTTTAAGACAAATATTAAAAGAATCTTTAAAAGGAATTTCTTCAATTCTAAGCCTATCTCTCTGCCCTTTAAAGAATCTGTCTACATACTCTATAGAATGATCCAAAGCAACAGCTGCAGCGGAATAACCAAGATAAGAGAAATGGCCTCCGGAAAATTCCCAATTACCAAGATGCATACCTAACGCTACAACACCATCGGGAGAGACCTTATAAGATTCTACTACTACCTTCCCCCCTTCAAGAGTAAAGTAGTTTTTAAAAAAATCTTCACTTACTGATCTAACTCTCATAAAATCAACTAAATAAAATGAAAAATTCTTGAAAAGACGCCTAACGGAAGACTCTTTAAAGTCAGAGCCCATAATGACTTTGAGATTATCGCGTATTAGACCCGCACGCTTTCTAGCAAGAAAGTAGTATAGAAGAGAGAGTATCTGAGCAAGCTCTATAGAAAATGAGCGTGGTAAGAATTTAAGAAGGTTTATAAAAAAAAGGTAAAATATCTTTACAACAATCTTAAGCATATCCTATTAGATTGAGTATCTCCTTTGAAATCTTTAAAGAAGAGTCTGGAAATCCTGCACTTTTAGCTGAATCCGACATAATAGAAAGCTTATTGTCTGACTGAAGTAGCTCTTCAACAAGAATACCTATATCTGCTATCCGATCGCATCTTATTGCTGCGCCACTTTTCAGTAAAAACTCTGTATTGCTTATCTCCTGACCAGGTATTGGATTGAATATTATCATTGGTAGCCCCTTAGCCAAAGCTTCGGCAGTAGTTATACCCCCAGGCTTAGATATTAATATATCAGCAATAGACATAACCCGATCCATATTTTCAACATAATCAAAGACTTTAAATGGCTTGATCTTATTTAACCGCTTTGATTTTGCCTTAAAATATCGATGAAGCTTCTTATTTACACCACAGATAGCAACTATTTGAAATCTCTTTTCAACCTTAGAAAGAGAGTACACAACCTGCTTTATTTTTCCTAAACCTCTACCACCACCCATAACGACTACGACTGGTAGATCTGGCTCTAAGCCTAGCTCTTTAAAAACACTATCTCTATCGACTAGACCCACAAATCGAGGTGAAATAGGTATACCATAAATTTTAACCCGCTCTTTTTTTATGCCGTTTTTAACCATCCTAGCTTTTGTGGACTCATCAGATACAATGTAAGAATCTACGCTATCGTAATACCAGAAAGAGTGGGTCACGTAATCTGTAGTTACACCTGCAATAGGAATATCTATCTTCCCATGTTTTTTTAAGTCTGCAACCATGCCGCAAGGAAATGCCTGAGTACAGACAACAATATCAGGATTAAACTCCGTAAAAAGATTGATAAGTTTTCTAGAACTATATTTGTGAATCATCTTTTTAAGGTTCTGAGAACGCCTAACTACGTCAGGATTATCATAGAGATACTCCCAAACCTCCGGCCTTCTTCTTATGATCTGTAGATAAGTAGTATGAGTGATCTTGTTGAGTACAGGATTGGTATAATTAAAAGCATCGACGCAATTAACTTCTATACTACTATCCAATTTGATTATAGCTTCTTGTAATGCCAATGCAGCATGATGATGGCCAGACTTATTAGTTATGTAGAGAATAAGAATACGACGAGGGCTACTCAAATCTTTCTACTCCTTAAGAAACTGCTCAATTCTATCTAAAGCTTCTTTAAGCTTATCGAATTCAGCAGTATAGCATATTCTTATATAACACTTATTGTTCTTCGATCTTCCAAAAGCAACTCCGGGAACAACCGCAACGCTCTTCTCTTTAATAAGATTGTAGGAAAAT
The DNA here is from genome assembly GCA_964627735.1 of uncultured Planctomycetia bacterium. Lineage (GTDB taxonomy): Bacteria > Omnitrophota > Gorgyraeia > Kaelpiales > Kaelpiaceae > Kaelpia. Next base: position 16,437 of record CAZVIC010000002.1, on the reverse strand, counting down.
TTCTTACCATCAAAACTGCCTTCTTTAAGAGAAGCGAATATATAGAAAGCGCCGTCTGGATAAGGAAAATCAAACCCAATCTCAGTCAGCCTTTCCATGACATAGTTTCTTCTTCTTAGGTACTCTCTTTTCATATCTCTTAAAGCATTCTCTCCCTTTAAGAGAGCTTCAGAAGCTGCCATCTGAGACATTATAGGAGCACAGAGCATTGTATATTGATGAATCTTAGTCATAGCCTCAATTATTTTTCTAGGTCCACAAGCATAACCTATACGCCAACCTGTCATGGCATAAGCTTTAGAGAAACCGTTTATGTATACTGTCCTCTCTTTCATTCCAGGAAGAGCTGAAAAAGGAGTATGCTTAAAATCGTATGTTAAATCACCATAGATCTCATCGGATAGAACTATCAAATTATGTTTTTTTATTATCTGTGCAAGCTCTCTTAGCTCTGACCTTTTATAACTAACCCCAGTAGGATTAGCAGGATAGTTTAAGACTAACATTTTTGTCTTTTTGGAAATAGAATCCTTCAATAAGCGAGGAGTTATCTTAAAACCACTCTTAGTTGTATCTATATACTTAGGCTTTGCGCCAACAAGCTTTGCAACCTGAAAATAAGAGACATAAGAGGGCTCAGGAACAAGAACTTCATCTCCAGGATTTACAAGCGCTCTTAAAGCTAGATCATAACCTTCAGATGTTCCAACAGTAATCAATATCTCATTTTCATGGTTATAGGAAAGCTTGTACTTCTTTTTAAGATGGTTTGAAATATCAACCCTTAAGGATTCCATCCCCTGATTTGAAGTATAAGAGGTATACCCTTTCTCAAGAGCATAGATACCTGCCTCTGTTATATTCCATGGTGTCACAAAATCAGGCTCACCTATTCCTAGAGATATTATATCCTCCATGCCAAGAACAAGGTCAAAAAACTCTCTTATCCCAGACGGCGGAATAGATTCCAGCTTTTTAGATATATCTATACTCATAAAGTGATATTCTTTCTATGATTACCGCCTTTAGATTCAAAAATCACTCCTTCCTCTTTATACTTTTTGAGAAAGAAATGAGTAACAGTCCCTTTTACTCCTTCTAGCGGAGCAAGTTTTTCGGCAATAAACTGAGAAACCTTGCGGATATCCTCACCTTCAAGCATTAAAAGAAGCTCATAAGTCCCTGAGACAAGATAACAGGTCTTAACCTCTGGAAACCTATAAATCCTCTCTGCAATATAATCAAAACCAAGATTCCTCTTAGGTGTTACTTTGACCTCAACAATAGCCCTAACAGGTTTAAGACCTTTTACTTTATCCTCATTTACTATAGCCTTATAGCCAAGTATAACCTTATTCTTCTCTAATTTCTTGATATCACTCTTAACCGAAGAGGCCTTACATTTAAGTACCTTTGCAATATCCTCTGAAGATAACTTAGCATTATTTTTCAGTAAGTTTAAAATCTCATTCATCTTTCACCTCACTTTTTTCTAAAATAGCTACCAGATCGCCGGGTTTGACCAGACTTCCTTCTGGATATTTTAATTTAACAATCTTTCCTGAAGAAGGAGCTGTAATATTAAAAGTGGTCTTCTCTGTAGCAAGCTCAAACAAGTCTTCACCTTCAACTACTATATCTCCCTCTTTGTGATACAAAAACGTAACGGTAAAACTATCCACACCTTCAGTTTCAGGAACTTTAATCTCAATATTTTCCATTAAGAACTCCTTTGATTCCAAAATTCTTTTTTATTATATCAATAGACTCAGGATTAATACAAGACAATTAGAGCTTACTTATTTAGATAAAATCTTCTTTGCAACTCTCACTGCTTCGATAGCATCTTTTGCATAATAAGCCTTAAGACTTTTTGCATAACCATCTGTCACGACAGCACCTCCAAGCATAAATTCAACCTTGATCTTCTCCTTGCGAACTAAATCTAAAATCTTCTCCATATTGACCATTGTAGTAGTCATTAAAGCAGAAAGCCCTACAATATCAGGCTTATACTTTTTTATCTCTCTTACTATACTTTTAGCCGAAATATCTTTACCTAAATCAACCACGCTAAAACCATAATTACTCATTATGAGTGCTACTATATTTTTTCCAATATCATGGATATCACCTTCAACAGTAGCCAACATAACCAAAGCCCTTCTCTTATCGCTACTCTCCTTAAGATAAGGCTCTAATATAGAGAATGCTCTCTTAACAACCTCAGCACTGGATATCAACTGGGGTAAAAAACACTCTTTACTATCAAATCTTTCGCCTACAACACCAATTGAAGGAATCATTATCTCATTTACAATATCTATAGCTGCTATATCTTTAGTTAACGCAGATTTTATCAAATCAGATATCAAGTCCCTATCCCCATCAATGATAGCTCTAGATATCTTATTTTTAACAAGACCAACGGAATCTAACTCTCTATTTTCCGATTTAACAGAACGCTTTATAGCGGTAGAACCAGAGAACCGTTTTATAAAGTCTCTACCCCCTCTATCTTCAGCCAAAAGAAGTCTCTTAGCAGATAGATTCGTAACGCTATTTTTAATTTTGTAAGGATCTAAAATAGCAATATTTAAACCTCTCTCCTTTGCCAAGGATAGAAAAGTCTTGTTTATAATATCTCGCCTAGGAAATCCAAAAGATATATTGGATAGACCTATAACTGTATTCATCTTTAAGTCTTTACTTAAATACCTAATAGTCTTAAGTAAATCAACTCCTGCTTCAGGCTCTGATGAAACAGCTAAAGCAATACCATCAACAGCCATGCTCTCTTTTTTTATTCCAAACTTTTTTATTTTTTTGATCAACCCATCTATTACCTCTTTTCTTTTCTGAAAGGACCTAGGAATACCAGTTGAAGTCAAAGGCAATAGTATAAACATAGCTCCGTATTTTTTAACAACCGGTAGAAGTTTTTTAAACTTTTCACTCTCACCAGATATAGAGTTAATCATGGCGCGACCAGGATAGAATCTTAAGGCAGCCTCAATCACAGAAGGATTTGAAGAGTCAATCACTAGAGGAAGCTTTGAGCTAACTGCCAAAGCTGATATTGCACTAAGCATGGAATCCTTCTCGTTAGCACCTAGAACAGATACATTTAAATCTAAAAGATTTGCACCATGAGACTCTTGTTCTCTGGCAAGTTTTCTTATAACAGAATAATTCTTGTCTAAGATTGACTTTTGCAATATCTTTTTACCACTAGGATTGATCTTCTCTCCAATTGTTATTAAGGAGGAGTCTTTATTGAAGATCAAACTGGAAGTAGCAGAACTTAAAGCACTATACTGTTTCAACTTCTTAGAGGCTGGCTTTAAGCCTTTTAATTCTCTTTTTAAAGCCGCTATATGCTTATCTGTTGTCCCGCAACACCCTCCTATAATACTAACTCCAGATAAAATAAGACTCTTTCCAGCCTTAGCAAATCTACCTTCTGGCATATCAAAACAAGTCTTGCCTTTTACAATTTTAGGCATTCCAGCATTAGGCTTTGCAACAAGAGGAACTCTGGCATGATCTCTCATCTTTAATATAATGTTCTTCATGTCCATGGGGCCACTAGAACAGTTAGCCCCTACAGCAGAGGCTCCCAAACTCTCTAAGGTAATAAGAGCACTTAACGGATCGGTCCCATTTAATGTTCGACCAGACTTCTCGTAGCTCATAGTAACAATAGTAAATTTATCACTCATTTCACGCACGGCTATCAATGCTGCCCGCGCTTCCTGAATATCCATCATCGTCTCTATTGCAAAGAGATCAACATTGGCCTTGAGTAAACCTTTAATCTGCTCTTTAAAAATATCAACCGCTTGATCAAAATCAAGCTCTCCAAATGGTTTAACAAACTTTCCAGTAGAACTGATATCGCCTGCAACAAGAACTTCACTAGAACCAGCAACTTCTTTTGCAATAAGAGCAAGTTCCTTATTTAACCCTACAATATCAACTTTTTTATCTCCAAGCTTTACTCGATTAGCTCCAAAAGTAGCGCTATAGATAACATCAGAACCAGCATCTATATAATTCCTGTGGAGCTTACGCAAAATATCTTTATTTTTTAAACACCAGAGTTCAGGCAAAACTCCAGGAGGCATACCCATGTCATGCAAAGATGTACCGCAGGCACCATCAAGAATGAGTGCTCTTCTTTTTAAAATACTCTCTATTTTCATGCTCTTCTAATCAATATCCTCTATAGCAGTAACTGCTGTTACTGATTTTTCCGGTATCAACTGGAAATAATCATTCATCTTTATATTAAGCCTCATAAGATTCATTAGACGATATATCTCGTTTTGATATTCTATCTTAAAATCACCATAACCACAGGAGATACGCCTTAGAACAAGACGCCTCTTGTCCCTTAAAAGTTCTCTGTTTAAAAACCTCTGTATCCACTCTAAGGAAAGTTCTACAGACTCAGATGCCAAAGCATCTAAGACAACAGCTTTAGTCATATTCTCATCCTGGGCAATTTTAATCTCATCCATTATACCCTCTCCGGCAGTCGCAGCCATAAAGAGAGCTTCTCTGTAATTACCTAAAAGAGAAGATAGAAGATCACTCTTAATACTGAGTCCATTTTCAAATTCAACTACCGAATTAATGGTTTTTTTAACCGAAAGTCTCAGGTAGGCTCCTTTGAGCTCCAACTTAGAAAGTCCCTCCTGAATATAACCATCAAACTCTTCAATCTGGTTAGAGGCTACATTCATATTCGGCCTAGAGCCCAATCGCTTGTAAACAAAATCCCGTGGAGAATCTATACTTATAGGATCAAAATATTGTAATTTCTGCATAGTATCTATTATAAACGGTTTAGACTAAAAATAACAACCTCTCTTAGATCCCAATACCTCTTTTATAGACTTTTCCACAATAATGTCTTCCTTCATTAGAGAACATGCCTCTCTTGACCTCTTTAAATGTAACTGTCCAATTTGCTTTAATCGCTACAGTCCTTACTTCTCCAGAATCAGCATCTAACCCTGAAGGGATATCTACAGAGAGAACATCTATCTTAGACCTGCTTATTGATTCGATTATACTTTTCTGAGGCTCCCTAATATCACCATTAACACCTATCCCCATCAAAGCATCTATTAAAATATCAGAATTTGAAATTTCAGATCTTAAGCACTTAATATCAGAAATTTTTTCTATACTTCTAATTTTTAATCCTAAACCCTCAAGAACTCTTAACTGTATTAATGTTTCGTCTTTTAACCTACATATATCAGCCACTAAAAATGTCTTCACTTTTAAGCCATTAATATGTAGATGTCTAGCTGCAACCAAACCATCACCGCCGTTATAACCTGACCCTGAAACAACAATAACAGAACCTGATATTTTTATTCTTTTCAATAGAACTTCTGCAACGCCTCTACCAGCATTCTCCATGAGGGCAATTCTGGGCACTCCAATTTTATATATAGCGCAATTATCAATCTGCTTAGCCTCTTTAAGCGACACTGCCTTCATAAAACCTCCACTTTTTCGATCAATCCAGAAGATATCCAGATATCATAACCACCTTCTATTTGAAATACAAATATAGCCTCAATATTGTCTTTACTTTCAACAAGCTTCTTCCCCTCATCAAGACCCAGTACAAATAGGGCTGTTGCCCAACCATCTGCATCAATAGCTCTAGAGGCTACAACAGTTACGCTTAAAAGATCTCCTTTTACAGGAAAACCGCTTCTGGGATCTATTATATGAGAGAATCGCTCGCCTTTATAATCAAAAAATCTTTCGTAGTTACCAGAAGTTGCAACAGCAGAGTCTTTAATATCTATCTTTGCAATAAGATTGTCAGGTTTTTTAGGATCCTGAACGCCTACTCTCCAACCAGCTCCATCTAAACCAGAACCCAGACAGTAAACATCTCCTCCTATTTCAACTATAGCATTCTCAACTCCACCAGATCTAAGCAAAGCTACCACACAGTCTATAGCATAACCTTTTGCTATTCCGCCAAGATCAAGGCTTACTTTATCATTTTTAAACCTTATTGCATTGTTGGCTGAAATCTCAATCTTTTCCCACCCCAAATAGACTAAAATATTCTGGACTTCCTTTTTTTTAGGCAGAAAAAGTCTTTTATCTTTAAAACCCCAAAGCTCAAGTAATGGTCCAACAGTAGGATCAAAACAACCTCCTGATTCACGGGCTATATCAATAGCATCTCTAATAACAATTAGCATCTCTTCTGATACCTTGAAATAACCATTTCTCCCATAATTATTCAAATAATAGAGTTCACTCTCCTGGCTATAATCACTAAACTTATCTTCTAGCCTCAGAAGCTCTTTGGCAATATCATCAAAAAGATAAAGATGCCTATCATCATCAATCTTAACCATATAATAGGTAGACATAACAGACCCACGCTGAAATAGCACTTCAGAACTTGCTACAAAAGATATAACCGAAAAAGTTATACTTAAAAAAAATAACCTTTTAATGTAAGATCTTAATTTTAAATCTTTCAATTGAATTTAAATAGAATTGAGAATCTTTTCTACGTCTACATACCTACCGACAATCTCTTTTACTAACCTTATCTTTTCATAATCAGTTGACCTTAACTTAACATTCAATCCATGTATAGTAGATGCAACTGTATAAGTATCATCTTTTGAAGCAAGAAGTGGTATTCCAACTTTCTCTATTTTGTTTAAAACTTTCTTGCTTGGCAAAATACCTCCGGTCAATAGTATCCCTGCAATACTATAGTCATTTGTATCAGGGATTGAACAATATCTAATCGCAGCACTAATTATATCCTCCCTATCTCCTGGAGTTATTATAAGAGTATTTCTACCTATATATCTAAATGCATCCTGAGGCTCCATAGCCGCTACTATGACCTTCTCTACAATGTTTTCCACCTTATCCTTAGAAGATACAAAATTGAGTCCCATCTCATCAGATATCTGGTCAATCGTAGGTGCAGAGAGTATCGGATTATAAGGTATAGTACCTAATTCATCAACTCCAAGTCTTTTTAAACCCTTGCTTACCAAAGATGATATCCTATCGTACTTCTCCTTTAAAACTTTATTCACAACAGCACCGATAACATCTGCCCCTTCTTTATCAAAGAGAGCTTTATTGAGAACAATCTCATCCACAGGCTTACCTACCCCTCCAGATGATACTATTAAAACTTTTGCATCTAAAATTTTAGCAACACGAGCATTGGAATGGTCGAAGACAGAACCAACACCTGCATGACCGGTTCCTTCAATAATCACAAGATCGGAAGAAGCTGCAATCTCTTTATAAGAATCTACTATCTTAGATGTAATTTCGGCTGGGTAAGGATTTTCAATATATCTCTCAGTAAATCCTCTTTCAACCGCAATTGGATTAAGAATTTTTAAAGGAAACGTAAATTTGAATACCTTCTCTATTAAGACAGAATCTTCATCTACCTGGTAACCTTCTTCAAAAAGATATCTCTGTCCTATCGGTTTTATAAATCCTATTTTCTTAAAATGGTTTTTTAGGTTAAGAAGAAGGCCTAGAGCAACAGTAGTCTTACCCCCGTTTTGATTTGTAGCAGCAATAAATATCTTTTTCATTGAAATAAAATACTAGAAAAATAGGAGGCTATTAATTTTTTACGTCTTTCTTTTTCTTTTTATAGCTAGCCGATGCTTTTGTCTCTATCCCACCCCTAAGATTAAAAAGGGCTTCTATTTTTAATTCAACAGGATCTAAAGCTTTGACTAAATCTTCCATAATTTTATTAATCACATGTTCATGAAATATTTTAACCTGCCTAAACGATAGAAGATAATACTTAAAAGACTTAAGCTCTACACATAGCTTATTCGGTATATATATCAATCTTATCATTGCAAAGTCTGGAAGACTAGAAAATGGACAGAGACAACTAAACTCATCGGTTGAGTGCTCCATCTCTATTGCATTTTGAGGATACTGATAAGGAAAAGTAACTAAAATTGAAGAATCTATTGCAGAGAGATCAAAGGTCTGGCCTATTGCTTTAAGCGCCTTCTGTTCTATATCAGAGGAACCTCTGTTCTCATAAACCATATCTTATAAAAGCCAATCTTTAAGTTTAAAAGTGCGATACTTACTGATTATATTCTGATCTATCTTCATCTTACCTTCAACTCCATCCATGGAAACAAGAAGAGTGATGGTCTTAGAGTCTTTCTCAACTAACATCCCTTTTAAAATATAACCGTTCTTAAATACTACTTCACAGGGCTCGTTTGGTACTACTTCGCCATGCTCAATATTTCTTGAAGTAATAAGCTTCTTTACTCCTATCTTAAAAGGTTTAAAGACAATAAGACTTATTAGAGCAAGGAGTACTACCCAAGAAAGAAGCTTCTTTCCCAAGATAAGCATCCGACAAATATTTATTCTTGCAACATCGACCGCAGCTCCCCTAGCCAGCTTTTTAGAGCAATACATGGCCATATCAGCTTTATGAACAAGAGATTCGATATCCAAAGCATCCTGAGGATAGGATGCAATACCATAACTGACACTGATTTTTAAGAGCTTAGTTCTATGTAAAAAAGGACGCTTCTTTAAATTTCTATTACAGATTTTAAATAAAATTGAAGCATATTTCTTGTCCTGTTCAGGAAAGACTACTATAAACTCATCTCCTCCATAGCGAAATAATGTACCTCTGTCTTCAAATGTAATTTTTATAGTCGAGGAAACATATCTTAAAACGCTATCCCCAAACATATGACCATATTTATCATTAATAACTTTAAAATGGTTTAAATCTATAAGACCTATAGTAAAACTCTTCTCCGATTCAGTAAGATTATCAATAAAAGGTTGGAATTCATCCCTGGTATAAAATCCGGTTAAAAAATCTTCTTTCATAATTAAAACCTCATAAAAAAGTTCATAAATGGTGAATTGTTTTCCCAGCTCTGCGACATCTTCTTAGTATAATATCTTAAAAAAAGAATACTTAATCCTATAATAATAAGGAGAAAAGATACTATCAGAGATAATAACTCAGGATAGACCGCTATAAGTATCCCAGCAAATATTAGTAGTATTGCTAATGTCATATAAATCACCTATTTCTTTGAATTATTATATACAGAAAAAGAAGAAATTAAAATACTTAATTCAAAAAGCAATATTAAAGGTACAGCAAGAACCACCTGGGTAAAAACATCTGGAGGTGTTAAAAGTGCGGCCAAGATAAAGCTGGCTATATATATATACTTTCTACCCTTCTTTAATAACCCAACCTCTACTAATCCAGATCTAACGCTAAAAAGTACAACCAGTGGGATTATAAAAATAATCCCAAAAGAGAAAAGTAGCATAAAAAGAAAAGAGATATAATTGCTAACTGTTATCATTGCGCTTATATTACCTGCTTCAAAATTAAGCAAAAAATTAAGTAAGCCAGGTAAAAACAATAGATAACCAAGCACTATCCCTAGATAAAAGAAAAGAACTATAAGAAAAAGATAGCCAAAAGAGAACCTTAGGCGGCCTTCTTTAAGAGCTGGCTTTAAATATAAATATAGCTGAAAAATAAAACAGACAAAAGTTAGGAATATACCTAAGGATAGAGCTATCTTTATTCTGGCAATAAAAAGCTCTGCTGGATGGATATAAATCAGGCTGGTTAGCGGTTTTTGTATAAACAATAGAATATTATCTACAAAAAAATAGCTAACAACTACAGATAGAAAATAAAAGATAAGAATAAATATCAACCTTCTTCTAAACTCTTCGAGATGATCAAAGACAGTCAAACCCAACCCCTAATTTATTATATCGTCTTTATCTTCTTTGCTTTTATCAGAGTCAACATGTTCAGACTCTCTTCTAAACTCTCTAAGAGTCTTGGCAAGAGCTCTTCCTATCTCAGGCAATCTCTTAGCTCCAAAGAGAAGCAATACAATCAAAAGAATTACAAGTATCTCAGTCATACCCATCCTAAACATAACTCACCTCCTAAGATTAGAAGACTCTTTCTTTTTTTTGATTATATCACGAAAGGCTAAAATAGACAGAATAAAGATAGTGTATACAAATACAACTGTTATCACTCCTATTCTGGGAATCTCTAAAGACGCAAAAGGAAGAGCAGCCAAATTATCTAATATTTTAAAGAGAAAATAGAATGCCGGCAAACTACCCTGCACTATGACTTGAGAAATAAAAGGAACCAATGGATAAAATATCAGAGCCAGGAAAGCTGAACTTATAAGGTAAGAGAATACAATGATAAATAGAGCATTCACAAACAGCGCAATTAAAGATACTCTGCTAAAGTAATAACCAACAAGAGGAAGAACAAATATATACGCTCCAAAAGTAACTTTAAAGTAACTGAAAATTTTTTCTTTTAACCCACAACTTAATTGATTATTAAAAGCATGGAGCATAACAAAAACTCCCGATATAGCAGTAAATGAAAGTTGAAAACTAAGTCCAAATAGTTCTTGAGGTTGAAATAGAAGCATTGTAAATGCAGTTGCGATTAAAATATTAAAAGGGTTTACCCTATAACCTCGAAACCAGAAATAGAGATAGATTAAAGCCATAATGGTAGCCCGCGTAACAGGAGGCCTAAGTCCGCTTAAAAACATATAAGAGATGAGTATAACCGCTAAAAGAAACACTTTAAGCCTTCCGTAGATACCTAGAAGCCTAATCAAAAAACCGAAGAAAAACAATAATAACCCAACATGAAGACCACTTATTGCAAGAATATGTACAACACCAACCTCTTGAAATATTTCACGTAGACTATTAACACTGCTTCCAATTTCACCTGCTACTGTTGCCCTCACAAAAGGGGCATACTCCTTAGGGTAAAGTTCATCTATTACAACTAATGTATATTTTTTAATCCTATAGATATACCTTTTAAATGAAAAATATTTTTTAGATCCAACTAAATCATCAGCAATAAAATAACTATTATTTCTAATGTTTCTAAAAGAACCTATTAAAGATAGTAAATCTCCAGGTTCTATTGAATCCCTGTAGTCAGAATAAACAGTTGCAGGAATAGCCGTATTAACCTTCTTGCCGTTAATCTTCTCTATAAAAAGAGTAAAACTTAGCCTATTATCTCTCTTTATTGGAATAGATTTAATTACCCCCTCTATTTTAACTTCTTTTAAATATTTTAAATTAAACAGAACATCCCTGCTTAACTCTTCTGTTTCAACATTAATAATACCTAAAAAGATAAAGACCAAAGATATAAATAGAATAAAAACCTTTCTCCTTGTAAATGCAAAGGAGATCAATAAAGATAGGATTGAAAAAGCAAATAAAAAATAAATGTTTAAATCAAAAAAATGAGCAACTATAAGTCCTATGATATATCCTATTAGAACAAAAAACAGATTATATGAAAAAGGAGGCATATTACAACTTAAAATAAGGCTTTATCTTGATAAACCTCTTACCTGCTATTCCTTTAACGTTCTTTAGCTCTTCAATGCTTCCAAATCCTCCGCTATTATAACGGTACTCTATTATTCTCTGAGCATAGCTTGGCCCTATACCTGGAATTTGAATAAGCTCGGAATATGAAGCAGAATTTAAATCCAAAGGAAAGACTATCTCTGATTTAACTCTATCTGAAATCAGGCTATACTTAAAACCTTCAACGCCTATAAAAGAAATAATAAGATAGACTAAAAAAGAGAATGCTAAAAAAGACAAAAGATATTTTCCTTCTTTGCTTAAATTAATCTTCACACAACAATATTTATTATCTTCTTTTTGATAACAATAAACTTCTTTATCTCCCTACCCTCTAAACGCTCTCTAATCTTGTCATCCTTAAGAGTAGTTTCTCTGATTTGATCTTCTAAAGCATCGCTTGGAACAGATATTTTACCTCGCAATTTACCGTTTATCTGAACAGGTATCTCTATAACATCTTGCAAGAGAGCCTCCTCTTTACACTTAGGCCAAATAGCTTCCCTAATTAATGGAGGCTTTCCTCCCATCTTCTTCCATAATTCCTCGGTTACATGAGGCGCAAATGGCGATAATAAGATGACTAGTTTTTCAATAACCTCGGCTAAAAGTTCTTTACTTATAACTTCTGCTGCAATATCTAACTGAGTTTGATTTACCAGTTCCATTATAGAACTTATTGCCGTATTGAATTTAAAACCACCTTCCATGTCATCTGTTATCTTCTTAACTGTTAGATTCAATATTCTATTAAGACCTTTTTCTCTCTCTTTATCCAAATCAGAAGGACTATATTTATCTAGTCCCTGACATAGACGCCAGAATCTATTTAAAAATCTATATGCTCCTTCAATACCTTTGTCTGACCACTCAGCATCTTTCTCGGGAGGCCCGATAAAAAGAATATAGAGCCTCATTGTATCTACACCATATTTTTCTATTAATCTATCAGGGGCTACAACATTACCTTTAGACTTAGACATCTTGGCACCATCTTTTACAATCATGCCTTGAGTAAAGAGTCTCTTGAAAGGCTCTTTAAAACCAATGAGCTCTAAATCAAACAATACTTTTGTAATAAATCTAGCATAGATGAGATGCATTGTGGCATGCTCTATCCCGCCTATATATTGATCGACCGGAAGCCAATGGTTAACAAGTTCAGCATCAAAGGCGCTCTCTCTATTTTGAGGTGTTATATAGCGCAGGAAGTACCAGGATGAATCAACGAATGTATCCATTGTATCAACTTCACGTTTTGCCTTTCCTTGACATTTAGGACATTTTGTATCAACAAAATCAGAACAGAGTTTTAGAGGTGACTCTCCGGTCGGTTTGAACTCAACATTTTCAGGTAAAAGTACTGGTAGATCCTCTTCAAGTACGGGGACTACGCCACAAGAGTCACAATGCACTATTGGAATAGGCGCTCCCCAATAACGCTGCCTTGATATCAACCAATCTCTTAATTTATACTGTACTTGTCGTCTCCCGACTCCTTTCTCTTCCATATATTCAGCAATCTTAATCTTTGCCTCAGCTGAAGAAAGACCGTTAAAATCAAATGAGTTAACTAAAACGCCTTCATCCTCATAAGCCTTATCCATCTTATCTAATTGAAGAGAGTCCTTAGGGTTATCAATAACTACACGCATAGGTAGCTCATACTTCTTGGCAAACTCAAAATCTCTCTGATCATGAGTCGGAACAGCCATTACAGAGCCTGTACCGTACTCCATCAGAATATAATTAGCACAGAAGACAGGAATCTTCTCTCTAGTCATAGGATTGATTGCATATTTACCTGTAAAAATACCTTCTTTATCCAGATTGGCAATATCTTTTGACTTCCTTACAGTTTTCTTTATTCTCTCTATAAAGTCAACGCCATCGCCGCTAATCTCGCTGCTTTCAATCCATCCTTCTATAAAGGGATGTTCAGGGGCAAGCACTACATAAGTTGCTCCGAAGATAGTATCTACGCGAGTTGTAAAACAGCTCAGCTTTTTCTCTTCTCCAACTATAGGAAAGTCTATCTCAACGCCATATGATTTACCAATCCAGTTTCTCTGCATCGTTTTAACTCTCTGCGGCCACTCGTCTAGCTCGTCAAGATCACCTAAGAGTCGATCAATATAATCTGTGATCTTAAAAAACCACTGCTCCATCTCTCGTTCTTGAACTGGAGAATCACACCTTTCACAGTTACCATCTAATACTTGCTCGTTTGCAAGTACAGTCTTACAAGAAGGACAATAGTTAACAGCTGCTTTCTTCTTATAAGCAAGTCCTTTCTTATAAAGTTTTAAAAATATCCATTGAGTCCATTTATAGTAATCGGGCTTACAGGATGTAACCTCTCTTTCCCAATCATAACCTATTCCCCAGCTTTTAAGTTGATCTGTAATTCTACTTATATTGGAAAGAGTCCATTCTTTAGGATGGATTTTGTGCTTTATAGCTTGATTTTCAGCTGGAAGACCAAACGCATCCCAACCTATAGGTGCTAACACAGAAAAACCCTGAATAGCCTTATACCGCCCCACAACATCGCCTATAACATAATTCCTGGCATGCCCTACATGAAGCTCATTTGAGGGATAAGGAAACATAACAAGGCAATAGTATTTTTCCTTACTTTTAGCTGTAGTGTCTAAATTAAATATTCTTTGGTCCTGCCAATATTGTTGCCATATCTTTTCAAACTTCTGAGGCTGATAATCCTCCATTAAATCTCCCTTCTTTCAATGCCGACATATAGATTTCAAAGAAATCTTTGGGCATCTCGTTTTAGATATTTTACCTTATTTAAGTTTTTGATGTCATCTTTTTCTTTATCCTTAGGTGTTTCAAGTATAATTGGTAACATTTTAAGTTTAGGGTGATTAATAAAATTACTAATCCCTTTGCTCTTAATAAACCCTTCACCTATATGCGCATGGCGATCTCTCTTAGAACAACAGATAGTCTTAGAGTCATTTACATGTAGTAATTTAATGCTGCTTATTCCTATTTTTCGATCAAACTCATTTAAAAAATTATCCAACTCTATATTTTTATTTAAATCTATTCCTGATGCAAAAAGATGAGCGCTATCAAGACATATTCCAATTCTCCTCTTGTTTCCATTGATAATAACTTCAAAATCTTCTATCTCCCAACCCAATTTATTGCCTTCTCCAGCTGTATTTTCAAGCAATATTAGGGGTTTAAAATCAAAATTCTTAAAAATTGCAGCTAAAGATTCTCGCATAATATTTAAACCTTCAAGCCTATTTGGGTTTGAACCAAAATGTAAGACATAATATTCAGCAGCCACCTGAGATGAAAGCTTAAGATCCTCTATTATCGCAGAGATAGATCGATCTCTTATCTTTTTATCTGAAGATGCAATATTTAAAAGATAGCTCCCATGTATGATTAACGAAGTTATGCCATACTCTTTACGTTTTTTGATGAACTCCTCAACCTCCTCTAAATCCAATATCTTCTTAGCATAACCCCTAGGATTACGTATAAAGACCTGCATTGCGCTAGAGTCAAGGCTCTTGGCTTGATCTAAAGCTTTAAACAGGCCTTTTGATATTGAGAGATGAACTCCTATTGCTAACATCACAGAAAATTACTAATTTTTAGAATAGGCTGCCTTTAAAACCTCTTGGGTTAGAATCAGATCTAAAATCTTCTTTAGATTTCTTACGTTTTGATACTTCTGCTCTAACCCTAAAAATACACTCTTCATCTTCGGAGGTCTCCTAGAGAGATCTTTGTACGCTATAGAAGATATCTTTATTCTTAGATCTTTAACCAAATACCCACTCTGACTCTTTTTCTTTGACGATGTTACCTTCTTTCTAACCTTAACTAAGTTTACACCCTCTTTTTTTTGCTTAACTATATATATCTTATCAATATCAATAAAAAATTTACTTATCTTGAAATCTCCCTTAATAAAAGAGAATGGCTCAAATTCAAACTCAACAGAATCTATCTCTATAAACCTCTTCTCTCTAAACTCTTTGGGATTTAAGAGCGTTACATTACCTAATCGGATGTAGCCTTTTTGAATACTAGAATCAACATGCTCTATGCTTATTCTGGCATTAGTCTTAGCACGAACCGCTACACTCAAAGCAACCTTGATAAAAGTATTTTGAAAAAAGAATATCAAGACCACTAAGATTAGAACAATCAAGAACAGCTTTTTAAAGACCCAGCCTAAAAAACCCATGATTTAAAAAAGTAATCAAACATCCTGATATTGGTATTTATAATACTTACAGTATAACCCATCTTTTTTAATTAACTCATCATGTTTCCCCTCTTCTGCTATCTGACCATCCTCTATCACTATTATCCTATCGGCTCTTCTTGCTGTTGAAATACGATGAGCTATTAAAAACACTGTCCTACCCTCTATGAGCCTCCGAATAGCCTCCTGAACTTTAAGCTCTGATGCTGCATCAAGCTGGGCTGTAGCCTCATCCATTATAAGAATAGGTGGGTTTTTCAAAATAGCCCTAGCTATTGCTAATCGTTGTTTTTCACCACCTGACAGCTTGGCCCCTCTTTCGCCTACCATTGCATTGTATCCTTGAGGGATCTTCTGAATAAAATCATCTGCATTTGCCTCGATTGCGGCTCTTTTTATTTCGTCTAAACTTTTATTATTAACACCATAAGAGATATTGTTTGCAATTGTATCATTAAACATAATAGGTTCTTGAGTAACAAGTCCGATATGCTTTCTAAGCGAAGCTATTGTTGCTTCTTTTATATCAACTCCATCTATTAACACAGCGCCTTCGCTTGGATCGTAAAACCTAAGTAGTAGATTAACGAGGGTTGACTTACCAACCCCACTTGGACCAACAAGACATACAATCTCACCCATCTTAACCTTAAGATCTATACCCTTTAAAACCTCTTCTC
>CAZVIC010000001.1:0-41187 GCA_964627735.1 uncultured Planctomycetia bacterium | reverse complement strand
GAATACACTCACCCTCTGAGTTCGGACTTTCCTCTCCTTCAAAAGAAAGAGCGGCCATCCAACCTGCCTCTTTAAAATAGAACATCCTTGGATTCTGTAGCAGAATAAGCAAGCCTATCGGCCTCCTTATTGTTCTCCCGTAAAACATGATTAAGATCTATCTTCTTAAAATTACTCAATAAATATTTTATATTCATAAGAAGGGGTTTTAAATGTTCTTTCTTCGTCTTGTACTCACCCTTAACCTGCTTAACTAACAGTTCGCTATCTAAAAACACCTTTAAATCATCTATTCCCAAAATCAACGCCTCAGTAAGACCAACAATAAGAGCTAGATATTCAGCAACATTATTTGTACTAGAACCAATAGAAAAAGAGACTTTTTTTACGATAACCCCCTGAGGATCCTTAATAACAACACCAATCCCAGCCGGACCAGGGTTGCCTCTAGAAGAACCGTCTGAATAAAGCTTAAAACTACTCATCGAGATAGAACATCCTAGAGCAGCGCTCACAAGTCACAGTATTGTCTGCCTTTTTTATCTCGTTTATTGTTTGAGGGCGAAGACTTAGATGACAGCCGCCGCAGGCACCATCAATAACTGGAACAACGGCTAAACATTCTTTACTTTCAATCAATCTTTCATATATAGAGAGGATTTCAGAATCCACCTCTTGAGCAATTTTATCTCTCTCTGCTTTTTGAGATTTGATATCCTCTTCAACCACAACTATCTCTTGCTTAACCTTGTTCTCTTCCTGCTGAAACTCCTCTTCAAGCTTCTTAAGCTCACCCTTCTCTCTATTAAGAACTGTCCCTACTTCATCTAGGCTATCCATCAATTTTAATATTTCATCTTCAATGCATGAATTATCAGCCTTTTTACCATCTATCTCGCTTAAGAGAGCTTTGTACTCTTTATTAGTTTTTATCTGGAGAAGCTGTTGTTTAAACTTTTGAATTCCCTCTTCAGCAGCTTGAAGTTCTAGCTCCTTATCTTTTATCTTAACCTGCAGGTCTTTACTCTCTTCTTCAATCTTATCAATATCTTCTTTTTTCTGATCCAATCCATTTCTAAAATCTTGAAGCTTTTTAGGCATATCCTCTTTACGAAAATTTAAATCATGGAGCTTAGAATCATAATTCTGAAGCTCTTTTAAAAACTCAATCTGTTTTTTAAAATCTTGTACTTTCATATAAAATAACCAATTGGGCGATAGAGGACTTGAACCTCCGACATCCACGATGTGAACGTGGCGCTCTAGCCAACTGAGCTAACCGCCCGCTCAACACTCTTAAATCACTCTAAGCTGGTCCCGCCAGGACTTGAACCTGGAACCAACTGATTATGAGTCAGCTGCTCTGCCAATTGAGCTACGGGACCGATCAATCAGCAACGGTACATTCTAACACATCAAATTAAAAAATCAAAACAACTTTATTAAAACAATTTGCACAACTTAAACTAATTCTTACCAAGCTTATCTTTTAAAGACAAAATTCGCAACATCTCCTGGTGTAAGAGCCCATTGGAAGACAATATATTAGGATAAAAAGGGTTAAAATCTTCTCCATCCATTCGAGTAACCCTACCTCCAGCCTCTTCAACAAGGAGAATTCCGGCTGCAGTATCCCAGGGATTTAAACCGAGCTCCCAAAAACCATCCAGTCTACCAGAAGCAACATAAGCAAGATCCAAAGCTGCAGCACCACATCTGCGTATACCCTGAGCATGGTATATAAAATTAGAAAAATGTTCTATATTAGTATCTGACTGATCTTTGAAATCATAATAAAACCCAGTTGCAACTAAACTACGGCTTACCTTATCTACTTTCGAAACCGATATTTTCTTTCCATTTAAATAAGCACCGTCTTTTAATATTGCCGAAAAAATCTCTTTTCGTGTTGGATCATAGATAACTCCAAGAATAGGATTCTTATCTTTTAATAACGCTATCGAAATACAAAAAACTGGAAAAGTATGAGAGAAGTTATTTGTACCATCTATAGGATCAACCAACCAGTAATACTCACTATTAATATCTCCTCCAGACTCTTCACCTACAAAATTAAAAGCGGGGTATTTTTTAAAGAGAAAGCTCTTTATCATCTCCTCAGATCTTTTGTCTACTTCAGTAACTAAATTACGTTCGCCTTTAAACTCAATATTTTTTATCTTACCAAGATTAGATAGAACATAATCCCCTGCAGCAATAGCAGCGCCTTGAGAAGACTTAAGGATCTTCTTTAGATTCAAACTATTTTTCCTTCTTGTTTTTGTTAGGCTTTCCAGACATTCTCTTTCTTCTTCTTCTACCCTTCAATCCTCTTGTCAACTTCTTGCTCATAACTACCTCCTTTTCTTAAAAGCATACAGCAATATAACAACTAAATGCTAAAAAAATCAATAAGAGTTTTTAAAAAGACTATTATCAATCGATTGAAAACTAACTTAGAGGGCTCCTAGTTATATCTCTAGAAACCTTCTCTACTCTTAGCACGCCTCTAGGTTTGTTGATATCATCTGGTATTACCAATTTATTATCTACAAGAGATGCTCCTACAACACCTTCCATTGATTGACGAAATAGCCAACCAGCAGCACCAGTATATCCATTCCAAATCATACGCCCAACCTCAAAATTAGTAAGAATATCTGCTGGTTGCTTATTAGGTTGGCCACCATAAATTTCTATTTTATCCCCTATTACATGATCAATGGGTGTAATCTTACGCCAAAGTCTATAGCTTATAGCTCTATACTCATCAGCCTTCTTATAGTCCCCTAGCTTCTCAAAACGCTCTGCAAGGACTCTAGATGCCTTTATAAGCCATTGTACACCATGACAATACATACCGTTCTCACGAACTCCCTCAGGATACCTAGAGCTTCTCCCAAGGTAAGGCTTTGTATCTTCACGCAATGCCGGCCAACCAAGTAAGACAACATCTTCTTTTTCAAGCACCTCTAGTGCAGTATGGAATACTATAAGTGACCTTTCTAGGTTTACACCAGCTTTAACAGCCCAAGCAGCAGTCAGAGCATCTATCTCCCAGACACCACTATCTTTTATTCCAATCTCAGTGCCATCATCGTGAATAGCTCGTAAATATCTATCTTCTCTCCAAGTACCTTCAAGAGCATTCTCTAATTTCTGCAATTTTCTTAAGTAGTGTTCTTTTCTATCAAGACCTTCTTCTTTCTCAATTATAGGAAGCATATGCCTTAAGATGTAATATAGGAAGAATCCTAACCATATACTCTCACCTCTTCCTTCGCTCCCTATTTCATCCAAACCGTCATTCCAGTCTCCGGTCCTTATCAATGGTATTCCATGTTCTCCTAACCGTTTTTCTAAAATAAGATCTATAGACCTTAAAGCATGTTTATAGATAGACTCTGCTCTGGTTGAACGATGGTAGATATGACCCCAGCCTGTCTTATTGTGTGGTAGATCAGCAAAGGGAAACTCTGACCATACATAGGATGCTGTTTCATCTAAAAGCGAATTATCACCGGTCATTCTAACGTACTCTACAATAGCCCAAGAAAGCCAAAGAGGATTATCTGAGGCATGAGAACGACAGGCAAAAGCAGTTCTACCATCAAGCTGAGTAAAGAACCAGTGATAAACGTCTCCTTCAAAGAATTGGTGAGAAGCATGAAGAATAATCTGTTTCCTAGCCAACATGGGGTCTACCCAGATAAGGTTTACAGAATCCTGAAGCTGATCTCTAAAGCCAAATGCTCCGCTTGTCTGATAAAAACCTCTTCGAGCCCAGATCCTCTCTGCCAAAGCCTGGTATTTAAGCCAATTTTGATAACGATCAAACTCAACCTGATTTGTTTTAACCTCTACTGTTTCTACGAAGCTTAACCACCAGCTACGTGTATTATCAAGGCTCTTGTTAACATAATCCAAGCTTTTATATTTCTTAACCAGCTTAAGCGCCTCATCTCTTTTATCTGTCTGACCCAAAATAAATGCAACCGTACAATCTCCACCTGCAGGAATATCCACCGTATTTAAAAGAGCAGCTATCTGGCTGTCGTCACAAAGTTGAGTACTATCAGCTCTGCCCTTCTCTACCATAAATGGTTTGGTCACACCTCGACCTGAACCAAAGAACCTACCTCTTTTTGTCTCTATGCTCTCAGAATGGATTGAACTTGATACAAAAGCCCAACCTTTACGGAACATATTGCGCGGATTGTGAAACAGAATAGCATCGTTATCTTTATCATAGTTTATTAGTAACTCACCTGATCGTTCAGGCATAAACTCAAGTACCATCTGAAAATAAGGAGCAACACGAAATCTCTTCTTGCGACCACTATTATTTTTTATCTTCAAAAGATAGACACCTAAAGGTTCATCTGGAGGTACAAAAACGGTAAGCTCGGTTGAGATATCTTTTCCTTTCATATTAAAAACTGCACTACCATCAACGCTGAATTCAGATGTATTCTTAACGCTATTATCATTAAGCGGGAAATAGGTAGGAGAGTACCACCTATTTTCATCTATGTCATATAAGTATATTGCCTCCCCAGGAATCTCTCTTGTAACAGTATCAGACCAATCTGGAGTCAAGCGGTTCTGCTGAGAGTTTCCGTTACAAGATGTATGAAGGCCACGATTCGTAACCATAACAGAATGCCCTAGAGAGTTAGACATAGCATGATCATAAGGTCTGGGAGTATAAGGAGTACGGACTAATATCTTATTTCCATTCTCTACGTATTCAGAATAAGGCTGTGGTGTTCCAGGAAGAATCTCTCCATGACCAATAAGCAGTTTTTTCTCTCTTTTGGGTTCGTAATCTACAGCAGTCTGTTTAGGTTTTAATGTTCTCTTCACCAAATCAAGAGCAGAACTACGACTCTCTTCATAGCCAATCATAAGATGTATGGTCTTAGAAGATTTAGGATCGAGATCCACATTAAGCATAAGACTTCCAATCGGATCGAAAGTCGGATAACGTTCGGTATTCTGAGCCTTCATGAAATCTAAAGTATCAAGCACTCTTGGATGCCAGATACTTTGGGCACGACCTATAAAATCCATTCTGGAAAACAAAATACCTTCTGGAGATACATCGGTTGCTAAAATACCCATAGAATTAGTACACTTTTGCCAGGATAGAAGAGTATTGAACCCGCTAACATACTCCATCTCAGGGAATAGCCGTGCATATTGAGTATGGAACCTATCATGTAAGCCTCCATTAAGAACCCATTCTAAGTAAGGAACAACCTTTAAATTGCGCTTATCATTTTTAAGGTTTTTGATATTTATCTTCCAAATCTCAACCCTGCTATCTTGATTAGGTAAAGTTATATCAACAGTAGTTTCAATACCGTTTGAAGAGTTAACAACTTTTAGAGAATTTAGATTAGCACTGATTTTAGAAGATCGGAATTTATCTTCAGGGAAGTTGCCAACTACAGGCCAATAGCGCTGATTAGATTCAACAGAAGTATCAACTAAATAGAGAATCCTACCGCAAGGGTCTATAAGATCATAGGATCGCCTGGTGATATCATATTCCGGAGGATAGACGCTGCTCTTTTTATGATCAACCTGACTATATATCTCTCCATTTTCCTTAAGAAAAGTTCTATATCCAACTTTGTTAGCAAGATGATAAACCTTTATGCATTTCTTTTTGGAACGCCGTCTAAAAGAGCGGATTAAAAACGATGCTACACTAAAAACAAATATTGCAACAATAAATGATAAGAGCATCTGATGTAATCTAACGCCCTCTAAAAAAGCAAAGATACCTCCTCCAAGAGAATCACGTATAGCCCCTGATTTATTCCAAGCATAGTTCCAATCCTCTCCTCTTGGAATATAGAACGGTATTAAAAGAGGACCCCAAGTGCAAAATCTTTTAACAGCTTCTGGAATATAACGTTGAGCTGTATCCATCTTAATAAACCGCGCAACTTTATCGTCAAGCTTGTCTAATCCTATAAAACTCAAGTTAACCAGAGTTGCAACACGTAGGCCCATATGATCCATCCAGATAAGAACCCGGAAAAAATCAAAAGCAAGAACATATACAAAAAGATTGAGACTCCACTGCCTAAATGCCTGATCTGACATCGTTAAATTGTGATATATAGCAAAGAGCGTACGGATAGCTCCATCCTGGTTGTACCATGTTGGATCTGGCATCATCCGCAAAAAAGTAAATATAATGGGTGACATCCATAAACCCCAACGCAAGACGTATATCATATGCTCTATAAGCTGAGAGAGCCCCTCTCTTGAGAAGAAAAACTTAATCGGTGTTTTATGTTTTTCAAAAAGAGCAAGAAGAAAGACTTTGTTTATAGCAAATAGCCAAGCAGCAACAGCCCAGTTAATTACTCCGGCGAGTGATTCGTCAAACAACAACCTGACTCCACCGCTATAGTTTCCTAGATCTATCCTTCCCCACCTGTTAACCAAAGGATAAGTAATATATTCAACGGCTTTAAAACCTGAACTTGTATACAATTTAAACTTCTCTACGACAACTGGGACCTGCAAAGCATCAAGGTAGAAAGCTAGTGCGCTGCCAATAAAAGCACCTAGAATAGCATCGACTAAATACCTCCTCCAGGATTGAATCCGCCCCTGAGATTTGGACTTATAAAAAACATCTCTAAGGATACTTATGCCTGCAGATGAGAAGATACCAAGAACAGCACCAAATAAAACCCTATTTGACATACCCCAATTAATAAAATCATTGCTTAAGGCATAGGCAACTCCTAGACCTAAAATAACACCTCTTGCATAAAGAACATGGTCACGATAGTTGTAACGTGCTCTCTGAAAAAAAGGCAGACTACCATCAAAAGTCTCTATAATTGTTTTAAATAGCGGCAAAGTCAAAGCCCCAATAAAAACACCTAAAAAAAGAGGGGTCTTCTCTGCTACTAACTGCAGTATATTAAAATCTAGTAACAGATAGACAGAATATATAAAACCCATTAGAAGAGCGCTGTAAGCCATACCCTTCTTGACTCCTGTCTTCACATGACTAGTTACGCTCTCCCATGAAGGAGCTATTCTACGTCCATAATCAAGAGCTATTCCTGTTAAGAAATAGACTATGCCCCATAGTCCTGCAAAAGAGAACATGGTTGTTAATATAACCACAAAGATCTTAACCACCTCAGGCAGAGAACCAACCTTAGCAGTAGAACCTAAATCTGCTATTACAGGCGCAAGAACAACACCCACTGAGATAAGTAAAATAAAGAGATGGAGTTTGCGCTTCTTAAGCAGCTCCTTCTTTATGACCAAACTAAAGCCATTTGCAATAGCCTCGTTAAATCCAAATAGAACAATAACTCTACCCAAAGCTTCCAGAAAACCTTGAAACGACGATAAAACCCCTAGAGTTAAAATATTACCTAACTGCCCAAGAAGTATAGGGGTCTGCAAAAGCATTAACCAATTAAAAATATAGGGCGTTAATATTATTGAAAAACTTGTAAAAACACCAACATGCTTACCATCAATTGCCAAAGAACGTGCATTGGACATCTGATAGATTAAAAAGATAATAACAGCAATATATCTATTTAACATCAAGACCTGACCAAATGTTGAAGGAGCAAATAGAATTCCAAGTCTACTTGAAGAAGCAGCTAAAAGCCCAACAATTAAAGCATTCTTAAATGCTTGAAAAGGACTAAGATGTCTACCTGTAATTGTAAACTTAAGCAACTCTGATATGACCGCACCTATTAAACCAAAAAAGATGAATTCCAAACTAAAACCATTACTTAGCGGACAGATTGTACTAAGAAAACATACCCCAAAGGCAACCGCAACTATTAATGCTGACGTTAATCCGTAAAGTAAATCTCTTTTTATTTTAGTAAGGGTAGAGATATCTGAAGAAATAGGTTTAGCTTTGGCTGCCAGTTTTCTTTTTTTAGGCTTCATTTTCAGCGACTTGGTTACTAAATTAACAACAAAACCTATAATTATGCTTAGCAAAAGAACCAGAGCCAATCTAAAGAAAATATAATTTTTATGCAAAAAACTCTGCTTGTAGAACTCGACATCAAAGAACAGAAAACCCTCTAAAGCTTTATCTCCTGAAACATCCTTAGAGATAGTAGCATCATCTAAACCTGATATAGTAGTTACAACAAAGCATACCTCTTGAAGATCACCTATTGTATTCCAAGCAACCTCCTCTTGAAAACAACTCCAACCATTTTTTAGAACAAGAGGTATTGACTGCATAGAACTGGAACCCTTGATTTCCATCTTTACAGCAACCTCTTCAAGCTGTTTTTTACTAAGAGCTCTAAGAGAGACCTTAACAGCATCCACATTCTCCTTACCTAAGCCATCGGGATAGCCTTTTGTCCATACCCCTACAATAGAACCCTGAGGTAGCCAATATTTAAATCTTAAGATATCTTTGTCTAAGGATTCGTCAAAAACCCTATCTGTTGAACCCAGAGCAATTCCAATATTAAAAGTTCCTTTCTGATTTGAATCTAAAATACCAAAAGAATTGTCAGCATTAGACTTAGAAAAACCTGGAAGAGAGAAAAAGAATGAAACTAAAAAAAATACAATTATCCCTAAATAATAATTATTTTTTTTAAAAAGTGCCTTTTTTATCCTCATAACTTTAAATATTTCAGCTAATTAAAACCATCGGATTCCCAACAACCCTCCATCCCCATCTTAATCAAGGCTTTATGTGGAGTAGGAATTATATAATACGACTCAAAAAAATGCAACTATTAATATATACTAGATAATATTCTTAAAAGATTGACAATAAGAAAACTCTCATTTTACTATATAATAATGTAATTCAACCTCTCCATTTTTGGTCACAAAATATTTCGACATCTCTAAATCAGCTTTAAGATAGAGCAAGCTTTTTAAAAATCTATCCTTTTCAATAGCATGCCTGCCCCCAACCCATGGAAGTTTTACATTAGACCAGACTAAATACCAGATTCCTGATTTTTTATCTACGGTAGGTATTTCAGCTGACTTTATTGCTATAATTTTACTCTCCCCACTATAGTAATAACTGAAAACACTGTGTGAAAAATCAGGCAATAGCCATATTTCATCCTGAGAAGATTCATTATCTTCAATATAATCTGCAATATTACCCCAAGCGCTCTTGGGAACCTTAAAATATAATATAGTATCATTAGTGTAAAGACCGCCCCAAAGAAGAATAAATAACATTGTTAGCTTCTTATTTTTGCTGTAGAGCATAGAGATAGCATTTCCCCAGCCTATCGCTATAAACGGTAATAGATGAAAAAAATAACGAGATTCAAACTTATAGCTCAAAAGCAAGGATAAAAAAGAGACTGCTATTAACATTAAAGCAATCTCTCTATACTCTTTAGATAGCTTTAATAGTCCGAAAACAGCTAACAATAAAAACAAAACAAATACTAGGAAGTAAACTAACGTTAATCCATAAGAGAGATTATAAAAAGTTGTCTCAGAAAAACCGACTACATCTTTGAAGAATCTTAAAATCCAACCAAGTATATTAAATAGATGCGTTTCAAGAACAAAATTATGTTTAAGATAATAACCTCCAATATCCACATTGAGAGACTTAACTAACATTGAATAGTATAGAAATAAAAAAGGAATTAAAACGGAAACAGTTAAAAAAGATATTTTTCTATAAATCTTATTTTTAAATTTAAGTAAAAGAAAAAACAATAATCCTAAATATGGGATTATACAAACACTACCATTTAGTAGAAACAAAAAAAGCGAACAGGAATATAAGAAATAATATTTTGGATAATCCTCAATAATTTTAATTAGAAAAAAAATCAAAAAGCAGAATAAAAGTAAAGCTACTGAATACATCCTTGCTTCCTGAGCAAGAGTTAGGCTATAGACCGAAAAAGAGAAGATAAAGAGAGACCAAAGCCTTGCAATGTTGGTCTTTAAAAGCAACTTGCTTATATTAAAAAAAACTACCAGCGCAATCACGGAGGGAATTAAAGAAGGTAGACGCAAAGAAAACTCTGAATCTCCAAAAAACATAATCCAAAACTTTAAAAACAGAAAATAGAATGGAAAATGTCCTACATAGATTCTGTTTGCCCAAAGATCTTTTAAGCTCAAAAACTTTGCTACATACCAACCAGTTCCTTCGTCTATCCAAAGAAAATGAGTACCTAAGCTATATGACCTTAAAAGTGCTGCTGTTATTATTATGGCTACCGGCAAAAACCAGTCATTTCTTCTCATATCCTTAAAGAGTCAAAGGCTATAGACAGATAGATGTTAAGATCTACTTTTTTGATTAAAGACGGGGACGACGGGAATTGTATCCCTATAACTTCTAACTCCCTTACCGTCCTAACAATATTACTATTCATTTCTTTTCTTGTGTAGTATTTTGTGTAGTATTGCCAAATTTCTCCAACGTTTCTGATGAATAAGACATATCCTTTTTAGACTCCAATTTGAATTGATAATCTTTTTTCTCTAAATTTTTGAATATATAATTCAATTCTTGTGCACACATACATTTAGCCCTCATTTCGCCACCATATTTTGTGGGATTCGCCCATATGTATTTAAGAATAATTGTGTCAGAGGTTATTTCATAATCTCCCTTAGCAACCTTTGAAGCACAATTCAAACTTACAAAAGCTTTTATTTTTAAGGTAGTATTATCTAGCCATTCAACATGCTTTATTCCAAGAGTTGATTCAACCCAAGCATGCGCTTGCTCAGAATTGCAAGGCCCTGCGAAAAATTCGAGTTCTACTGGCTCTAGCGCATTAATAGTGATTGGAGAAATAGTCAAGATTAGCAAAAAAGTCGTTATCACCGAGAAAAAGCAACATTTACAATTCATTTTCCATCCTTATTTATATTCATATAATGTTCAGCTGGATAAACTTTTTCTATCACTAAGTATAGTGTAAAAATTGACGAAAACAAATATGTATTTTGTATAACAAAAATAGCGTAACTCCGCATACAATACAGAATTACACTTAAGTTATTGGCATTAGGTAAACTAGAAGTTTTAAAGACGGGGACGACGGGAATCGAACCCGCGATCACCAGATCGACAGTCTGGGGTCTTAGGCCAGGCTAGACGACGTCCCCTTAAATGAAGTACGAATGCAAATAATAATAGATTTTTCTATATCTGTCAACACCTAACTATCTTAAATTATCCAATATCTGATCCAATTTTTCAAGCTCTACTAAAAACTCCTGACCTCTCTTCCTCATTTCAAACTTACCTTCTTTTAAATAATTAGAACCTACTACTATCTGATATGGAATACCTAATAAATCTGCATCGTTAAATTTATTTCCTGCGCGAATCTGTCTATCATCAAAGAGAACATCTATATTAGAATCTTTAAGAAACCGGTATATCTCTTCAGACTTTAGAAGTATCTCCTTATCCTCTACATTTGTAGCTATAATAATAACTTCATAAGGAGCTAGAGCAGACTTCCAAACAATACCTTTAGCATCGTTATTCTGCTCAATAAAAGAGGCTACTATCCTATTGAT
The DNA here is from genome assembly GCA_964627735.1 of uncultured Planctomycetia bacterium. Lineage (GTDB taxonomy): Bacteria > Omnitrophota > Gorgyraeia > Kaelpiales > Kaelpiaceae > Kaelpia. The sequence goes on along the minus strand of CAZVIC010000001.1, from coordinate 29,622 downwards.
GCCTATCCCATAGCAACCCATAATAATTTCACTGCTCTTCCCTTTATCATCTACAAAGAGTGCATCAAGAGGCTTGCTATATCGATTTCCAAGCTTAAATACATGCCCTATCTCAATAGCATTTTGAATTTTTAAAGCTTTGCCGCATTCGGGGCACAAGTCAGACTCTCTAACGTTCCTGATGTCACAAAACTCAGCTACCTTAAAATCTCTACCTTCTGATAAATTTATCAGATGATAGTCTTTTTTGTTTGCTCCTGCTATCGCACCGGAGAGACCTTTAACATCAAAATCAGCAATAATCCTTAGTTTTAAACCTAAAGGCCCTGAAAACCCTATCTCTGACCCAGCCTCACTCTTTATCTCAGAAGCTGTTGCCATTCCAAGGTCACTACATTTAAGATTTTTACGCAACTTAATCTCATTGACTTCACTCTCCCCCTTCACGATAACAGCAATAAAACCAGTATCACACTTATATATTATTGTCTTTAAAAGTTTATCGGCTGAAACTTTTAAAAATTTAGATAGATCAGCAACAGAACTGACTCCTGGGGTATAAACTTCTTTAACAACACCATTCTGACTACCCTCTTCTTTGACTATATTCTCCATTCTCCTTGCAACATCTAAGCTTGCTGCATAGTTACAATCGGAGCACAATACGACTTTATCCTCTCCATATTCAGAAGGAGCCATAAATTCATGAGAGATATCTCCTCCCATAACACCTGGATCTGCTTCAACACTAATATAATTAAGCCCGCATCTTTCAAATATATCACAATAAGCCTGATACATCTTTTTATAACTATCATCCAGAGACTCCCAGCTTGCATTAAAACTATATGCATCCTTCATGATAAACTCACAGGTTCTTATCACTCCAAACCTAGGCCTAGGCTCATCTCTAAATTTTGTTTGAATCTGATAAAGCGTTAAAGGTAACTGCCTATAAGATTCGACCTCCCCTGAAACCAGCCAGGTTACAATCTCTTCGTGGGTAGGTCCTAATATCATATTCTTTCCAGCTCTGTTTTTAAATTGAATCATATCTTCGCCTAAAGTAGAAAGCCTGCCTGTCTTCTGCCAAAGTTCTTCAGGGTGTATAGCCGGAAGAAGTAGCTCCTGAGCTCCAGCTCTATCCATCTCTTCTCTCACTATAGCTACAACTTTAAGTAAAGTTTTAAAACCCAGAGGAAGATAAGAATAAAGCCCTGAAGCTAATCGCCTTATCATTCCAGACTTAAGCATCAGCTGGTGCGATATAGCCTCTGCGTCTTTAGGCACTTCTTTAATTGTTGGTATAAAAGCTTCTGAAAATTTCATATCATTTCCTTTACTTCTTCTATTAAAGTAGTTATCGGATCTACTTTATCCAGACTTTTAAATTGTTTTCCTTTTTTAAATAGAATAGCGCAGTTTATTCCTCCTGCAACACCTATATCAGCCTCTTTAGCTTCACCAGGACCATTGACTTCACAGCCCATAATAGCAACTTTCAAAACCTTCTCTGTCTTTATCTTTCCCAGTTCTTCTTTTGCCCTATTAGCTAGATTTAATATATCAATTTGAGATCTGCCACATCCAGGACAAGATATAACTTCAATACCAAAATTACGAAGCCTTAAAGCAGAGAGTATCTCTTTTGCAACTTCAACCTCACGGAATGTTGAATCAGTAAGAGAGACCCTAATAGTATCACCTACACCTTGCATAAGAAGAGCCCCAATACCAATGCTAGATTTAACAACAGCAGAGAGACCCGACCCTGTTGCAGTAACGCCGATATGAAATGGATAATCAAATAAAGAAGCTGCTTTTAAATTAGCTGAATAGGTATCCATAACGGTATCAGCTTTAATAGACAGAAAAATATCCTTAAAATCCAGACTTTCCATATACTCTAAACATTCCTTAAGAAGTTCCAACATTGAATCAACAGGGCTATACTTACTTCTATAGCTCTCAGGAACTGACCCTATATTAATTCCAACCCGAATTGGAATATTATTTTTCTTGGCTAACAATACGACCTCTCTCAGCCCTTCTTTTGAGATATTGCCCGGATTTATTCTTACTGCATCTGCTCCTAAATCAATAGCTGAAAGAGCAAGTTTGAAATCAAAATGAATATCTACCTCAACAGGCAATACGCTTGCTTTAATTATTTTATCTAAAAACTTTGCCTCGCTTTTTTCTCTATAAGCAATTCTTATAATCTCAGAACCTGCTTCTTTTAATTGGGCTATTTCATCTATTATCTGAGAATACTGATCAGATCTCTTCTTGATCATAGTTTGTATAGAAACAGGATTATCTCCACCAACTTTTACATTACCAATATTGACTATTTTTCTTTTTATCATTTAAAGAATACTCGCATTAAGTCAAAATAAGTCAGATAGATAAAAAGGAGTAGTAGCAAGCTCATCCCTACCATAGAAAACCTCTCTTGTACAACAATAGAGACAGGTTTACGACGAATCTTTTCTATCAGAATAAAGAAGAGATGACCTCCATCTAAAACTGGGATAGGCAATAAGTTAAAGATAGCAAGGCTAACATTTATTAAAGCCATTAAAGAGAGGAGGTAGCTCATACCCATATCGGCCATTTTAGATGATATGTGAATAATACCCACTGGACCTGTAACCGAATCTTTAAGGGATAGCTTACCAAGAACAATATTCAAAACAGCCCTTAGAGTTTTGACAGAGATATCAAAGATAGTAACTGCAGATTCTCTTAACGATCTGTAGGGGCCGTATTTCTGCATAAATACATCTTGTTCATCCGGTGATATACCTAATAATCCAATTATCTTTTTCTGACCATTTAAATCTAAAATCTCTTTATCCTTAGTCTTAACTAAATAGCTAAATTCATCTTGATCACGCCTTACGAGCACTTTAAGCTCCTGACTCGGCCTTGGATGTACTTCTGCTATCAACCCCTCCCAACTCTCAATCTCATTATCATCAACAGCAATTATCTTATCACCTATCTTTAAACCCGAACTCTGAGCAGGATAGCCATCTTTAAAACCACCTATAGTAGTGCCTATTGTGGGAAGACCACTGCTATAGAGTATGAAAAACAGTATGAAAGCCAGAAGATAATTACCAAGAGGACCGCCTAATACAATCAAACTTCTCCTACCGGGAGGCTGAGAAAGAAATTCACTCTTATCACCCTTTAACTCCCCTCTAGGATCTTCCCCTGCCATCTTCACATACCCCCCAAGAGGAATAAGTGAGATTTTATATTCTGTTCCAGAACTTTTAAAAGAGAACAGTTTAGGTCCGAATCCAATCGAAAAAACCTCAACAGTAACACCCAACCTTTTAGCAATAATAAAATGGGATGCTTCATGTACAAATACAATAAAACCAAAAGCAATAATAACTAAAATCATCTCTTGCTAACCTCCTTTATAATATCGGTGGATATCCTTTCTGCATCTTTAAAAACTTTTTCTATATCTTCAATCGAGTTTAACTCAAAAACATCATGTCTCCTTGTAGCTTCTTCAATATAAGATACTATATCCTTAAAAGCCATTTTGGAGCTCAAAAATTCATTAACCATAATCTCATCAACCTTGACAATAAAAGCCGGTAAACTTCCTCCTCTCTCTAATGCGTTATAGGCTATCCTTAAAGCAGGATAATTCTCTCTAAGGGCCTCTTTAAAGCTCATCCCACCTAACTTCTTCCAATCAATCCTCAAGCCTAAATCAAGCCTAGCAGGATACCCTAAAGCATGTGCTATAGATACTCTCATATCAGGCAAAGCCATCTCAGAAAATATTATTCCATCTTTAAATTCTATCATAGCATGAATAATTGCTTCTGGATGAATTATTACTTCTATAGAATTTGGAGAGAGTCCAAACAGATAACAAGCTTCCATTATCTCAAACCCTTTGTTCATTAAAGTAGCTGAGTCTATTGTGATCTTATCGCCCATCTCCCACCTGGGATGAGACAAGGCCATCTCTAAAGATACGCCTTCTAACTCTTTATCCGAAAAATCTAAAAACGGACCCCCTGAACAAGTTAAAAAAACCTTAGAAATTTCATTCTTACAGACTCCCTTGAGAAGTTGGTATATAGCGTTGTGCTCGCTATCTAAGGGTATGATTTCAGAACTACTATTTGTTCTTATACTGTTAAGAATAGAGCCCACAGCTATTATAGCTTCTTTATTTGCAATGGCTAAATTGATATTGTTTTCTAAAGCAAATATTAACGGTGCTACTGCATCTGTGCCAGAAAGAGCTAAGACTAACAGATCTACTTTCTGATTTAATACAAGATTTAAAAAATCATTCTGGGATTTAAGAAGATTAAATGGTAGTCCAGTTAAACTTTCACCCTGATTTAAAAAAATATTTTTAACATTAAAATCTTTTGCCTGTTGAGCAAGGAGTGTTATGTTTTTATCAGCACCTAGGGCAACTACTTCAAAAATATTGCTGTTTTTTGCAATCACATCTAGAGTCTGCCTGCCAACACTACCAGTTGAACCTAAGATAGCAATCTTCTTCATTTTATTATAAACATATCTACGTACAGATAGTAAAATGGTAAGGCTAGTAAAATGCTGTCTACTAAGTCCAATACACCTCCCAATCCAGGGATGGTCTTACCAGAGTCTTTGACGTCAGCATCGCGCTTAAGAACTGACTCCGAGAGGTCTCCAAACTGAGAGCATACACCCAGAATGAACCCTATAGCCAGAGTATGGTAAAAAGATATGACCCCTAGATAGATAGAGGACACATAAGAAGCTGCTATTGCAAATATAATACCACCGATAAAACCCTCTACAGATTTATTAGGACTTATCCTGGGAATCAAAAGATGTTTGCCAAATTTTACTCCAACCAAATAGGCGCCTATATCTGTTGCTTTGATCACGCAAATATAATACGCTACTAAAGCAACTCCGTTTGGGAACATTCTAATTTTTATTAAAAATATCGCTGGTATCGTTATGTAAATCAAACCCAGCATAGTAAGACCTAAACATAGAGCTGCATCTTTATTAGTCTTTCTTACCATCTGGTAAAGAAATAGCAATATCAAAGCAAACGAGAGTGGATATATAAGATATTCAAAACCTAAATTCTTCTTTAAAGAGAACATAAAAAGAAGAGATGAAATTATAAAACCGATACCTGGATAAATATCCCCATATTTTTTTGCAACAATTCTATAAAACTCCCAAAGTGCAACCGTTGCAAGTATTATAATTAAAGAAGCGTACACAAAGAGATTGGAAAATATTACAATCCAAAATATAAGCAAGATTATTACTGAACTACTAATAATTCTTTTAACCAGATTTTTATTAAAGAGATCCATATTTTCTCCTGCGTTTTTTATAGCTTTCTATAGCTCTTGTTAAGTCTGATTTTCTAAAATCAGGCCAAAGTCTTGTTGTGATATAGAACTCCGTATAAGCCATTTGCCAGAGCAAATAATTACTGATACGATACTCTGCTGCGGTACGAATTAAAAGATCAGGGTCAGGCAAATCAAAAGTATAAAGATACCTACTTATTAAAGATTCGTCAATATCTTTAAGATTGATTTTATTGGACTTAAAATCATTGGCAATTCTAACTACAGCATTCACTATCTCTTCTCTAGCACCATAATTTATAGCTAAAGTAAGATTAAGACCATCAAAGCCCTCTGTTCTGCGAATAGCATTGGCTATCTTAGAAGGAAGCTCACCAGGGAGGGCTTTCCAATCTCCAATAACACGTAATCTTATATTTTTTTCTCCTGTAAGCTTGATTAAATCTTTATCTATGTTCTCCTCCAAAATCTTCATAAGCGCATCAACTTCTTTTTTTGGTCTCTTCCAATTTTCAGTTGAAAAAGTATAGAGAGTTAGATATTTTACCCCTAACTCCAAACAGCAATCGATTATTCTATGGACAGATTTTACTCCTCTGCTATGTCCGTATTTACGAGGAAAACCCTTCTTAACAGCCCAGCGACCGTTGCCATCCATTATAATCGCTATATGTTGAGGAGTATTGGCAGTAGAGATCATGAATAATTATTAGAAAACTTTATCGTTGAGCACTTGAAGCATCTTGGTATTCAATCCCAATTAACAACTCTTCTAATTTGCCCAATTTATCTCTAAGTTGATTTACACTACCTACAGCTTCTTTAAGTTTTATCTCCAACGAATCTATGTACTCTTCTTTTGCTTTATTAACCTCAGATAGTTCATCTCTTTTTATGACAATACTATCGAGTTTTTCCTGAAAACTTTGAATCTTATCTTCCATATAAGAATTATTCTTAACGGTTGTATGATAATTTGAAGCTAATCTATTGTACTCCTTTGTGACTTTAACTCTTTCTTTTCTCTCCAGCAAAGCCCAGACAAGAACAAATACCAAAACAAGGACAAGGCTAATATGAATCTTTCTCATTTAAGAGACCCTCCTTTATTATTTTGCATACTCTTTGATTCTTCTCTGGCGATCTTCCAATGCCTTGCCAAGATCCTCTAAAAATTCAGCTCGAACCTTGGTAAGCTTTTTAGGAAGTATGACTATTTCAACTCTTCTATTCTTCTGTCGATCTTCTTTGGTTTCATTTGAATCAATTGGTTTATATTCACCATAACCAGTAGCCTGCACACGATTAGAATCCAAATTTCCTTTACCTGTAAGATAGTGCAGCACACTTAATGCTCTTGCTGCAGAAAGCTCCCAATTAGACTTCCAAGGTGAATATTTTATAGGAACATTGTCAGTATGACCTTCTATTGAAATATTTCTATCAGGCACATCCTTCTCAAGAAACATTGCAACCTTATCAAGCATCGCATATGCCTTAGGTCGTAGTTCAGCTTTGCCAGAGTCAAAAAAGATCTCAGCGACAAATCTTAAAACCAAACCTTTCTCTTCTAAAGAGAGATTAACGTCTCTATCCCCTATCTCCTTGCTGAACCTACTCTCTAAGCTCTCTTTTGCTAACTCTAGCTCTCTTATCTCTTGGTTCTTCTCAGATTTTAATCTTTCGATTTCAATTCTTAAACGCTGCAACTCTCTTTTCATGATCTGTACCTTCTCAATCCCACCTGGCGGTGTTTTCTTGAAAGTAAGCGCACATCCTGAAACTAAAAAACTAACAACCAATAAAACAGCCCAACTTTTTTTAAACATTTAACACCTCCTAATGTTTTCCTAAAACCATTACTTTAAAATATTAGCACTACTGCTTTTAGCCGTCAAGGAAGTAAGGTTTTGCTAAGAATAAGCGCAGCAAATACAATAGAAGCCATAGACATTATCTTAATAAGAATATTTATAGACGGCCCAGCTGTATCCTTACAGGGGTCTCCTACTGTATCACCAACCACAACTGCCTTATGAGCATCTGATCCCTTACCACCGAAGTTACCCTCTTCAACATATTTCTTTGCATTGTCCCAACTGGCTCCAGAATTAGCCAGCATAACAGCAAGAACAAATCCGGATACAAGCGATGCAATAAGTAATCCTATATTAGCTTCGACTCCAAACAGTATCCCCACTAAAACAGGAGAGATCAATGCTATGGCAGCCGGCAATATCATCTGTTTCTGTGATGCTAAAGTTACAATCTTAACACAACGAGCATAATCAGGCTTAGCCTTACCTTCCATCAATCCTTTTATCTCTTTAAACTGCCTCCTAACTTCAACAACTATCTTTGAAGCAGTATTGCCAACAGATCTCATCATCAAAGATGAAAATAGAAAGGGTAGCATACCTCCTATAAATAGTCCTACTATTATTTTAGGATTTAATATCGAGAGATCTAAATCAGCACCTAAAAACTCGAGTCTCTCTTTGTAGGCTACGATAAGAGCCAGAGCAGTTAAGGCAGCAGAGCCTATTGCAAACCCCTTGCCTGTTGCAGCAGTAGTATTACCCAGTGAGTCCAACGCATCTGTTCTCTCTCTAACTTCAGGCGAAAGACCAGCCATTTGAGCATTTCCTCCAGCATTATCAGCAACAGGGCCATAGGCATCTGTTGCCAGAGTAATTCCAAGAGTACTCAACATGCCAACCGCAGATATTCCAACACCATAGAGTCCAAGATTAAAACTGGAAAAACCACCTGAAAAATAAAAGCTTAAAAGTATAGCCACGGCAACAGTAATTATCGGGATAAAAGTAGACATCATCCCGACAGAGAGCCCTGAAATTATAACAGTTGCCGGCCCAGTCATAGCAGATTTAGCCACTGAACGTGTTGGGGAATACCTATGTGAAGTATAAAATTCAGTCGAAAGACCTATTAATATTCCGGCCAAAAGTCCTGTTATCACTGAATAATAGACACCTATATATTCAAACCCTAAAACTCTAGTAATCAAAAAATATCCCAAAATTGCAATCAAAATAGCCGAGAGAAAAGTACTTCTTCTTAAAGCCCAAAGAAGAGCGGCTTGAGTAGACTTCTCTTTACTTTTTACGGTAACTATCCCTACGATTGAAGCAAAAACACCTAAAGCAGCCATTGTCATCGGTATTGTAACTCCAGCTACACCTAATCCAGCTGCAACAGCAAGAGCCATTGTAGCTACAATTGAACCTACATAAGATTCATATAAATCTGCTCCCATACCGGCAACATCACCAACATTATCACCAACATTATCTGCAATAACAGCTGGATTTCTGGGATCATCTTCTGGAATTCCTACTTCAATCTTCCCAACAAGATCAGCCCCAACATCAGCAGCCTTAGTATATATACCGCCGCCGACTCTGGCAAACAGAGCCATAGAGCTGGCGCCTAGTCCAAACGTCAACATAGTAGAAGTGATATTGAATATCCTTGCCCCTGTCTCCATATTACGATAATAAAAGTTTAGAATATAATACCAGATAGAGAGATCAAGCAATCCCAATCCAACAACAACAAGACCCATAACAGAGCCTGATAAAAAAGCTATTTTTAAGGCAGCATTAAGACTTTTACGAGCTGCATTTGCTGTGCGAGCGCTAGAATTTGTTGCTACTTTCATGCCTATAAAACCGGCTAGACCTGAGAAAAATCCTCCACTTATAAACGCATAGGGCACAAAGACTGCTATATAACCCTGCTTAGCTATCATCACAAGAAAAACAAAAGCTAAGATAAAAAATATTGCTACAGTAGTATATTGCCTCTTTAGGTAAGCTCTTGCTCCTTCTCGAACAGCCTTTGCAATCTCGATCATCTTTTCGGTTCCTTCGTCTTTTCTTAAAATCCAGATTATAACAACCGTAGAAAATAGAAGCGCTAAAATAGAACCAAGCGGAGCCAACCAAAGCAACTCTTTCATAATTCCCCCTTAATAATATTCAAATAATTTAACAATTTTAATTTTATCCTTACAAAAACTGCATTTTTAATCTTTAAAATAAAAAGTCTGTGCCCTCTTAGAACCCACAGATAAGATAGATATCTTAGACTCTATTAATTCTGATATTCTAGCGATATATTTTACCGCATTGGTAGGTAATTCAGATAAAGAATGGGCTCCGCTTGTATCCTCACACCAACCTTCAACCTCTTCATAAACAGGAATAGCTTCCTGCCAGAAATCAAAATCAGCAAGAGGATATTGATAATTCTTGCCATTATATTTATACCCAACGCATATTTTTATTTTTTCCAGACTATCTAAAACATCTAATTTTGTCAAAGCAATCTCATCTATTCCATTTATCTTGACCGCATAATGAACCATGCTAGCATCAAACCAACCGCATCTTCTAGGTCTTCCAGTAGTGGCTCCAAACTCGTTGCCTTTAAGTCTGATTTTCTCTGTTAAATCATCATCAAACTGAGACGGAAAAGGACCCTCTCCCACGCGAGTAGTGTAGGCTTTAGCAACTCCAACAACACTATCTATTTTGGTAGGACCAACACCGCTGCCTATACAAGCTCCTCCTGAAAGAGTGGAAGATGATGTAACAAAAGGATATGTTCCAAAATCAATATCCAAGAAAGCTCCTTGAGCACCTTCAAAGAGTACGCTCTTCCCAGATTTCAAAGCTTCGTCTATATAAAGTGCGCAATCCTTTACAAATGGTGCCAATATCTCTGCGTAACCAAGGTAGTCTTTGTAGATCTCATCCAAATCAAAATCCTGATAATTAAAAACTTTTGTCAAAATATTATTTTTTATTTCAAGGTTTATCTTCAATTTTTTACGCAGAGTATCTTTATTTAAAAGATCTATCATCCTGATACCCAGACGGTCATACTTATCGACATAAGAAGGACCTATTCCCTTACCAGTAGTACCTATCTTCAGATCACCAAGTTGATTCTCTTTTAACTTATCCCAAACCCTGTGGTACGGAAAAATAACGTGCGCTCTATCACTTATGATAAGATTCCTTGGTTCAACCTTATAACCCTTAGAGACTATTCCTTCTATCTCTTCTATCAAAACCTTAGGGTCTACAACCACACCATTACCTATAACGCAAACTTTTTCCTGATGCAATATCCCTGAAGGAATAAGATGAAATACATATTTATTCTCTTCTACAACCACGGTATGACCAGCATTGTTTCCACCCTGATACCTTACAATTACATCAACATCTTTACTGAGCCAGTCTATTATCTTACCTTTACCTTCATCTCCCCACTGTGTACCAATCAATATTCTATTCATAGTTCTCCCGTAGTTTAATTTTTTAAAACCGGTAAAATAGGATCTAGAGTTTAATCCCTTTTACGACGCGTATATATTTAAAGTCAAGTAACTCTTTTACAACATTAGCATCAACGGCTATATCAAGATTTAACACCATTAAAGCATTACCACCTGGGTCTTGCCTGCCAAAAGTCATCCCAGATATATTAGCATTATTTTTACCAAAAATAGTACCTATATGACCTATTACCCCAGGCTTATCTTCATTGTATATAATGAGCATATTGCCTACCGGAGGTGCTTCAAGATAGAAACCATCAATATTAACTATTTTAGGATTGTTATTGCTAAAAAGAGTCCCCGAAACTTCTTTTCTCTCTTTGTTGGTCTCAACAATAACTTGAATTAAATTACTAAAATTATGAACTTTTGAAGATTTGATCTCTTCTACCCCTATCTGCCTCTCTTTTGCGATTACAAGAGCATTTACATAATTTACAGATTCAGCAAGTATCGGAGAAAAGAACCCCTTAAGTACTGCTGAAGAAAGAGGAGTAATATCATGCTTTAAAATATCCCCGCTATATTTTATCTCAATCTTCTTGACGTTCCCCTCTACAAGCTGACCAAGTAGTGAACCTAATTTTTCAGAAAGATTAAAATATGGTTTTAAAATCTCAGCCGTTTCAGGCTCAATAGAAGGCATATTTACAGCATTCCTAACAATATTATTCACTAATGCATCCCTAACCTGCTCTGCAACCTCAACAGCTACATTTAACTGTGCCTCTTCAGTAGATGCCCCTAGGTGCGGGGTAAGAACAATATTATCCAAATTAAGAAGCGGACTATTATCCGGAGGCTCATTCTCATAAACATCTAAAGCAGCACCTGCGATACTTTTATCTGAAAGAGCCCTATATAGGGCCTCTTCATCTACAACACCGCCGCGAGAACAATTCACAATATAGGATGTATTTTTTACCACCTTCAACTCTTTATCAGAGAGCATATGATAAGTATTGTCAGATAAAGGAATATGGAACGTTATATAATCTGACCTTTTTAAAAGCTCATCGTACTCAACTAGTTCAACCTCAATCTTAGAAGCTATCTCTTCAGATATATAAGGATCAAAGGTAAGAACTTTCATTCCAAACTCAATAGATCTTTTAGCTACCTCTCTACCTATCCTTCCTAAACCCACAACTCCTATAACTTTACCGTACAACTCTTTACCCATAAACTTTTTCCGTTCCCATTTATTCTCTTTCATTGACAAGTTAGCTTGAGGAATATTACGAGCCAAAGCCAAGATAACGGCCATGGTATGCTCTGCGGTAGATATAGTATTGCCTAAAGGTGTATTCATCACAATAATACCTTTTTTGGTTGCAGCATCAACATCCACGTTATCCAAACCAACTCCAGCACGGCCTATAACTTTAAGCTTATCCGAAGCTTCTACAATAGAAGCTTTAACCTTTGTTCCACTACGGATTATAATCCCATCGTAACCCTTAATCTCTTTTATGAGCTCCTCTTCGTTTAACCCAATTTTCTTTGTAACCTCAATGCCTGCTTCGGTTAAAATATCGATACCGTCCTGAGCTATGTTGTCACCAACTAAAACCTTCAACACCTTAGGCCTCCTTCTTGTAACTTTTAAGAAATTCTTCTTCTAACTTTAAAATACCAGCTCCAAGCTTGAATTTATGTCCAAAACAATGTAATCCAAACTCAATAGCTGCAATGCCAGATAAAACATCAAAAAGATTTATATAGCCCAAATGAGCAATTCTAATTATTTTACCCTTTAACTCTGCCTGGCCTCCAGCTATGCTTATACCAAACTCTTTACGAATAAATTTGACCATCTCTGCAGAATCTACACTATCCGGAACCAAAACACTAGTAACTGCATTGGAAGGGCTCTGAGCAAAAACTTTAAGCCCCAAAGAAGTAACTGCCTCACGTGTCATAGCAGCAAGATTGGAATGTCTTTTCCAGACGTTTTCAATACCTTCATCAAGTATCATTTTAAGAGCTGTCCGCAGAGCTACAATCATATTCACTGCAGGAGTCCAAGATGTATCAGATTTAGCAGCCGCTTTACCAGCTTTAATCAAGTCAAAATAATACTTAGAAGAACTGGATTTCTCAATCACAGACTGTGCCTCTTTAGATAAGCTCATAAAAGCAAGACCCGGAGGAAGCATCAACCCTTTTTGGGATCCACTAACAACAATATCCAGACCCCAATCATCCATTCTTAGCTCATCAGCCCCCAAACCGCTTATAGCATCAACAACAACCAAGGCATTGAACTCTTTGGCTAAGCTAGCGATATTTTTTATATCATAATTCACGCCTGTAGAAGTTTCACATAAAGTTGCTAGAATAACTTTACGGCTTTCACCTATTTTTAATTTTTCTCTTAAATTATCTAGATTTAGGGCAGTCCCCCACTCTAGATCTAAAATATCATATTCTGCACCATAGGCTTTGGCTATTTCAGCCCATCTTTCGCCAAATTTTCCACCCACAATAGGTATAAAACTAATACCATCTTGCACTAAATTAGCTACTGCAGCCTCCATAGCTCCAGTTCCAGAAGAAGACAAAATTAAAACTTGATTTTTAGTTTGAAAGATAACCTTTAGGTCTTCTGAAACTTCCTTCAATATAGAACGGAATTCATCTGTTCTATGGTGAATCGTAGACTTTGCTTGTGAAAGCAGAACCTCTTCAGGAACAGGGGTTGGGCCTGGAGTTAAAAGCTTTTTCTTGTAAGGCTTAATCATCTCAATCCTCCTGATTTAATTTTTCTTCTTTTTGGAATAAATAACTTCATCTATTAAACCATACTTTTTTGCTTCTTCTGCACTCATGAAATAATCTCTATCTGTATCTTTTTTAACTTTATTTATTGATTGAGAAGTATGAATAGATATTAATTCATTTATCTCATCTCTCAAACGAAGTATCTCTTTAGCTTGAATGTGAATATCTTCAGCAGCTCCTTGTACGCCACCCCAAGGCTGATGAATCATTATCCGAGAATGCGGTAAAGAGAATCTCTTTCCTTTAGTTCCTGCCATAAGTAACAGTGCTCCCATGCTAGCAGCCTGCCCTACACAATAAGTAGAGATATCGGGTTTTACAAAACGCAATGTATCATAGATTGCCAATCCGCTTGTAACAGAGCCGCCAGGTGAATTAATATACACACTTATATCCTTATCTGCGTCCTCAGATTGCAAAAAAAGAATTTGAGCGATAATAAGATTGGCTACATTATCATCAATAGGAGTGCCTATGAAAACTATTCTGTCTTTTAGTAATCGAGAGTAAATATCAAACGCACGTTCACCTCTTCCGGTTTTCTCAACCACCATGGGAACTAAAGTTTGAGATTTAGCAGACATCATTCACCTCCATTTTTAATATTAGTTATCTCAGCATGCTGTTTTAAGAATTCTATAACTTTTTTTCTCAATAAGCCAGCTTTTATATTCTCCAATCCATTATCTTTTTTAAAACTAGACTCTAATTCATCCAAAGTTTTATTTTGACGCTTGGCTAAAATATTTAAATGCTCACTCAGCTCCTGATCTGATATCACTATGTTTTCTTTTTGGGCAATTTCTTTTAATATAAAATAGGTTTTAAGCTCTTTCTGGGCCTCTTTCTGAGCCTCTGTAAATATCATCTCTCTCTGAGTCTCTATGTCCTTTTTAGGAAACCCCCTATAAAGCAACCTCATGGTTATATCTTCAGCCGAGATACTTACCTGACGACTTAAAAGCTGAGGCGGTAATTCCATCTTAGAGCTTTCAATAAGTTCAGATATAAGATTTTGTTCTAAATCAATATCCGCCTCTCTAATACGATGGTTCTCTAGCTCCTCTCTTATGACCTTCTTTAAATCGTCAACATTACTATGATTACCGAGCTTCTTTGCAAAATCATCATTGAGTTCAGGTTCTTTTTTCTCTTTAACTATTTTTACGCTTATCTTAAAATCACATTCCTTACCAGCAATCTTTTTATCTCTGTAATCATCTGGCACTTTAACCTTAAACTCCTTAACTTCACCAGAACTTAAACCTTTAAGATTCTCTAAAAGCTCTGGAAAAAGAACCTCCTCATTAAGGTATAATGACAGATTATCTTTTTTATCTAAATCACCCTCTTCTGGTTTTATCTCCATGTCTACAACGATAATATCCTCAAAAGCAGCTGGCCTCTGAACATCTAACCACTCCGTCTTTTCCTTCTTAATATCATCTAAGACTTTATCTATATCTTTATCTTCTACGCTTACATTCTTCTTATTCAATTTTATGTTCTTATACTTCGACAATTTAACCTTTGGAGCTTCTTCTATTTTCAAGATAAACTTATAATCACCTTTCTTGCCTTGCTCAACATTAATCAAGCTTGGAGCTGATATCGGTTCCACCTTTGAAGCCTCCATAGCTTTTCTGTAAAAAAGAGAGACTACACTATCTTTGATATCTTTCTCTATATCGACACTATGCTTAGCTAAGACCATCTCCAACGGAGCTTTACCTTTCCTATAACCAGGAATTGCAACTTTATTTTGCCAATCAAGTTCAACTTTGTTCCTTAAAGAACCGACCTCTTTAGGGTCCAAATAAACCTCTAAATCACTCTCAACTGTACTAATTCTTTTAATCTTTATCTTCATTGTTAAGATCCTTATCTTTAACCCTATGCATTTTTATCTTATCTTCATACCTTAAAATCTGTTGCTTTAAGACATCGAATGATTCATCGATAGCTAAATACATATCTTCATTTTTTTCTTCAACTTTAAAATGAGACCTCTTAAGGTCTATATTAATCTCAACCACAGAAAGATGCTTCTCGATTTCCAGTACAACGTGTGCGCTTATTATATCTTCAACATATTTACCTAGATAATCGAACTTACCCTCGATGTAAGATTTTAAAGCATCTGTTATATCAAAATGTCTACCTGTTATTGTTGTCTTCAAAATATACCCCCTTTCATTTTTACATCCTGAACCTTTCTCCAAGATAAACCTTTTTTGCTTTATCATCGTTAATTAAATGATCCGCATCTCCTGAAAGAAGAATACTGCCCTCAGAGACTATGTAGGCCCTATCTGTTATTGCCAAGGTCTCTCTGACATTATGATCTGTCAGCAGTATTCCAATGCCTTTCTTTTTAAGATCTAAAATAATATCCTGACATTCAGCAACAGCTATAGGATCTATTCCACTAAATGGCTCATCTAAAAGTAGAAACAACGGATTTATAGCTAAAGCTCTTGTGATCTCTAGCCGCCTTCTTTCACCACCAGACAAGGTATAAGCTTTGTTTTTTGCTAAATAGGATATTCTTAGTTCTTCTAATAGCATTTCAAGCCTCAATTTCCTCTCCTGCGGATGAATATTCAATGTTTCTAATACCGCCATTATATTATCTCGAACACTTAAGTTTCCAAATATAGCAGGCTCCTGTGAAAGATAGCCTATGCCTAAGCTCGCTCTTTTATGCATAGGCAACTTTGTTATATCAACATCCTTAAAGTACACACGCCCCTTATTGGGAGCAATTAAACCAACAATCATGTAGAAAGTAGTGGTCTTACCAGCTCCATTAGGCCCAAGTAAACCAACTATCTCAGAACTGGCTACATCAAGCGAGATACCATTTACCACTCTCTTGCTTTTATACTCTTTTATCAACCCCTTAACTTTTAACATCTTTTACTCAGGATATATCTCAAGCTTAGGACGCCCAAGAAGATTTATTTTTCCTTCTTTTAAGTCATATATAGCTTCTGAAGAATAAATAAACGAATTGCCCCGTCTAAGTTTTACATTACCTTTTGCGTGAGCCTTATTAATGCTCTTTTCATCTTTATCAAAATAGACAATCAACTTATCACAGAACAACTCTCCTTTTCTATCTAAAACATGAACATTATCATTAAAAACCGCAATATTTTCAGAATAATCTATGTCTAAAGGCCCATCTGATTTAATTATAATCTGAGGTACAGTTTTAAATTTAACATCCTTCTTAATAACGGCTTTTGTTAATTTTGTGTTAATTTCACCGCCCACACCTACCACTTCGCTATTGTTCTTCACTATTTTCAATCTATCCTCTGTCCAGACAATCTCTTTGTCTTGGTTCCAATGTAATCTATCTGTAAAAAGCGAATCACCTTCTGAATTCTCTACAACAACGTTATCTATCAGTTCTATCTCTCTATTCACTTTATCCAAAAAACCTTTATCTGCTCTTATGTCTATGGGGCCACTCTCATAATAGAGCCTTGCTTTAACTGATTGTAAGACTACATCTTCTCTGCCTAATTGCGCATTGTCTCCTTCCATTTCCCACTTTTTATTGCTCTGCTTGTCATAACCTGTTAAAGTAAAATTATTCAGACTCTCCTCTAAAGAAAAGGAGTTTTTAACTAAAAATACCACTAATAAGATTACTATTTTAATTAACATTTTAAACTCGCTTATCCTAGCATGGCAACAGAGCCAAGTCAAGCTGGAGATAGACCTATAAATATTAAAAATACAATAAAAACAACTAATCTAGTATCAAATTAGTTATTGTTCTAGTAATACCCTCTATTGCACGTAGCTTTGTTACAACAAATCTCATCAATTCTTCGTAATTAGAAGCTTTGATTTGAGCTATAACATCCTGTTCCCCTGAGGTTAAGTTTGCATCTATCACATTCTCAAAAGATTTCATTTTTTGAATAACCTCTTTCTCCTCGCCCGGCTCTACATTAATTTTTAAATACGCTCTAGCCATCTCTTCCTCCTTCTTTAAGCTTCAATTGCTTTTCCTTAATCTAAAAACTCTGTCATGGGAACGAACCCGTTCTTTAACACCAAGACCAACGATCTGACCCGGCAAAATCTCACCAACAATCTGATGTTCAATCTGCATAGAGTTTACATCCATCTCAAAATCAGTCGTATGTCCTTTTATTTTAATCCTATCGCCAGCCTTTAAGCTTTGAGCTGTGATTTCTATTATAGCAGCAGAAGGTTTAGCATAGTAATTAGTAACAATTCCTATTTCAATCCACTCTTCAGACATAACCTCACCTCACTATAAAACGCTTTTTAAAGATAATTAAGGCTCTCACTAAGAGCAGAAGTTATTACAGAGCTATCTACATTCGAAGATACTATTACAGAGCCTATAGAGTTAGGTAACACAAATCTCGGGATTCCAAATTTAGCTTTCTTATCATAAAGAATGCTATTTAATATCTTTTTTTGTTCTATCCTCTTTTTCATTTTGGGTAAAGTCTTAAACTTCAAAATTAAGTTTATTATTCTCTCTAAATCGTTCTTGCTTAAAATTCCAAGCTTATTGGCAATCAAACTCTCGACAACGAGACCAAAAGATACCGCTTCTCCGTGAGAGATATTTTTATATCCAAAGACTGTCTCTAAAGCATGGGCTATCGTATGGCCCAAGTTTAAAACTATTCTTATATCCTTACTGTCACGCTCATCTCTTTCAACAAGCTGTTTTTTTATTCTACTACATTTTGAAACTAAATCGCCCCACAAGGCCAATGGAAAAGAAGCTGGACTTTCATTCTCAGACTCTAATAACTCAAACAAATCTGAATCTCCTAAAATTCCATATTTAATAATTTCAGACAACCCATTAGAAAGTTCTTTTAAAGGTAAGCTCTTTAAAAAATTTAAATCAGAAACAACCAGCTTAGGTTGATAAAAAGCTCCTAACAAGTTCTTACCCCACTTTAAATCTATCGCAACCTTTCCACCTATACTTGAATCAACCTGAGCAAGAAGAGACGTCGGAATTTGAATAAAAGGAACACCTCTTTTGTAAATAGCTGCTAAAAAACCTACCAAATCTCCGATAACTCCTCCTCCAAAAGCTATCAATAATACGCTTTCTGCTTTAGAAAAATCGGCCGTTGATCTTAAAACATTAAAAAGAACCGGCCAAGACTTACTTTTTTCAGAATCAGCAACTTCCAAAAAAAGACTCTCTTTAAAAACACCCAAAGAACCCTCTAAGTATTCTCTATGCAGAGAACATATTTTCCTATTAGATACTACAACTGCCAAATGATTTTCTAGACCTAATCTTATAACTTCGTCCTTAAGGGACGATAATGCTCCTTCTGAAATCAGAATATCATAAGACCTATCTTTTAAATCTAGATTTACTCTCTCCATTTAAAATGTGTAACCGAATCTAAGATTTTTCTTTGGCAGAATCATCTGCAGACTTGACCTTACCTTCTACCGTCTGCTCTGTACCTTCAGCCTCTTCTTTCTTAGGTTCTTTCTTAAGCGCTTTTAACCTCTTCCTCTTGTACTTCGGCAACTTAAATACTTCCAAACCTTCTTCTCCGGACTTTTTCAAAAACATAGCTATTCTCTCAAATCTTTTGAGTACATTTCTATGCTGTAAATCCGAATCTTTAACTTTTAAACTTGGGTGCCTTGACATTACCTACCTCCTTTTAATTCTTTCATAAAAGCATCTTTATATATTTTTTTAAGCTCTCTTAAAACAATCCGAGCTTTACCCTGTTCGCTATAATCTCCAACAAAGACAATCTTATACCTGCCCTGTTCACGAATATAAGAATGGTAACCCATTTTACTGAGTCTTTCCTTCTCAGACTCAGCATAGGACATATTTTTATATGTTACAACCTGTAAAGCAAAACTTGATCCCGAAGACTCTCTATTCTTGCCTAACTCATCATCTTTGATTTCAGTTAAAACAAAACTAGAATCATTAGTTTCAACTTCAACCGCCTCTTCTTTATCTCCAACCGCTATAGTAGACAGAACAACATCTGTCTCCTCTTTTAAATTACTAATAACCCCACCCTTCTTATACCCACAAATATAACTGCCTACCATTAAAAAAAGAATAACTATAACAAATGCACATATCTTCTCCTCGCTTATTCGAACAGATCGCTCCGTTATAAGTTTTAATCTCTTTCTTTTTCTACGCCTGACAACATTTTTGTCAATATCAGGGAAAAGATTATCTTTATAGTTTTTCATAATTCAGATTATTCGTTTTTAAAATCAAATTTAAAATCGACTCTTCCTAGAGCCTCATCATTTACATCAAAAGAAGTCTTTACGTTAGATATGATTAACTTTATATTCTTAGCCTTTGGATCAGGATTAAGAAAACATAGATAACCTTCAGAGCTAACTCCCGGATAAATATAACCGCCTCTTAACTCTACAGACTTAAGTAAAACAAATTTTTTATTTACCCCTCTACCACCTGAGCCTTGAGCTGTACCTAAAGCAGTACCGTAGATTCCAGAAGCAGGTAAAGATTTCGATCTCATAAAATCATAGATCAAACTTTTAGATTCATAGATCTCTTTAATGCTCTCTGGGCTTATATAGAGATACTGAGTACCAAGCTCATCCAACAGCACAAAATTATCAGGATCAATAAGCACTCTGGATTCAGTCTTATTCTCAACTCTTACTCTCACAACTGTCGTACCATCAGGATAAGGGCTCTTTCCTGCATAGATTCCATATATTTTTTTATCAAGAAATATATCCTGCAAGCTCTCCTTGGGTATATACTCTACTGATACCAATATCCCCTCCTCCTCTTTCTGCTGCTGAATAGGAGTTAAGGTATAAAACTTTTTATTGTACTCTTGGGTAGAATCAAGTCCAATCCCAACTTTCTTTCTATAGATATGACTATTGGAACAACCCGAAATAATTAAACATAAAAAAATACAAACAAATCTTTTAGTCATAATCTTCCTCTACCATAAACTCTTTGACTGCCGCAACAATATCTTTATCCTGAGTATAAGAGTAGGCCACAGTAGTATAGCTTTTGTCTTTGTTTAAAATATTATTTTCTGCAAGACACTCTAGGCTCTCAATGACAAAATCCTCCTCTTCTCCTATCCACTTAGCTATGTTTTCAGCCGTATCGATACATCCGGGATTATTATAATAAAATTTTATCACTTTTCTTAAGACTGAATCTTTATTTACTTTTTTAAAAAAATTCTTCATTTCTTCTTTTTAATCTCTTCCATCATACGCTGAGATATTTTTTTAATCTTTCCTTTTTTAGCACAACTTATAAATGCATCTACTACGTCGGGGTCAAATTGCTCACCTTTCTGTTTTACTATCTCTTTAACGGCAGTGCTATAATTTTTTGTTTTCTTGTAAGGTCTATGGCATACCATTGCCTCGAAAGAATCAGCAACAGCCAGTATCCTTGCTCCAAGCGGAATCTTGTTGCCTTTTAGACCTTTTGGATAGCCTTTCCCATCAAACCTTTCATGGTGATGTAATATTATAGGAACAGCCGGCTTTAAAGCCTTAACCGCCTTAATTATTTCAGCACTTTTAATTGGATGTTCCTGAACAGAAATATACTCTTTTTCTGTTAAAAGATCTGGTTTCTTAAGTATATTTTCCGGAACAGCAACTTTACCAGCATCCAAAAGCAGGGTTGCGTATTTTATATATTCTCTCTCTTCTTGAGAAACTCCATATTCATCAGCAATAGCAAGCACTAAATTAACAAAACTTTTTGGGTGAGTATAAATTTTAGGTGATTTTGCTTCTAAAATATTTGATAATGATTGCAAGCTCTCTATTAAAATTTTGTTTTGAGTCTCATATAGTTTAGCATTTTTTATAGCAACAACAGCCTGTTCTGATAAAACCAATAAAATCTCTCTGTCATTTAAATCAAACGACCTGCCATTCTGCTTAGATTTTAATCCAATTGCTCCGATAAGATCTTCTTCGACAAGAGGCACCCAAAGCGAATTCTTATTAAGAATAAGAGTCCCAGCTTCAAGGTTTTTACCAATATTAGAATTTAAAAGATCTATCTTATGAGGCTTCTCTGAAGAATCAACAGAAGCGACCGCCTTAGGCCTCAGATAGTTTCCTGCTCTCAAATATATAACACAACTCTTAGCTCGTATTACCTGTAAACATAATCTTGCAAGACGAGGTAAAAGCTCATCCATATTAAGCGTTGAAGATATCAGGCGATGCACAGTGTGAACAGAAGATAGAGCGATAGCACGAGGCCGTAAAGTACCATGAACTTTTATCAGCTCCAGCTCTTTCAAAGCTTTCTCTAAAGAGATTGCTAAATAATCCTCAACAAAATTAAGTACTTTCTTAGACAGATTTCCATTCTCTATAATAAGGCAGACATACCCATAATTTGCTCCTCCATGAACAAGAGGGTAAATCCAAAGACTCTCTGTAAGCTTACATTTTACTTCTTCAAAATAACCACTCCGAGATGCCTGCTTCATCCTGATTTTTATCTCTTCTACAGTCACTTTTTCAATCTTAGTTTTTAAGCCATATTCTTTTACTATCTTTTTAATCTTTTTTAATAATTCCTGAATCGGTATCTTTGAATCTGGCCTAGAAAAAAGAATTACCACCACGTTAGAATTCGACAATTGATCCAGATGGAATTTTAGCCTCTCTAAGTCCCCGCCTTTATCTAGGGTCTCAATAACTTTTCTCTCTGATGTTATTTCACTCATATACAGCTATTTTACAACAAGGAGTAATCTTTTTCAACAATTGATAAAATATCATGGATTAACAATCTAACTATTTAATAACAATATGGTTAGATTAGACTACTTCCAAGGGGTCAAACAGCTTGCGATATTCATTTGCAGCAAAGCTATCAGTCATAGAGGCTATATAATCGGAGATAGTGCGCTTAAGGCCTTCTTTTTTTATCCTACGCTGAACATCATCAGGTAACTGAGCAGGTTTTTTATAATAGACATTGAACAACTCTGTTAGAATCCTACTAGCCTTATCAGACATCCTAACAACACGATAATGATGATAAAGGTTCTGGTATAAAAAATCCCTCAAAGGTTTCCTTCTTCTTTGCATAGCAGGACTAAAATCTATAAGTCTTTTGGTTGCCATTCTCACGTCTTCTACGGAATGAATTGGCTCTAAATTTTTTAACGAATTCCTAATTAAATCTTTAACATCCATATCTATTAAAAATCTGATTATCTGATGCTTTCTAAGTTTTGTAGACATAGATGAATAATGTTTTTTAACCCTTTTCTCTGCCTCTTTCCACAGCTCTAATTTTCTCAAGCTTGAAATAGCAATTAAGCCAGAAGTGATTCCATCATCTAAATCATGGCTATCATATGCGATTTCATCTGCAATATTTACAACTTGAGCTTCAAGCGTGGGCTGCTCTTGATTACAAAATTCATCTAAAATTAATCTACCATATTTTTTTGAGCCCTGCGGAGTCAGATTTTTATATCCATTATCATAACGTGTACTATGCTTAAGGAAGCCTTCCCTGACTTCCCATGTAAGATTTAATCCACTAAAATTAGGATATCTTAGCTCTAAACAATCTACTATCCTTAATCCCTGAAGATTATGATCAAAACCACCGACATCGGAGACCAAACAATTTAAAACCTCTTCCCCCGAATGACCAAAAGGAGTATGTCCCATATCATGACCTAATGCTATGGCTTCAACAAGATCCGAGTTTAACGATAGAACACGGGCAATAGAACGTGCAATCTGAGCAACTTCAAGGCTGTGAGTCAAACGAGTCCTATAGTAATCACCTTCGTGTATCAAAAAAACCTGGGTCTTATACTCTAAACGTCTGAAAGCAGTAGAATGAACTATCCTATCTCTATCTCGCTGAAAACAGGTCCTATAATTATCCTCAACTTCGCTATGTTTTCTACCCCTGCTAAAAGAGCTTTTTAATGCATACGGTGCTAATATTTTATTTTCTATATTTTGATACTCTTTTCTATTCATCTGATTTTAAAAGCTGATACAAATCCTTTAAAGATTGAGACAAAATTTTAGTGTCAGATAAAATAGACATAAAGCTTGTATCTCCAATCCAACGAGGCACAAGATGGAAATGTATATGATCTTTTATGCCAGCCCCTGCTGCTGCCCCAATATTTAAGCCTACATTAAAACCTTCAGGATTTAATTTATTCCTCAATCTTCTCTTAAAATCTTTGATCAATTTAAAAACCTCACTTAACTCAGAATCATCTAAATCAGTAATATCCGAAAGATGCCTATAAGGAGCTATCATAAGATGACCATTATTATAAGGGTAGATATTGAGCAGAACAAAGAAATGCTTGCCTCTTGATAAAACATAGTTAGCTTCATCATCGCTGCTTTTGGCTTTCTTGCAAAATATACAATCTTTGTCTTTATCAGGATTTGTAATATATTCCATTCTCCATGGAGCCCAAATATTCTTCATGATTAAAATATCATTATTAACGGTACTATTAACAAAAGCAACAATATTAGCTCATAACCTTTATTTAACTTTTTAGATCTAAACAAAATAAATAATGTTAATGTTACTATTTCTACAGCTATAAGAGTATAGATATGCGAAAGTGAAGCTTTTGATAAAATAGAAACCTTGGAAGAGACCAGACCTAAAACAGGTATAATGGCTATATCAAATGCATTGCTCCCTATTATATTACCTATAGCCATAGCATGAGATCTATTCATAAGTGCTGAAATTGTTACAACAAGCTCCGGCAAGGAAGTGACAAAACCTAGAAAAAGCGTTCCAAAAAAAACATAGTTCAACATAGAATTTTCAACAATGATGCGGGACTGAACAACTACCAGTTGAGCAAAAAATGCTATTGCAATCAAAGAAACTACAAAGAAAATCCATTCTTTTAAGCATCCTCTATTGCTTTTGACCTCAGAAGAAACAACATTAGACTCATTATCTTTAAGTTCGCCTTTTAAGAAAATAAAATACAATATTATTATAAAAATATTTTCTAATCCAAAGCTAAGAAAATCTAAATTAAAGCCAAAAACACTTCTTAAAATAATTGAAACTATAATCAATGCTTGTAATATCAAAACTATAGATATTCCCTTAAAATTCTTGCTTCTTTTTAAAAACCCACCCTTAGATACAAAGAGATCTAATAGTATTAATATAAAAACATTAACTAAGAGGGATCCAAATATATTCCCTAAAGCCAGATTAAAAACCTTATTTTTAACAGCAATAAGAGCAGTAAATAGCTCTGGAGAAGAAGTAGCCATGGCAAGAAAAAAAACACCCATAAAGCCTTCAGATATTCGACTCTTCTTTGTTATTAGATATCCATATTTACAGGAGAGATAACCAAAAATAAAAATGGCAATAGAATAAGCTGCAAATTTAAACCAAACTACCAACATTATTCTTTCCTGTTATAGAATAAAACTCACAAAGCTTGACTAAAAAATCTATATCCCAAAGCCAAAACCCCATAGTCTTTAATATTAAATTCACATTATTATCCTCTAATTGATTTGAAACAATAGCTATCTTTTGATTAAATCTTATCTGACTATCTTTAAGCACCTCTACGATATCATAACTATCCTGTTCTTTAAATCCTGGAAACCACAAGAAAGAGCCAGCACCCCAACCTTTCCCTCTTTGCGCGAAATAGAGTATAATCTCTACCCTGAAACTCTTTTTCGAAAGAGACAATCTTAGGCAATTGTTTCCTTTTACCAATTAAATCTATAAACTCATTATCAAATTTAAAGACAAGTTCTTTGACAATATCTTCTATCTTTGACATCGGTTTGTCATTACAAAAAATATTAAAACCGGAGTTAATAGAATCTAGCTCTCTCTCTAACATCTCTATGCGAGCTTTAAAATCTATTCCTAATCCCATAAGATCTGCACTATAAGCATAGAGAAGCCATATTCTAAAAAGCGGATCTTTTATTCTAAAAAAGCTACCGTTTTTCTCCAAAAAACCGTTCATAGAATGGCCAGAATTAGCATAAGAGAGATCTAGTTTTCTAAGAATCTTCTTTTTCGTATTGCCCCTTGCAACCTCAAGGATAAAAGGCAAAAACTCCTGAAACTTTTCAACGCCAGGATAATTTCTTAATTTTTCACTAAAAAACCTATAAAGAAAGCCCTTATTACTAATAAGATTCTCCCTAATCATTAAAATAAGTGCTTCGGAATCAAAACTATCCACGTTCTCTTCAACCCAGGATGTCAATATATCTAAGTAGAGTGGTACGCCAGCGGTCAAAGCTACCAATCTATCTACAACAGAATCATCTATTTCCTTTATTTTACTCATCCTGGATTTTATGAATCCTTTAGACTCGCGATAGGAGAACTTACCCAGCTCCATAATCTCAAAATTACCAAATAACAAAGAGAACTCTGAATTTAATACCGCTTTAGATCTATCTTCGTCTGAGCTCATTAATACAAATAAGGCATGTTCATTCAACATGATATTTTCTCTTAATAACTGCATCCAATAATTTAACTTGAGCTTACTTAGGCCAAAAAATTCATCTATCACAAAGAGAGAGTTCTTCTTGAACTCTTTCTTAATTGCAAGAGGAAGACGTAATATCGAATTCATCAAGAGTTCATAATTATTATTTTTAAGACCTGATTCTATGTTTTTTATAATAGAGTTAAAGACTGGATAATCTCTTTCAATAATTCTCCCGCTATCAGCTGTATTATCTATAAAAAAATCGTTATTTACTAAAGAAAACTTGCGCAAGGAATGGAGTAAAAACCCTAAAAAACTCTCTTTTAAAAAACCTTCTTCAAGGTTGAGATAGATGGGAAAAAGATCTTCTCCTAGATCATCATGAATAAATTTAAGAATAAGAGATGTTTTACCAATACTCCAAGGCCCAAGAATAGCAAGATTTCTTCTATAACCATTAAGATAGTCATTTTTTATCTTTTTTAATCTTTCTATCTCTTTCTCTCTTGAGGAAAATTGTTCTTTTAGTACAGGGCCTATTTTTATCATTGGATAAGAACTATTTTAAAAATGTTAACGGATTTAAAGGGTTATTCTCTTTTCTAACTTCAAAATGCAAGACTCCGCTCTCTTTATCAATACGAGCTATAGAATCGCCTTGCCTAACATGATCACCTTTTTTAACCAAAAGAACATCATTATAGGCATACAGAGAATAGAGTCCTCCACCATGATCAATCATGACAACTTTGTCATAACCTTTTATATCTTCACCAGAATAACAGACCTCGCCAGAAGCTGCAGCGATTACCTTTTGAGATGAAATCAACTTTATATCTATGCCTTTATTAAGTCCTTTGGAAGTCGAACCTTTAAAATAGGACACAACTGTACCTTCTGCAGGCCAAATGAAATCAGAACTAGAAATATTAGATTTTATATCTCTGCCTGGAATATATAATAATTGACCTTCCTTTATTCTAGAAGGGTCTTCTAAATTATTAACACTTATTACATTTTTTAGATCTACCTTATAAGACGAACATATTTTATAGAGAGTCTCTCCGCTTTTGACTTGATGATACTGCCCGTTAGATTTATCCCAAGAAGACTCCGCAAGAACCTTAGATGCAGGTAAAGACTCGACACTATTCTTACTATTGGTTGATGCGCAACCCCATAATAACAACATAACAAAAATTACTTTCATCTTCATATCACAAGCTCCGAAAAAATCTCATTACTGGAGCGAGTGAGGGGAATCGAACCCCCGACATCCAGCTTGGGAAGCTGACGTTCTACCGCTGAACTACACTCGCCTATTATTTGACTAAAAATCAACCTATAGTCAAAACAATTAAAATTAAACTGCAAATTTTTTATTTAAATGTTTCTCTACAATCTTCATAGAACAAAAATTACCACACATAGAACATGTATCATTTATCTCAGGTGGAATCTTACTGCGATACTCCAGTGCTTTTTCGCTATCTAAGAAAAACTTCATTTGCTCTTCCCAGTCTCTTTTCTTACGTGCTTTATTAACTTTTAATTCTCTCTGAATTACCCTTTCCTTACCCCGACAAAAATTTGCCGCCTGAGCAGCTATCTTAAAAGCCATAATACCATCTCTAACATCGTCTATATCAGGAAGGGACAAATGCTCAGCAGGAGTAAGATAACATAAGAAATCGGCTCCAGAATAAGCTGCTATAGATGCTCCAATCGCAGCATTTATATGATCATACCCAGCAGCAGAGTCTATAACTAAAGGACCCAATACATATAAGGGAGCTCCTTGAATTATCTCTTTAATAGCCTTTATCTCATGTTCAACTTTATTTAGAGGAACATGCCCAGGGCCCTCTACCATAGTCTGAACCCCATAATCTCTAGCTCTTCTCACAAGATCTGAGACTACAAATGTCTCATAGTATTGCAATGGATCACCAGCATCAAATATAGATCCTGGTCTTAAAGCATCTCCTAGGCTTATAGTAACATCGTATTTCTTGGTAATCTCAAGCACTCTATCAAAATATTCATAAAAGGGGTTTTCTTTCTCGTTGACTATCATCCACTCCAACATTAAAGCCCCTCCTCGACTTACTATATCTAACATCCTCTCCTGTCTTTTTATCTTATCAATACAATCAGCTGTAATACCAGCATGGATTGTGAAAAAGTCTACACCGTCACGAGCCTGTCTCTCTAAAACTTCAAAAAAATCTTCTACCGAAGCACTGGCAAAAGAACCCTTCTCCCCGGAACACCTTGCCGCAACCTCATAGAGCGGTACAGTACCAAAAGGAAGCACAGTCTTAGATATCAAATCTCTCCTTATCTGAACAATATCGCCCCCTACAGATAGATCCATTATCGTATCAGCCTCAAGACGCTCTGAAAGCTCAATCTTTCTGGTCTCGAGATCTAAGTCAACCTTATCTAAAGATGTGCCTATATTGACATTTATTTTTACATTCATACCTTCGCCAATAGCAACTCTATGCTTATTAGCATGAGACTCATTGTCAGGCACAACAACCCTGCCTTCTAATATTTTATTTAATAAAAAATCTTCAGTAACTTCTTCAAGATCTGCAACCTCTTTTATAAAGAGAGGAATATCCCCTTTTTTAATTTTGTCTATAAGTGTCATTTAGTTACCGCCTTTCTTATCTCATCTATATACATCTTCTTATCCTTTGAAATATTGAGCGAAGAGATAACAGCTACGTTAGAAAAGCCGTAATCTCTAACCATGCTTATGTTGTTTAAGTCAATCCCTCCTATTGCCACTTGTTTAAGTTTGATATTATCAGTTATCAATTTTATTTCATCCTCCCCTATTGTTTCAAGATTTTTTTTAGTATTACTCTTAAACACCGGACCAACACTTATATAATCTAAGTCTACATCTTTAACATCTAAAACATCTTGATAGCTATGACAACTATAACCTAGAATCTTATCCTCTCCTAAGATAGACCTAACCTCTTTTAGTGGGAGATCATCAACTCCTACATGAATACCGTCTACGTCTACAAGAAGGGCTATATCAAGCCTATCATTAATAATAAATGGTTTCTCAAAATCAGCCGCCATCTCTTTAAGAACAATAGCAATGCTATAGAATTCCCTATCAGAAAGATCTTTGTCTCGTAGTTGGATTACATCTATACCAGAAGATAGAAGTTCTCCAAGGTACTCTATGTGATTAAATCCAGTATCAGAGACTCCGTAAATAGTACAATCTTCAAATATTTTCATATAGCAGCAAAAGAGCTTTTTTCAATTTCATAAACTCTAAAACGCAATCTCATAAACTTTTGTTTTAACTGAGGATCTAAAACCTGAGAAACCTCTTCCAATACTCTCAATGCTTCTGTAACTCTTTGAAAGTTAAATCGTAAGATATCATCATACTTAAACTTAGAACCCTTGGAATATCTAAACTTAACTTTATCTCTCTCCACATCCCTCCTCTTAAGAAGCTCCTCTCTGCTTAATTGCGCTGTTATAAGCGACAATGACCTTCTTGTCTTCTTCA